>JAYVUA010000092.1:0-35835 GCA_043788255.1 Anaerolineales bacterium | reverse complement strand
AAAGGTGGCATCCATGCCAAACAACTTCAGGCAGGTTGGAAGGAAGATTACCTGATCAAAGTCCTTACCGCTGGCAATTAGATGCAATCGCCCTGGGGTTTAAGGAGGAGTCAGCACATATTTAATCGCCCGCTCCAGCGTTGGCTGCCCTTCAGTTCCGCCCGCTTTTTGAGTGGACAGCGCTCCGCATACACAAGCTAATCGTAATGACTTTTCAATTTTCCAACTATTCAAATAGCCATACATAAAACCTACATCAAACGAGTCGCCTGCACCAATAGTATCAATCAAGTTGACAGGAATTGATCGGGAGTAAATCAATTCACCATCTTTGCAAGCCAACGCACCTTCCGCGCCGAGCTTGGTGACAACAAGTTTGGTTTTACTTGCAAGTTGTCTTGATGCAAGTTCAACGTTATTTGTCTTTGTAATTGAAAGTGCTTCAGTTTTATTTGGAAGAAATACATCTGTAACTGAAAGCAATTCATCAAAACCAAACCATTTTTCAGATGGATCATAATTCGTATCGAGCGAAGTGGTTAATCGCAGTGAATGTGCGCGTTGAAATAATATGGGTAAATCAGGTTGAAGTTTGGTTTGCAAAAAATAAGACGCAACATGCAGGTGACGGGATTGACGAAGCAAACTGCCGGGGATATTTGATACTTGCAGGTCAGCAATCAGGCCGGGATAAGTCAGAATTGCTCTGTCAGACTGATGATTCAGAATGACACTGAGTCCAGTCTGCCCGCTTGAGTGAACGATCACGTTGCTGACATCCACATTCCGCTTTGACATTTCATCCAACATAAAGCGGCCAAAGACATCATCGCCGCAAACTCCAATAAATGCAACCTTTAACCCAAGCCGCGCCGCGCCGCACGCAAATATTGCAGACGACGAACCAACGACAAGAGTTGTGTTATCTACAAGCTTTTCAACCTGACCAAATTCAGGCACAACATTTCCTGAAAGAATCAAATCAGGGTTAATTTCGCCAGCAACGAGAATATCAAACATCAGTAATTCTTATACCAATCAAACGGCGCATCAGCAGTATAAAAATCGGTGTAGGGTTTTGCAAGGGCGTGACACAAGGATGTGAGTCGTGAAATTCTTTGGCGCCCAGTGGTTCGTAAAAACTTGATACGCTCACCACTGCTCATCGTGACTGCTTCCTTCCAAACAGCGCGCCCCACAGCAATGCCGCTTGCGCCTGCGTTGCATGCAACCACAACCTGTTGGACAAAGGTTTCGTAATCGACAGCCGCCGATAAAAGAATCCACGGGGCAATGGATGCGGCAGAGATTTCTTCACACGCATCTTTCCATAACGTTTGGTCTGATTCAGTTACGTCGAGTGGAAACTCTGCTTTGAGAATATCCGCGCCTAATAGAGTTAATCGCCTCGCAGTTTCAACCACGACATATCTTTTCTCTTCGGATGAAAGTTTTTTGTTTTCATCCAATGAATACGAAAGCGGTTCAAGCATAAGAATGAGATCATGCTGTCTGCATTCATCTACAATGTTTTTGGTGAAAGATTCAATTTCAGGAGCAGTGGGTGAATCAGGATGGTAATAGACCAGCAACTTGATGGCACTTGCTCCCATGCGCTTTGCTTTTTCCACAGACCAGCCAGGGATAATTTGCGCTTGACGCGCAGTTGCATCACCCGCATAGCCCGTGGATTCAACCGCAACGACCAGACCAACACTATTTGGAATAGCTCGCGCTGCAATGGCTTGCGCAGCAGAGACTTCGGGGTCAAGCAGCACAGCCGTTGACCTATGCGCAAGCGCGGCAGTTACATCTGTTTTGAAACGCGAGAGTTCAGCATCATCAACGAAGGCGGGATTCGCCTTGCGTAAATTTTGACGGTGGTCCAATGCAAGCGCTGTGAATGTGCCACGCTGGGAGGAGATTTGTTGTAGTCCATGTAATTTTCCGATGGAGATATTTTTCATGTGTTGGGTTCCAAGTTTCAAGTGCGTCAAAGGTCGAAGGACGAAAGTCGGTTGACCTTTGACTTTCAACGTTCATTACGGACAGGTTTGCAGCCATGCATCCAGTCCGCGATTTTTTAGGATGATACTAAATTTCAAGTCTTTAGATTTTTCGCAAAAGGCAGCAAAATCTCCAGGCAGGTCGGTATATTCGGCGGCGAAGACAGGTTTGCCTGCTTTGATGTATGGCAGCATGGATTCCGCATCGTTGTAGTAAAAATAATCTTCGGTGATGGCGAAATCGTAGACATCCACGAGGTCAGTGACTTGATCGGAAGCATTCTTTTGCCCAATGGCGAGTCCGCGTTTGTGGGCTTTATCAGCAAGCCAAATGGCAAATTTCAATTGATCTTGATAGGTCAACGGAAAACCTGTATCGTTGGTATAGATTTCCATATTGTCAGGTTCCAACGCATCAAAGCCTTTGGATTTGCATAAATCCAAACGGGCGAGCATGATCGGCGCAAGCATGTCAATTCGGCGGATATCCAGCCATTTTTCACCCGCCCAGCCATCGTAATCTCTACCGAGTACTTCTGCTGGAAATTGATCTTTGTCTGGCCGCCAATCTTCGTAAGAACCAACACTGATATAGCAAATGACCTTGCGTCCCTTGGCGTGGAGTTCATCAATGACGGATTGGTCAACGTATAAATCGACATCGTAAACATCGGCTTTGATGGATGTATCAATATCCATGTCGCCGATTTGCCATTGCCAGGTGAGTCCTACGGAGGGACGCCACCAATCTTTGGAAGGAGATACAGGAGAAGGCATGAGAGTTGAGTCCTCCGTCGAAACAGGAGCAGGTGTCGGTGAGTTGGAAGCGGGTTCACATCCTATTAAAAAAGATGCAAGAAGAAAGAAGATCGTCAAAAGTCGAAGGTTGAATGTCAATTTGTGCATGATGACTTTTGACCTTTGACGTTAGACATTGTGCGTTTTGAATTGCGGTAAATATTCTTTGTGCTGCGCGAACATCTCGTTGGTCATTTGGCGAATCTCGGCAAGCGATAAGACCGCCGAAGTGAGTGGATCATGTGCAATGGCGCGATAGATCATGGTAGGGTCGCCTGCGATGGAGCCCGTGATCGCCATTTCTTCGATGCCGCTGGAAAGCTGTGTGAGCAACGCGGTTTCGGCAGGCAGTGCGCCGACATGAATGGGATGGAAGCCAGCCTTATCGACTACAACAGGCACTTCAACGCACGCGCCTTGCGGAAGGTTGGTGATGAGATTCGTATTGCGCACGTTGCCGTTGAATTTGAACATATCGCCGCCTTTAAGCGCGTTGATAATATATGCGGCATATTCATGTTGACGCTGCAAATCTTCATCGGTTATTTTTTCAGCAAGACGTTCCTTGACTTGATCCTGCCAGGTGGCTTCATTGTGTTGATATTCTTTTAAGATGTAGGCATACTCGCCAGGATTCCAACCTGTGCCATCTTTGCAATATTTTTCAATCAGGTCGGGGCGTTTGCGGAACCATGCGTTGTATTCGGAATTATGTCCGCTGGACTCGGTGACATACTTGCCAATCGCAAGATACATCTCATTGCGGACCTGTTCGTGATTGTAAATTTCAGGCCGCTCGGTAATTGCTTTATGGATGAGTGGATACGCATCCTTGCCGTTCCATTTATATTCGAGATACCATGCCTGATGATTGATGCCCGCGCAGACATAATCAATTTCGTTGAACGGCGCACCGATCCATTCGGCGAGCATCATCGCTGTGCCTTGTACGGAATGACATAACCCTGTCACAGGAATAAATGATTGGCGTTGTAGTGACGCGCATAACATTGCCATTGGATTGGTGTAATTTAATAGAATGGCATTGGGACAATATTTTTCCATATCACGGACGATGTCCATCATCGGATTGATCGTGCGCAGAAAGCGAAAGATGCCACTCGGTCCGCGCGTATCGCCGACGTTGATATCCACGCCATATTTTTTGGGGATCTCAATATCGTGCCGCCAAACGTCCGTTGAGCCTGCGAGGATCGTGGTCAATACGACATCTGCGCCTTTGAGCGCTTCAGCCCGATCAAGCGTCGCCTCCACTTTTGCGGGACGATTGCCAGCCTTGATTAGTTTTTCAACTCCCTTTTTGGCCCATTCGAGTCTGCCTGGGTGAATATCCATCAATGATATTGTGGCATCTTCCAAGAGCGGGAAGGTGAGGATGTCGCGCACGAGTTCGCCTGTGAAGCCCAAACTGCCTGCGCCGATGAAAGTGATTTTTGTCATGTTGTTCTCCTAGTGTAGAGTTTCAGGTATCAAGTTCCAAGTGTCAGGTTTTAAGTCACTTGATAATTGCATTGCTTTTGGTTTAATTACCATGGTGAACCGCATAAATCAATTTCACCTGCGGGCCACGGCAGATTGTCCAGCGAAAGAATCATTACGCATGTTTGCAACACCCGCCGCTGATTATCTTGTTCATAGAAAAGCTTATCTCCAGCGATTTGCCAGCGGGCAAGTTTATAGAATGGACGAGTCTCGTCAGCGCATATCAGCAAACCAAACGGGACTTGAATTTCATCACGCATATATGCTTCTGCAGCGGCAAGCAATGCCGAGCCATATCCCTTGTGTTGAAATTTCGGATGAGCTGCCATACCGCCAATGCCCGCCACCCAAACTTTTTCAGCGCCAACATTGATTTCACGTTTGGGTAAACATAATTGCGTAACAAGTTCATTGTTCAAAAATCCCAATGCCATCCAATCAGGCGTTGCCCAGTGAATGCTGGCGAATTCAGGAATCTCATTATCGCCATCGTCTGTAAAGGCGAGTTTATCCAATGCGTCAATATCAACACGGAGCTTTGGAGTTATTTCTGCATGACGGACAAAGCGGATTTGAAGATCAGTCATTTGATGATCTCCGACTCCGCAGATATGACGGTGAAATCTTTGCCGCGCTCATACGTCCCGCTGGCTGATTTCATTATGGATAGATTTCCCAACACATTGAGTCCCGTCGCTTCATCCCAAACATTTTCATTGGCAAACTGAATCGCATACAGCGGATTGTTTTGCAGAGACTCATATCCATCGGGAAGCCACAACGCAAGCTGATATTCACCATCCACTGCATTAGACGGAACATGTAATTGAATATGAAGCTGGGTTCTTCCTGGTTCCCAATGGCGAGGGTCAATATCGAGTTGAACTTTGTAAGGCGGAGTATCCCCTTGCCCTGCGAGAACAACATAAAGAGGGTGCTCATTGATGATGGAAGCAAAACCGATGTTATTAACATGAACAGTGAGATTCAGCAATCCACCAGGGCGAACCTGCTCATTAAAATCAACCTCTGTCAGAAAAAAGCGATAACCCAGACGATTGTTAATCTCATCCATACAGCCGCCAGTTGTCCAGCTGCGTAGAATGATTTTGTTAAAGGCTTCACTGATCGCAGAGAAATGAAGCAATGTCATTTCCTGTAAGGCACTTGCACACTCAGAACGCGGCGGATTAGGCGCACACGATTCGCCGCTCATTGGTGTAAAACGTGTCAACTCAGCGAGATAAGCCTGGTCACGTTTGATCGTATTTGTGCCATCTCGTTCATAAGTTCCAACATCGGTGTCACTGGAGAGAAAGCAATCATTATGATATGCAACGCGAGCCTGGTTTGAACCGTCGAAGGCTTGAGTTTCAGTGAGAACACTGGGAAACATCTCGATAATATTAGCAGGGTAACGTACTTGAATTGTCCGTGTTTTCGGTAGGGCTTTGAGCAATGCAAATAGAATTTCCTGTTTATCCTTGATGTTATCCAATCCATGTGTGGACGTATGCCACTCACCCCATGCACCGACAAAGCCCGCTTCCATCCATGCGATAACATCCGCGTTGTTTTGCAGGAGCGGAGTTAATTGCTCGATATGGCGCAGGATTTGTTGCTTGCTGGCATCAGGCTCAGTATCTGGGTAGGGACCAATATTGTAAACAAAACGGACAATGGCTTTAATTCCTGCGTCGCGCATATCAGCGAAGTTGGTGTTCAAGCCAGCAAGTACATCTTGCGGAATATCAGTTTCGCGCCAATGATCCAAGCGAACATCCACGTGAACAAGGGTATTGCCCGTTGCACGCAGAGGGCTAAAACCCACAGGGCCAGGCAAATCATATGGAGAAAAAAATCCGCGCTCAGGGTTGAGAATCGATTCTTCAGAGTAAACATATGTATGCTCGATGGGAGCAGGCTCGGGCGAGGAGGAAGCGGGTTGACATCCCATAAGAAAAGAGGAAAGAAGGAAGATGGCAATGAAGCGTCGCATATTATTTGAATGCCGAGGATGTCGCTTGGTCTACGATCCAGCGTTGCAGGAAAACGTAGACAAGGAAAATGGGAAGCAGTGTGAGCATGGATGCGGCGAGGGTGAGGCCTTGATTGGAGGAATGCTGTGTGTTGAACCAAACCAGCAACAGCGGAATAGTGCGTTTTTCTGGCGACGTGAGCACAATGAGCGGCCACAGGTAATCGTTCCAGACGCCCATGAAAGTGAAGATGCCCAATGAAGCCAATGGCGGACCCATTTGCGGAAGAATGATCTTGGTATAAATACCAAACTCAGATGCGCCGTCGATGCGGGCGGCGTCCATCAATTCGCTTGGCATGGCTTCTATAAATTGTTTCATCATGAAGATGCCATACGCATCCACCATGGCGGGAACGATCAGCGCCCATAATGAATCGATTAGGCCAAACTTTACGATCAGTAAATAGTTTGGGATCATGACCACTTGAAATGGAATCATGATCTGGATCAGCACAACACCAAAAGCCAGGTCTTTACCGCGAAAATGATACTTGGCAAAAATATAACCTGCAAAGGAACTTGTAAAAAGTGTGATCAACACGCGCGCGACGGCAACAAAGACGGAGTTGCCGAGGATGTGGCCAAGCGGAATATCTTTATCCGTGAGAATTTTTACATAATGTTTGGCAGTTGGTTCAACAGGGAAAAATGTTGGCGGGGTCTTGCTTAACTCCGCTTCAGATTTGAAAGATGAGATGGCGATATAGGCAAATGGGAGCAAGGTTGCGATCAGGCCGACAATCAAAATAATGTAGGTGCCCGATCTGCCAAGGATCCAGAGTGGGGTCTTTTTTATGTTCGATTCCATATTAATACTCCCACTCTGTTCGCAGAACGCGGAATTGAATCACAGTTAATGTAAGGATGATCATAAATAAGATCATGGACATGGCAGATGCCAGGCCAAGGTTATTTGCAAATCGAAACGCATTGTCATAGATACTTAAAACCATGGTCGTTGTTTGAAATTGCGGTCCGCCGCGGGAAAGTAATTGAAAAATAACGAAGACCTGCAAGGAAGACAGCACCGTTAATACCGAAGATAGCAAAATCGTACGGCTAAGAAGCGGCACAACCACATATAAAAATTCCTGCATGACGTTTGCACCGTCAATACGGGCAGCCTCGCGCAAAGACTTTGGAATACTTTGCAAGGCGGCAACAAAGATCACAAGGTTGTAACCGAAATCTTGCCAGACGTGCGCAACTACAACGGCGATCATCGCCAGCGGCACGCCAAAGTAAATTGCGGTTGGGTCTTGCAGCCATGATTTGGGAGGTACGAGATGAATGAATTTCATTATTTGACTGAGCAAGCCCCAGCCAGGCGCATACATGTACGCCCAAATAACGGTAACCGCTACCGAAGAACTAATCGTTGGAAGAAAATAAATGGCACGAAAGAGTGTTCGAAATTTATCTCCGATCGATTCCAATAAAACTGCCAAAGGCAGGGTAATGAGGAGATTAAGCGGTAATACGAAGGCAGTGAACATAAAAGTGTTTTTGACAGACATACGAAATACCACTGCCTGTTTGGATGTCCCTGCTGCCAGCTCGATAAAATTACCGATCCCAACAAAAGGGTTGGCGCCGCCAAGACCAAGAAATCCACTTCCCACGCGGATGGGCGTATAACTGAAAAAGCTCATCACTGCCGCCCAAACGATTGGGAATAAAGAAAATAGTCCCATGTAAAGCAGAATCGGCGCAAGGCTGGTATAAGCGAAGCGGCGTTGCCTCGCCATCAGAGCGCCTTGTTTTCCAGGCTGGAGAAATTTGGGAAGAGTTAAAGCCATAGGGCAGCTCCACAGTTCAGTATACCCAGTGCGGTCACAAATTGTGATTTCCCATTTCTGAAAAGCACAATTTGTGACCGTGGGCATTATATAAATTTTGTTGAGGGGCAGCGTTAACGTTGCCCCTCAACAATCCCGCTATTTGCTTGCGTCCACCATTGCATTGGCTTCGGTATTAATTTTTTCCGCTGTCTCTTTGGCAGATGCTGATCCTTGAATAGCGGCCAAAATATCAGGGTAGATGATCTGATACGATAACTGATCTGAATCGGTCAGGTTGCCTTGGTATTGACCATAATCCAAAAGCGGCAAAGCAGCAGCCACGAATGGATTAGCTTCCAATAATTTCGGGTCGGCAGCAACCACCTTCATAGCAGGGATAGTGCCCGAAGTGGAATTGAATGCAAATACATTTGTCTGATTTGCACCGAGGAATGCAGCCAGTTTCCAGGCAATATCGGCATGTTTTGTGCTCTTGCCCACCACATAGCCCCAGCCGCCCACCGAAGTAAATTTATATTCATTGCCCATCATCGGCGGCAAAGTAACATAGTCAAATTTTAATTCGGGGTGTGCCAGTTTGGCATCACCTGCGTACCAGGAACCAAGAATGCCAATGGCGGTATGACCTTGCGCAAACGACTCACCCGTCCATTCACTTTCAGCGTTAAAGATGATCGGGTCAACAACTTTGTCCTTTTGCGCCATGTCCATTAATTTTTGAATGGTGGCGATAGCTTCAGGAGAATTGAAATTGAAATGCTTTCCATATTCGGCGAAATAGGTACCGCCCTGCTCAAGTATGCCGGCCAGAAAATAAGTAAATAATTGATCGTTGTTGGTGTAATGCAAACCAGCAACCGTCATCACGCCATCGGAACCACTGGTCGTCAACTTCTGGGCATCGGCAATCATTGCGTCCCAGGTATCCCACTTGGGTGGATAAGCAAGACCAACAGCTTTGAACAAAGCAGGGTTCACATACGCGCCACCGTATTCAATGTTGTACTCGGCGGGAAAACCATATAACTTCCCATCGCAAGTCTGTCCGCCAAGCGGGGCGGCATAATAGGTTTCTTTTGCCTGATCAAGTGTCATCACATCGGCGGGCGCTTCGAGCAATTGTCCACCAGTTGCATAACGACAGGTGTATCCGCCAGGGATCAAGATTACATCGGCAGTGTTGCCAGCGGGCAAAGAAGTCTGAATGGTTTGAATGAACACATCCCACGGAAAGGTTTCATACTTGATGGTTACATTCGGATTCTGCTTCATGAATTCATCGAAGATCGCCTGATCGGCTTCATTGAAAGCAGGTGCCTGATGTCCCCACACGCGGATTTCAATTTTCTCAGCGCCAGCAGCTGGTGCCTGCGTTGCACCTCCACCACACGCGGCAAGCAGCAGACTCACCAGCACAAGTACGAACAATATTTTTTTCATATTTCTCTCCTTTGACTAGAAATCTAATTTCACGACCGCTGTTAAATTAGTTGGGCAGTCGGGATTCAAACCTTTAGCGAGCGAACGATAGAACGACATCAATTGCAGAACGGGTAGATACAAAACGCCGCGCACACTCTCAGGGATATTTGACTCAAAGCACACATCCGCATCAGACTCGCCGAAACTTGCCGCTGTTCCCCCAAGCATTTTCATCTCTGACAATACCTTCGCCTCGTGGATTCGGTTCGAATCTGACAATAGACCGCAGACCATGGACGAAGCTCCAACCATACTCATCGGCCCATGACGGAATTCAAGAAAATGAAACGGCTCGCTGTGGGTCAGCGTCATCTCTTTCATTTTGAGATTCACTTCGCAGGCAAGTCCATAGCGAATCCCTGAACCCAGGAAATAAAAACGGTCGAAATCCAAATTCTCGCCAAGCTCTTTGGCAAAAGATTCATATTTACTCATTATCAAATTACCAATCTCTGGTAACTTCTTCATCGCCTCAATCAAATCCCCTCGCCCCGCCATCTTTGCACAAAGCGCCGTCACCGCCACATACATCGAAGCGAACGAACGAGTCTGTGCCACAGATTCTTCCTGTCCTTTGTCGATCACGATATTTACATCCGCCATACGTGAAAGGACTTCATCATAATTTGTGATGACAACTATATCTCCGTGTCTCTCGGTTTTGAATTTCTCAACCGCCTTCACCGTTTCCGTTGTTGTCCCGGAACGGCTAATGGCAACCAACAATGTTTTTTGATTTGATAAAACCGTCTGCGAATTTAACAACAACTCACCGCCAGGCACAGCCCGCGCCGCGCGCCCAGTCAACTCCTGATACATCGCCGCAGCAGACTGTGACAGGTAATACGTCGAGCCGCAGCCTGTGAAAATGACCTGGTCGTAGTCACACGCTTTCGGCAGGTTCGAAGCGGATGCCACATCCAATGCCTGCGCCCAGGCATCAGTCTGCGATTTGATTTCGTTGTATGTGTGGTAATTTTGTAGTTTCATAATTTTATAGTCCACGTTTTGACTGTAGACGACAGACCACTGACTATGAGCTTGCGGTCAATGGTCTGCGGTCTATCGTCAGATTTTCAATGCCTTCATTGCATTTTTATAATAAATTTTTTCCAATATATCGTCTGGCAAATACATGCCATGTACATACCAGCGCCCCTGCCCCGGCACTTCGCCCGTGTTGTAATTAAAATACTCGTCGTCTGTCTCAAGGAAGCGATAAAACAAACGGTATGCATCCAAATCAGGGCTGGCATCTGTGCCAAATAAAATACGATTCTGATATTGAATAAAAAATTTCCGCGCCGAGTAGGGCTGCCTTCCAAGCTCGCCCAGACGCGCAGAAAAATCAATGTAATAGTTTGGGCAAGCATCCAGCATCTGCCCAACCCAGTCCAGGTTTTCCCCATAACAACCTACATGCGCGCCAATAAAAGTTGTTTGGGCATTTCGCTTTACGAGGTTAAAAAAACCATTCATAATATCCATAAACGAAGGAAACGGTGGACTCATAAACGCCCAATCAGGGTTCTCATCAATCTCCTCCCAGCGCTCGTTGGTTTCATCGATGGGGTCAAAAAACGCAACCGGGTCAGCCACATGGATCATCACAGGCAAACCAAGTTCGCCCGCCATTTCCCAAATTGGATTTAAACGCGCATCATCCACTTTGACCAATTGCCCCTTATGATCTTTAACGTGCAGCCCAAACGGTTTCCAGATTTTCAACCCTTGCGCGCCCGCATTTTTCTGGACCTTGAGCCTGCCAGCCGCCCATTCAGCGAATCCATCGCCCATGCTTTCCCACTTCGACCAATCTACCCCGCCGAAGATTTGAAATCGTTCAGGCGCGTTGGCTTTGAAATAATTCAAGTGGCGATACAGAATATCTTCGCCCCAGCCGCCATCGAGGTCAACGTAATAAGTCACACCTGCTTCATCAAGCAGATCAAGCAACTCGCTCAATGGCTTCTTGTCCCAGCCGCCGCCGAATGGTTCAGCGAGATGATTGTGCGCGTCAATGACTGGGAACTTCGGTTTGGTCACCAACGTTGTTTTGGTGACCAGTTTCGATTGCGGGCGAAAGTTTTCAAGTTTCATGCCTGTGAATCCTTTGGTCAAATGTCAAAGGTCGAAAGTCAAATATTTGCATCACTACATTCGACCTTTGACTTTTAACGTATTAAATATCATGCAACAATTACTTTGACATCCTGCTTCTTCAAGGCTTGCAGGAATTTTTTATCAGCCTTGGAATCTGTCACGAAGGTGTCAACAATTGACAGCGGGGCAAGAAGCGCAGTAGACACTCGATTCACTTTTGTATGATCCGCCGCGATGATCACCTCGCGTCCGATCTTCAAGATGGCGCGGTCGGTCAATGTTTCCTGTAAATAATCATTGGTCAATCCATGTTTCAGGCTGACACCGCGCGCGCCCATGATGACTTTATCCACACGGACTTCGGCCAGAGCCTGCTCGGTGATATGACCAATAAACGAAAGCTCACTTTCACGCAACATGCCGCCCAATGAAATAACCGTAATTTCTTTCAAGCCAGCCAGGGCATTGATCACGGGCAGTGAATTGGTGATCACAGTCAGCGCTTTGCGGTTACGAAGATTTCGCGCCACTTCAAGAATGGTTGTGCCTGAACTGAGAAAAATAGTATCTTTATCTGAGACAAGCGCCGCAACCGCGCGGCCAATTAAAACTTTTTCATCAGGCTGTTCGCTTTCCCGCTCAAGGATCGGCAACTCAGGCGGAGCCTGCTCCAGCGCGATCACGCCGCCATGCACACGCTGCGCCTTCCCTTGCACAGTTAATGATTCAAGGTCACGGCGAGCCGTGGCTTCACTAATGGAAAATTGTTCCACGATCTCGGCCACGCTTAAGCGGCCCAGCTTTGTAAGCATGGAATAAATCTGTTTTTGACGTTCAGGGGTAGGGGTAAATTCGCTCATATTCGCTCATTAATCAGTCATAAACAATCATAGCATTTTTTCAGGAAATTGCAAGGGGCAATTTCCTGAATTTTGCAGGCCATCCATCGATCGCCCATAAAAATTAGCGTTATACTTTGCATAAAGATTTTTATAAAATGATAAATTCCAACTCCCTCTTATCTCAACTCCCCAACCCGGCCGCAAAACGCATCGCCTTGCGTATCAGCCCGCCCGCAGAACGCGCCTTACGCCACGGACATCCCTGGGTCTTCGATCAGGCAATTACCGAACAAAGCCACACGGGCGCGCCCGGCGACCTCGCCGTTATTTTCGATAACAAGCGCCGTTTCATCGCAATTGGTTTATATGACCCCACATCTTTTATACGGGTGCGCATTCTGCAGTCCCGTCAACCTGCAGCCATTGATGCAGATTGGTTCCATACAAAATTAATCACAGCCAACCAGATTCGCAAACCGCTCTTGCAGCAATCCACAAATGGCTATCGGCTGGTTCACGGAGAAAATGATGGTCTGCCGGGTTTGATCATTGATCGCTACGCAAACACACTTGTTGTAAAAATTTACAGCCCCGCATGGATTCCCCACCTCAAAGAATTTTTTTCAGCGTTGCTGCAAACCAATCCATCTGAACGAATCATCCTGCGCCTCAGCCGTTCACTTACAAAACAAAGCGACTTTTTACACGGCCTCAGCGACGGAATAACGCTCTCGGGTCAACCTTCCGAAGACCTGATTTTGTTTCAGGAAAATGGCATCACCTTTGAGTGTGACCCAATCCACGGACAGAAGACTGGCTTCTTTCTCGATCAACGTGAAAATCGCGCGCGTGTTGAAAACTTATCCAAGGGGAAATCAGTACTCAATGTTTTTGCCTACACAGGCGGGTTCTCAGTATATGCTGCGCGCGGCGGCGCCAAACAAATTGTCAGTGTGGATCTCAGCGCACCAGCCATTCAAGCGGCCATTCATAATTTTTCACACAACCAACAGTTCCCCACAGTAAAATCTGCAATCCATGAAACCATTACAGACGATGCATTCGAAGTCCTTGCCCGCATGAAGCTAGAAAAGAGACTATTTGACCTTGTCATCATTGACCCACCCATGTTCGCTCAAAATCAGAATCAAGTCTCAGCGGGGATGGCTGCCTACAAAAAACTTACCCATCTCGGGCTGGATGTTCTACATACAGACGGCGTTTTAGTACAAGCCTCTTGTTCCAGCCGCATTGATGCAGAATCTTTTTTCAAAACTATTCACCAATCAGCCAGAGAATCCAACCGCCGATTAACAGAAATCGAGCGCTCGACTCATGCGCTCGATCATCCAATTACATTCGAAGAAGGCGCCTATCTAAAGTGCCTGTTTGCCATAGCTAATTAATTCATTAGCTATTTTACACACGAGACCTTAACGCACGACAATCTCCCAAAGGCACAAAATCATATACCCCCAAGCTCGCTGGTACAAGGGCGGTCTGCATTTTCTCAAGTTCAACGTGTTCGTCTGCGGTTTGCAACAGAACTTTACCTTCAATCACAGTAATTGCATGAAAGGTTTCACCATGCGTATCAAAGTGAATGGGCTGAGAAGAAGCTGCTAACAACTCCAGGGTGAAATAGTCACATTGCACCAATAAATTGGCTGTCCCCTCTTGCAACGCAGGCATCGGAATCACAGGTGCTGAGAAATCTGGCCGCGTGACCTGAATAGACTTGTCAATGTGTAAACGGCGTGTCTCCGTTTGAGGCCGCCCCCAATCATAAACCCGATACGTCCAATCTGATGTTTGTTGGACTTCATAGATCAGCAAACCAGGTCCTAATGCATGTAATGTACCAGCAGACATAAAGATGGTATCTCCAGTTGAAACAGAAACATACTGCGAGTATTCAGCAACGGTGCCATTGTGAATCGAATCTGCCAGCTCGGCTTCAGTAGTGCCAGATTTTACGCCAGCAATTAACTTTGCATCCGATTGAGCTTCCAGAACATGCCAGGCTTCTGTTTTCCCGAATTGATTCGGACCCTCCAACCGTATAGCTTGCTCGTCATTGGGATGCACCTGCAAAGACAACCACTGGGCACAGTCTAGCAGCTTGATCAACAAAGGAAATCGCGACCCTGTGCGTGAAACTGCCTTTTCGCCAAGCAAAGCCACTCCAAATTCAGAAGCAACTTCACTAAGTATTTTTCCAGCCAAGGCGCCATTTGCAATTCGATCACTTTCCCAAACCACCCAAGCCTCTGCTGTCGGGTTAAATCCCGGGCGTAAGCGGTCACCACCCCACATATAATCGCGAAATTCAGGGGTTAGCTTTAAAAAAGATTTAAGTGCCATTTTCACACCTCAACTAGTAATGATAGTTATTTCCTGACTATACCGTTAATTTGAAAAATCGCATATTTTTTCAACTTCCTCACAAAATTAAGAAAAGCTTTCTGCAAACTATCACGGCTTGCATCTATTTCCAAAATGCTGCGTATATCTCTATGAAATCAATTTAATTTGGAGGTTCAAATGACAACTCAAACTCAATCTTTACGACGCTCTTCCCGCAATCGAATGGTAGCAGGTGTATGCGGTGGACTCGCAGAATTTTTCGGTATTAGTACTTTCTGGTTTCGCATTGCATTCCTTATCGCGCTGATTCCTGGAGGCGTACCCGGCATCCTTGTCTATCTGCTCATGATACTAATCGTACCAAGTAAATAGCAGAACCGGTAAACAGCAGGTTGATTTGGTCTTGCCGCTTATCAATTCGTGAATAAATATTAAAGGTATCACTTTTTCGGAAAGAGGAGAATTATCATCAAATAAATTATCATTCAAGAGCAATGATTAACAGTTCATGTAAAGGATATACTTTGCCTTATGAACAAAGAAATGCTCTTCGATAAAATTTCTCTTTTGCGTCTGGCATTTAATGGTCTTGCGGATGATGAGCTGCAGGAGATGGCTGCCCTAACACAAGTATGTACGTATCCACCCGAACACGTTCTGTGTCACGAGGGCGCTTACGAAGAAATTTTTTATATCATCGCTGATGGCAATGCGGTTATTAGTAAAAATATCAGTGAACAGGATGGAGAGCGTGTTTTACGTGTTGCCGGTAAGGGCGACTTGGTTGGAGAGATGGCTTTGATCCAAAACGCACCCCGTGCTGCAACGGTGCGCACGACAACGGAATGCACAGTATTGGAAATGGGAAAAAGCGATTTTGGTACCATGCTTAGTCGCAGCCCAAGTATGGCTATCAACATAATTCGCACTACCCTTGACCGTATGCACGCCAATGATCAAATGGCGATACAGGATCTGCAAAACACAAATAAAATATTGCGCCAACTCGATCGCAACAAACTGGAATTTATTCAAGTCGCCGCGCATGAACTTCGCACACCCCTTACTATTGTTAAAGGCTTCGTTAATGTACTCAGCTCCTTTCCCGAACTAAAAGCAAATAAAACCATCGGGGAGGTAATCGAGGGCATTACTAAAGGTGCCGACCGTATGCATGGAGTGGTTAACACCATGCTGGATGTCACACGCATTGATAACGAAACCTTCAAGATACGAGCAGTCCCTGTGCCAGTAAAAAGGGTTATCAAAGACATATCTAACGACTTTTTAAAAGCTGCCGCTGAGCGCAATATTGAGTTATGCCTTGAACACGACACAGATACACCGAATGTTAATGGTGACCCAACCCTGATCCAAAAAGCCTTATATCATCTAATCGTCAACGCCATCAAATACACACCAGATGGCGGCAAAGTGACCCTGGAGTCACACCCAATCGTGATGGAAAATAACCTGCCCGGTGTTGAGATTGTCATTAAAGATACAGGTATTGGATTGGACAAAGAGCATCACGATCTGGTATTTGAAAAATTTTACCAGGTTGGCGATGTGACCGTTCACTCGTCAGGAAAAACATCCTTCAAAGGCGGCGGACCAGGCTTGGGGCTGGCAATTGTCCGCGGAGTGGCACGCGCGCATGGCGGAAAAACCTGGGTGGAAAGTCCTGGATGCGACGAAGTCAATTTTCCTGGCAGCACATTTTATCTACAATTACCCATTGACCCAATAATCCGACAGACGTAAATTTTTATCAAAAGCTAAACAGATAAAATATACATCAATCACATCCTGGCAAAACTAGACTTAAGTGCGGGATACAAATTCTTATATATTGAATAAGCGTTTCGATATACATCCAAATGTGATGGATCAGGCATGGTGCTTCCCGTAATCTTCACACATGACTTACACGCGGATACAACATCACTCCATGCGCCTGCGCCAACTCCCGCGAGCAAGGCCGCGCCATACGCGCCACCTTCGGTCGTATTCACTGTAACCAGCTCGGCTTCCAATACAGATGCGAGGATTTGCCGCCACAACTTGCCCTTCGTCCCACCTCCCGAAGCGCGAATTTGTGTGATTCTATCCAAGCCTGCATTTTGAATCAACGAAAAACTATCTTTCAAACCAAATGCCACACCTTCCAACACGGCACGCGTCATATGCGCGCGGCTGTGGCGCAGAGTCAACCCAATGAAAGCGCCGCGTGCCAACGGGTCAGGATGAGGCGTTCGTTCGCCAGAAAGATACGGCAGGAATTGCAATCCTTCACTGCCAGCAGGGATCGCCTCCGCTTCCTTCAACAGATCATCAAAACTCATATCGGCCGCGAGCGTATCGCGATACCACTGCAAACTTCCCGCGGCTGATAGCATCACGCCCATGAAATGCCATATGCCGGGCATCGCATGACAAAACGCATGCAGACGTCCCTCGGGTTCGATCAACGCCGATGATGTGGTTGCAAACACAACCCCGCTTGTGCCAACGGTGAGCCCAACAATACCAGGTTCAACCACGCCCATACCCACCGCGCCCGCTGCCTGATCGCCGCCGCCTGCTGCAACAGGCGTGCCCACTTTCAACCCAGTGAGTCTTGCAGCTTCTTCACTCACATAGCCAGTGAACTCCGTCCCCTCAAAAGTTTTCGGCATCCATGTGCGTGGGATATCAAGTGCAGATAAAATTTCATCTGACCAATCGCGCGCCTTCAAATCGAATAGCACCGTGCCTGCGCCGTCTGCCTTATCCATCGCATACCCGCCCGTCAACTTAAGGCGAATATAATCCTTGGGAAGTAACACATGCTTCGCTTTCGAAAATATCTCAGGTTCATTCTCTTTGACCCACAAAATTTTTGGCGCAGTAAAACCTGTAAGCGCCACATTTCCTGTGATCTGAATAAATTTTTCTTTACCAATAATTTGATGTATCTCATCACACTGACTCTGCGTGCGTTGGTCATTCCACAGGATGGCTGGGCGAAGAACATTGCCAGCCTCATCGAGTAATATCAGCCCGTGCATTTGACCCGTCAATCCAATTGCAGCGATCTTTTCTCCGCCGATAGCTGCTTTTTCCAAAACAGACTTGATACTGGCTGATACCGCATCCCACCACTCCAGTGGATTCTGTTCCGACCACAACGGTCTGGGGGTTTGTAATGTATGCGGTGATGATGCCACCGAGATCACTTCACCATTATCATCAATGAGCAACGCCTTGCTGGACGTTGTGGATGTGTCTATACCAAGAAAGTATTTTGAAGTCATAATATTTCGCTGATCTGTTTCATTTGCTGGTCTGATAATTTTCCAAATTGTAAAGCGCCACAGTTTTCTTCCACTTGCTTCACAGTGCGAAAACCTGGGATTGGAATCGTTTGTTCACTGTGTGTCCACAGCCAGCCAATCGCTCCCTGCGCAAGTGTGCGTCCACCACTCGTAAGTATTTCACGCACCGCTTCCATTTTCTTCAACCACTCAGGGCCAGGCTTGCCGTCTTTGAAATATTTCATCCACTCAGGACTCTTCGCACCGCGCACATCGTCCATAGATGGCTTTGTGTTCGCGTCATATTTGCCGGTCAACAATCCCATCGCCAGCGGACCGCGATTGATCGCTGCGAGATTATATTTTTCACACAAAGCAATCACTTCTTTGTTGTCATCCAACACATTTAATTGAAGTTGAATACTGGTGCAATTTTTCCCCTGTGCGAAAACTTCAGCGCGGTCTGCAAAATCCGTGCTCCAACCATACGCGCGGATTTTTCCTTCTTTCACCAATTCTTCCAAGGTCTCACGGACAGGTACTGCTTTATCAGCGGGAAATCCGTTATCGTGAAACTGGTATAAGTCAATGTAATCTGTTGCAAGCCTGCGCAGTGACTCATCACACGCCTTGCGAATTCCCGCAGGAGACGAATCAGAGCCAGTAACCTGACGGGTTTGCTCATCAAAAACAGCATTGAACTTAGTCGCGATCACAACTTTATCGCGTCTACCTGAAAAAGCTCGCGCCAGCACACGTTCACTATGGCCCGCGCCGTACACATTGGCAGTGTCGAAAAAATTCACACCCAAATCCAACGCAATATGAATTGCGCGAATCGATTCGTCATCATCCACTTCACCCCAGCCATTCGGCGTCTCCCCAGACCAAAACGGTCCACCAATTGCCCAGCACCCCATTCCCAACGCGCTTATTTCGATCCCTGATCTTCCAAGTTTTCTTATGAATGCCATGAGAATCTCCTTGATTCCTACTTCACCTCAAACAATATAATTAATGGAACTGATGCACCCAATTCCTGCCCGCGTTTACCCGGTGAACATCCACCGATTTCAAGTTGGAATTCACCGGATTCAAGAGTTAGGATGCCTTCATCATTATAGAATGACATCATCTCAGGCGTCAATATAAATTTCAAGTTTCGGCTCTCCCCTGCTTTAAGGGACACTCTTTCAAAGCCAATCAAATGATGAATGGGGACAATGCTTGAGGCTTGGATATCTGTCAGATAAAACTGGGCAACTTCCGCCGCAGTCTGATCGCCGCTGTTGCGTACGGTACAGCTAAAAGGGAGTGAGTCCCCGATGCGTACGGAGTTATCTATTTTCAAATCTGAATATTCAAAGCGGCTATAACTTAACCCAAATCCAAAGGGATATAACGGCTCTTCGGTCATGTAACGATAAGTGCGACCCTTCATACTGTAATCATCAAATGCAGGCAATTGGTCGAGTGATTTAGGGAAGGTCAACGGAAGTTTGCCAGAGGGCGAAACATCACCAAACAACACATCTGCAACTGCTTTACCGCCTTCCATGCCCGGATACCAAACGAAAAGAATCGCATCGACCATATCTTCAACTTCACCCAATGCTATGGGGCTGCCACCCGTAACAACGAGGACAATCTTTACGCCGTGTATCGCAAGTTCTCTGATGTAATTCACCTGGCTAGCTGGCAGAGAAATATCATCACGGTCGCCATTCATTGGCGAGAGCAATGATTCGCCTTCTTCCCCTTCAAGAAATGACGAGAGACCAGCGCATACGATTGCGAAATCTGCCAACTGCGCCATAGCCGGCGCCCATGTATCCTTAATTTCCCTTGGATGTTTCAACATTGCCCCCGATGTATATTCCATACCCATGCCCTCGGGGATGCGGCCAGCGAGACCTTCGAGCAAGGTGATCATCCGATTATTGAAACCGTAATAGTTGCCGAGCAACACTTCCATGCTTGTGGCGGTAGGGCCAGTGACAAATATTTTTTTGGTGGAAGGTTTGATTGGGAGAATGTTATCTTTATTCTTCAACAGCACCACTGATTCAGTTGCTGTGCGATAGGCCAGTTTTCGATGGTCATCACAAGCTACCACATCAGTGGAGATGGAAGTGAACGGCACATCTTCGGCGGGGTCGAACATGCCCAGTTTAAAACGAGTACCAAGTGTCCGCTCAAGAGAACGATCGACATCTGCTTCGGTGATCAATCCGCGTGAAATGGCTTCGGGGATTTCACTAAAGACGTGATCGCAGCCGAGATCGCATCCATGCTGTAACGCCAGCGCGGCGGATTCAGCCGCATCTTTCGTGACCTTATGATTGAGATGAAAATCTGAGAGCGCCATACAATCTGACACGACATGCCCTTCAAAGCCCCACTCGCCGCGCAGAATATCTTCAAGAAGCAGCTTGCTCGCACAACAGACTTCATCCAATGTACGGTTGTAAGCGCCCATCACTGATTCGACCTTTGCATCCATTACCAGCTTTTTGAAAGCGGGCAAATATGTGTCGTACAACTCACGTTTGGTGACAATGGCATTGAATGTGTGACGATCCTTCTCAGGCCCTGAATGCACCGCAAAATGCTTGGCACATGCCGCCGCTTTGAGATATTTTGGATCATCTCCCTGCAAACCTCTCACAAATGCGGAAGCCATTTCGCCGGTAAAAAACGGGTCTTCGCCCCAGGTTTCCTGTCCACGTCCCCAACGCGGATCACGAAAAATATTTACATTCGGTGACCAAAAGGTCAATCCTTGATACAGGTCTGTATATCCATTGCGGCGTAAAGCGGCATGATATTTTGCACGGCCCTCATCACTAATCGCAGAAGCCACTTGATGAATTAACTTGCTATCCCATGTAGCCGCCATGCCGATTGCCTGAGGGAATACGGTGGCACGTCCATTACGAGCAACACCATGAAGCGCTTCACTCCAATAGTTGTACGCAGGGATGCTTAAGCGCGGTACACCTTGCGCAGGATGATTCATCATGCTTACTTTTTCATCAAGCGTTAACCGTCCGACCAAGTCTTTTACACGTTCGTCAAATGGACGGGACGTATCAAGATACAAATTTTCTTCCGATGTAGCGATCTTACTCATGAAGCGCTCCTTTGAAGCAATGTCAAGTCTACAGGCGCGATTACATAATAGTGACGGCAAGAGTTTCAATTTTGAAACTCTTGCCACACATTTAATCTGCCTATTATTTACTTTCAGTTTTGTTTTACGATCAAACTTCTTAAATTATCTGACGCCGAGCAATACTTCGATAGTTAATTGATCGAGGCGTTCATATTTCAAGCCGCGCGCACTGATGGCCAAGCGGTCGAAGGCCTGAGCTTTGAGCGCATTGGCCTTCGCAGAACTATACTTTCCAAAATACTGTTCCATTGAGCCGTCATTGGCGTTGATCTCTGCCACAATAGCCTGGATATCCTTGTCCGCATTCCATTTTGCGGCTTTTTCCTTGAGGATCAAATAATTGCGGATACAGCCGCGGGCGAAGTCTTTCACACCTTCGTAATCCTCTGTACGGTATGCATGCGCATCGAAGTGACGGCTGGAATCATATTTATTATCTTCAAGCATTTTCACAAGGAAGAATGCACTCTTTGGGTTCACTGCACCAAAGCGGTAATCCTGGTCATAACGGCCAAATGCCTGGTCGTTCAAGTCAATGTGGAATAATTTACCTGCTTCAAGCGCCTGCGCGACACCATGGACAAAGTTAAGTCCCGCCATGCTCTCATGCGCCACTTCAGGATTCACACCTACCATTTCGGGATGGTCCAGTGTATTGATAAACGCCAGCATGTGCCCTGTGGTGGAGTTGTAAATATCGCCACGCGGTTCGTTGGGCTTGGCTTCAAGAGCAAATTTCAGATCGTATTTTTTATCTTTAACATATTCGCACAGGAAGTTCATCGCTTCACGCGAGCGTTTGATGGCGTCAATCGGGTTTTTTGTGGCATCGGACTCTGTGCCTTCGCGTCCGCCCCAGAAGACGTAAATCTTTGCACCGAACTCCACGCCGAGGTCAATTGCACTCATGGTCTTCTGTAATGCATACGCGCGGACTTTTGAATCATTTGATGTAAATGCGCCGTCCTTGAAGATTGGGTCACTGAAAAGATTTGTAGTCGCCATCGGAACGACAATGCCGGTATCTGCGAGGGCCTTGCGGAAATCCTTTTTGATCGCTTCCACTTCGGCCGCTGTGGCGTCGATCGGTATTAGATCGTTATCGTGGAAGTTGACGCCCCACGCGCCCACTTCGCCAAGTAAACGAACCAGATCGGCAGGCGATTTTGCCTCACGAACAGAACGTCCAAATGGGTCCTGTCCTGTGTTGCCCACGGTCCACAGGCCGAAGGTGAATTTATTTTCAGGCTTGGGTGAATAGTCAGACATAAGAGACTCCTTAAGAAAAAAAGTGACCTACTAATTTTTCATCCTTCCCTTTTTGATATTGATTATCAAGGGAATGATTTAGTTTTCCCTTTGTCCCCATCCTTAATAAGGATGGGGATTTAAAGAGGAGAGGAGAAAATAGAGAATGGCTATTTTTAGTAACCAAACATCTCAATTAAGCGCGAACAGCTTTAGGACGGAGCCCCCTCATTCACGTCTGTCAGACGGAACCATTGTACATCTTTATAAGTCTGCTCACGAACGTCCCCATATGCTTATAAAAATAAGCATTTATAGTACACAAATCGGCTGTTATTATTCCTTCACAGCACCAATGGCAATACCACTGACAATATATCTTGAGAAAATTGCGTAGATAATAATGATCGGGACAACAGTGAAAGCGAGTCCTAAATAAATGGAACCGTATTCAGTGCGATACACGTCGCCTCGAAGGGTCTGCACCAGCATCGGCAAGGTATATTTTTCCTTGGACGAGATCATAATAAATGGCGTGAAGAAATTATTCCATGATGAAACAAACGCGAAGATTCCCATAGTGACCGCACCTGGAACTGCCAGCGGCATCATAATTCTATGGAAGATGCCCAACTCGCTTGCGCCGTCGATCCTGGCAGCATCAATAAGGTCATACATAACCATGGACTCAAAATATTGTTTTCCAAAGAATACCGCCCCAGCATTTGCAATAAGCGGCAATATTAATGCTGCATAGTTGTCGGTAAGCCCAAGCTTGGACATGTATTGATAAAACCCAATAATCGAGAGCTGCAGGGGAATCATGACTAAAACCACTATAAAGTTGTTAAAGGCGGCTTTACCTTTGAAGTTGTAAACAACCAAACCATAAGCTGTCAGCATTGAAAAATAGACGGTTACCAAAGTGGAGGCAACTGCCAGAAAGAGGCTGTTTGTAAATCCTTTTATTAGGTTAAGTCCTCTACCCAGCAAAATGTTATAGTTTTCAACAGCATGAGTACTTGGCACGATGGAAATACCCTGCTGAATTTCAACAGTTGACCGGGTCGCATTTACAATCAACAACCAAATCGGAACAATTGTGACAACCAACAGAATGGTAAGGACTAAATATACAAGCACACGCATTATATTAGTATTCAATTTGTAGTTATTGAACATGGCATCTTCTCCTGCTATCTATTGAGGTCACTGATCTCTATCTCTTAGGAAATAAAAAATGGCAAGCGCACAAAGACAGGTCATAATAAAGACCAGAACGCCAACAGATGAAGCTGCGCCAATGTGCCCTTTGCTGCTGCTAAATTTCAAATACATCAAAATATTATTTGTCAAAATAGAGGATCTTGGAGAACCTCTGCCATCTGTCAACAAGTAGGGAATGTCAAACATTTGCATGCCACCCACAAGTGAGGTGACAAAAATATAGATGAGGATAGGCTTTAATAATGGCAGTGTGATACGGCCGAACATTTGAGAAGAAGTTGCGCCATCCACCATTGCAGCTTCATAAAGCGAAATGGGAATGGAAGTCATGCCTGCCATCAAGATGATGATAGTTTGCCCAAACCACATCCACCACTGAATAAAGATAACCAGGACACGCGCAATCGTCACATTTTGTAAAAACTGCATTGCTTCAGACAGAAAACCAGCGCGTACCATGAACTGATTAACCGGCCCATAATAAGAAAACAAACTAAAAAATAGCGCGGCCACTGCTGCTGGCACTAATAAGTTAGGCAAAAAGAACAAGGCACGCCAAATTCCTATCCCTTTTATATTTAAACGCGAGTTCGTGAACCAGACCGACAACAGCATGGCAATCCCGAGCTGCGGAATAAAATTCAAGATCCAGATCAACCAGGTGTTTTTTACTGCCGTCATGAATATGCCGTCAGCAAACAAGCGTTCGAAATTTTTTAGACCGATAAAATTCGACGTCTTGCTCAAGATCGTAGTGTCAGTAAAACTGAGAGCCACAGTATTATAAACCGGGTACAAACCAAATATCAGAAAAGCAATAACGAACGGAGCGATAAACAAATATCCGTAGTAATTTCTTTTAAAACTGGCAAGATTCATTATTACTCCTAATTTTCATGTGGGTCAGTGTTTTGAATATACACTGACCCACATTTTCGTACTATTTTAGGTTATTAATTGATCGTCAGATCCGGGAATTCAACGCGGATCGCATCTTTCCAGGCTGTCCACATATCATCGATGGAAATTTCGCCATTGAGGTATTGCGCAATTGGATCATTCAGCGCGCGCTGAATCGCATCGTCAGAACCGGTCATCAACTTAGAGTTAACGGTAGGAGCAGCGGCAGCAAAGCCACCATATGAATTTTGACCACCGAGGAATTTGCTGAGATCAGAATCATCAAATGATGCTGTGATCTTGTCGACAACAACCTGGCTGGAGACAAAGTCACCTGCGGCTTGCTTCTGATCAGCGGGAACGGAGGGGTCAATAGCTTTCAAGAAGTCATTGGTGTATACACCCGTTGCCCAATTGGTGAGGTTTTCCTCATCTATTGCAGCAAATGTGATGAATTCTTTTGCAAGGTCAAGGTTTGGAGTACCTTTTACTGCGCCTACCCAAGTACCACCCCATTGATAAGGAAGTGGTCCAGTAATTACACCCCAATCGCCGCTTGTGTCATGAGCACCATCAGCAGACTTGGCGTTTGGAGCCAAAACATAGGGAAGACCCCATGTGGGTAAGAAGTAGCTGAAGACCTGCTTGGGGGTACCATTGGCGTCCACCAAGCTATCATTCATACCAGCAAACCAACCTTCACCCCATTGTGCTGCCTGAGCTTCGTATCCATTGTCGCGGAAGAGCTTGGCAATCGCAACATATTTTTCCACCATTGGGTCAACAACAAGTGCGCCGTCTACGATCCATGGTTGAGCACGGTTGGCAAAAAATGGATTCTGGAAATCGCCACTGGAACCAACCATATAGGTATTGCCGCCAGATTTCTCTTTGATCACACCGGCAGCAGCACTGAATTTATCGAGGTCTGCAAGTAAGGCCTGAATTTCAGCGGGGTCATCGGTGCCAAAGTATTGCTTGGCAAGGCTGCGACGATAGAAAAGTGCGCCTGGAGTTGCCTGATAGGATAAAGCTTTTAGAACGCCGTTGTTTGTACCTACACCCAACACAGATGGGTAAGTCTTGGCAGCTTCAGCGGCGGGCAACAAATCACTGATGTCAGCCAGGATATCATCAGCTTCAACATACTCTTTTACAAAAGCGGCTTCCAAAGCGATCACATCGGGAGCATCAGCAGTTCCGAGGGCAGCTTTGAGTTTGGTCTGGTACTCGCCGTTGGTCATCGGGATCAACGTGTACTTAACGGTCACATCAGGGTGTTTACCTTCAAATGCAATGGTCATGGTGTTGATTTCAGTAGTAAATGACCACACATTGAGGACAGTTTTTTCCGTAGCTGCGGGTGCTTCGGTTGCTGCTGCAGGCGCTTCAGTTACAGCAGGGGCCTCGGCAGCCGGGGCTTCAGTAGCCGGGGTACCACAGGCTGAAAGCAGCATACTCAATGCTACTAAAAATGACAGAACAAACGACAAACGTTTCATCTTCTTACTCCTTTTTGATTATGGTATATTTCTGAGTTAGAAGTCTGCTTGACACTGATCATGAGAGTAGACTTCTTCTCGACGGCGTCCGATATCAAATGATATCGGACGTCCATTTTTGGACACCTGATAATTATATGGTCACACTTCTACCCGGCACCTCCTTGTAAAATAATTCTCATAATTTACTAGATAGACATGAGTAACGAGTTGATGTCTATTCTTACTTATCTCGTGAGTTCAATAAAAGGCACGAGTTCAGCATAATTCAAAACGATCCAAACTACACCCAGTTATTTCAGGTGTATTGAATCAGTTTTTGACAGGAAGTTCGTACAACTAACTTTGTCTGCATTTTGTGCATTTCAAGCTCAAGCGGCTCATTATTGATTAATTTAATAAGCATCTGTATGGCAACATAACCCATTTTTTCAAGAAACTGATCAACGGTTGTAAGCCCCAGGTACTTCGCTTCAGATATGTTATCAAAACCTACTACTGAAAGATCCTCTGGAATCTTCATGCCAAGATCTTCCGCTGCCTGAAAAACTCCAATCGCAGATTGGTCATTCGCAGCAAATATCGCCGTAGGCCGATTTTCGAATTTAAGCAGTTGAGTTGCATATGTGTGGGCGGTTTTTTGGGTAAAGTCACCAGGCTTGATTAGTTCTTCATCAATCTCAATTCCAGCATTCAACAAAGCATCTCGGTAACCTTCCAATCGCCGATTAGCACTGCCAATTTCAGGGCGCCCGCTAATAAAACCAATGCGTCGATGGCCCAAACCAATCAGATAATCCATTACTTCCAAAGTGCCCTGATAGTTCATTCCCTGAACCGATGGATAATTTGGATTTGCCACGTGGGGATCCACAGCAACAATGGGAGCATCTGTAATGAAATCATTTGCCGCAGTTGCGACGATCAGTACCCCATCTGTAAGTGAGTTATTCAACAGGGAAACATAATGCTGTTCATGTAAAGCTGTGCCGTTTTTCTGAATATCCCCCGTTGTATAGACCAACAGATCATATTTCGATTCTGCAATCGCTCGGTTGACGCCCTTCATAACCTCAATTGAATATGGAAAACCAATATCTGGCACAACCAGCCCGATCAGGTTTTTCTTATGACTGCGCATGCTGCGAGCCGCCAGATTCGAGGTGTAGCCCAAATCGCCAATCACCTTCAGAATATGAATCTGAGTTTCACTCGCCACGTCAGTTTTACCATTCAACACGCGTGAAACAGTAGAAACAGACACTCCTGCTGTTTTGGCTACTTGCTGGATGGTTACTGCTCGCTTTTTCTGCTGCATATGTTCCTAAAAGAAAAAATGTCGGTATCAATACCGGTAACGATACCGACATTATTCCACACCCTTACAAAAAAGTCAACATAATTTAAGATTTGCCTCTTTTGGGTAATAGACAGGAACTAATGAATACATCCATCTTGATGTAAAGACTCACGCTTCAGGTCCTACGGGACGCCTGGCTCTACAACCCGATTTCTTGACCAACGCCCAAGCGGAGACGTCTTCGGCTGGACACAGGACGCGGCAATGGGCTGGAATCCTTCTGACCTCGGCAAGGCAGATATGTATCAAAAAGTTTATGAGACGGAACGCCCTGAGATTTTTTCAAAGTCAATTGGTTGGCGTGTGTAGGGCAGCGGAGGCACGATCCGCATTCGCAAGGATAGCTAATGGAGTGTGCCTGAACCCGAAATGGTATTGGTAATCAATCGACAAAATGAGATTGTGGGGTATTGCGCGGGGAACGATGTTTCGTCGCGCGACATCGAAGGCGAGAACCTGTTGTATCTGCCACAGGCAAAAATTTATAACGGCTCGTGCGCGCTGGAACATTACATCTTCCTGTGCGGACCTGATGAGCTCAAAGATATTCCGATCCGACTACAAATTCGGCGGGCAAACGAAACGATCTTTACAGGCGAAGCGAACACATCCACCATGAAGCGGACATTACCCGAACTGGTTGAGTTTCTCACACGCGAATTGGATTTTCTGCAGGGGGTCTTTTTGATGACAGGCACATGTCTCGTACCAAATGATTTCACTTTACAACCCGATGATGTAGTTGTCATTCAAGTAAGCGCGTTGACGATTAAAAATCAGGTTTTAAATTAAAAAAAACAACTTGTATATCACCCCACTATATTAGGTTGATGTTTTTATCACGAGTTCATCACAACCGATACCTAAGGAGTGTCCAAAAGAATGGGCTTTGGTTACCCCACAAAATTAGACACTCCCATCGCCTACCAATAGTTATGCACTAATTTACGAATATTACGAGCATATATATCATTGATTTTTTCAAGCGTATCAGCACTCAGTAAGGGCATATCAACAGATTTGATATTATCCTCAGCTTGGGCGGAGTTTTTTGCACCTGGAATTGCACAGGTAATTGCATCAAACATTAAAATCCAACGCAGGGCAAATTGAGGCATACTCCAACCTAGAGGGACAAGTTTGCGCAGTTCATCAACAGCACTTAGCCCGGTTTCATAATCCACCCCGGAAAAAGTTTCGCCGCGGTCAAAAGCCTCGCCATCACGGTTGAAGGAGCGGTGATCTGTTGACTCAAACATTGATTGTGGAGCCAGCTTGCCAGTCAACAAACCGCTGGCAAGCGACACACGTGCCAGGATGCCAACCTTACGACGCATTGCTTCGTTGAATAATATTTCAGATGGGCGTTGGCGAAAAATATTGAAAACAATTTGGACGGTCTGAACGTTTGGATATTCAATAGCCTTAAGGGCTTCCTCCACCTTTTCAACACTCACACCGTAATAACGCAGCTTGCCGGCGCTAACCAGATCATCAAGTATGCCAAAAACCTCAGGCATATAATAAACCTCGGTCGGGGGACAGTGCAACTGCAATACATCAAGCGCTTCAGTATTCAGATTTTCCAGACTGCGTTCAACAAAGGATGTGAGATTCGTCCTGCTGTAATTTCCTGCAACATGCGGATCAAGTCTCCGCCCGACTTTGGTTGCCACATAGATAGTTTCCTTACGCTCTTTACGAAGCTGCGCCACCAAGCGTTCGGAGCGTCCATCTCCATATACATCAGCGGTGTCAATAAAATTCACACCTAAATCAATTGATCGGTGTAATGCTGCAAGCGAATCCCTATCATCCACATTGCCCCATGATCCGCCAATTGCCCATGCGCCAAACGAAACAGTCGAAACTTTCCAACCGGTACGACCCAAATCACGATATTGCATAATTGATTTTCTCCAATTCTCTTCTACATTAAAATACTAACCAAATGATATTCCAAGATCATGGGCTGTCAAAACGATATCCGAATCCATCGGCACCATTTTCATTTTACCTATGGCTTCTTCGATCGGCACATATTTTACATGGGGTGGTTCCAGAGCAACCATCACACCACCCTGGCCCTCTTCCAATCCACGGATCGCCGCAGCGCCAAAACGTAAAGCTGTCAAACGATCAAACGAAGTCGGTGAGCCGCCTCGAAGAAGATGACCAAGTACAACAACACGGGTCTCTTTCCCGGAAATAGCATGGATCTCAGCTGCTACCTTCTCACCGACACCTCCCAATCTTTCGGCACGGCCAGCCTCATGCTCCACCACAGATACTCCTCCACCCACCGGCGTAGCACCTTCCGCAACAACCACAATAGTGAATTTATTTCCACGGGATTCACGCTCTTTGATCTTTTCAACAACCTTGTGTATATCATAGGGTTTTTCAGGGATCAAAATGACATCTGCAGAACCAGCAACACCTGAATGAAGTGCAATCCAGCCGGCATAACGCCCCATCACTTCCACGACCATCACCCGCCCATGGGAAGCAGCAGTTGAGTGCAAACGATCCAGCGCCTCAGTTGCAAAACCAACGGCTGTATCAAACCCAAAGGTGACTTCTGTCTTATCAAGGTCGTTATCAATTGTCTTGGGCACTGAGATCAGACGCAATCCTTTTTTTGCCAGAGCACTTGCGATTACCAGTGAGCCATCGCCGCCAACCGTGATCAGAGCATCAATGTTATGCAGGCGAAATCCACGGACAATTTCATCAGTGCGGTCAACTTCTTCTATCGTTCCATCGGGGCGCATCATCGGATACTTTAATGGATTATTGCGATTGCTTGTCCCCAGAATGGTACCGCCTAAATGTGTAATTCCGCTTACCTTTTCACGCGTAAGTGAAATAAATCCCCCGTTCGGATATTCTTCCGGTAATAAAATGCCATGAAAGCCATCTAAAACGCCATAAACTTCCCATCCGCGCTTTATCGCAGAAAGTGTTGCAGCACGAATAACAGCATTTAAACCCGGGGCGTCACCGCCGCCCGTGCTGATGGCAATTTTTTTAATGGTTGCATTTTTATAATTAGACATGAACTTTCTCCATAAGAATGTTAATTGCTTTCGTGCCTGATTATAGTACTTGTCTATAAGTGTGTCTGCTGACAAATATCACTTCAATATTATTCATCCTACATGTCAAACATCAAGGAAGCATTCGTAAATTAAAATGAAACACCGCCCTCGGGTAAGGCGGTGTACTGCTAAAGTGTCGGGGTGAGAGGATTTGAACCTCCGACCTCACGGACCCGAACCGTGCGCTCTACCGGTCTGAGCCACACCCCGGACGGACTGCATTATACCATTGCGAGTTTTTTTAGCAAGCAGTTACTATGGATTAAGTAAAATCTGGGTTGTGAACACATATATATACTTTTTTAAGTCTGGATCCGATACATTTAACAAGGGATTATCCTGCCGTATCGATAAACGCACCAGCGTAGGCTCAGTTACCTTATACGGGAGAGTTGTCTCAAAATCCTGGGTATCTACTCCCTTAAATGTGAGTATTCGTGAAGAAATAGGCTTACCATCTGGGAGCAATAACTCAACAATTACGGGTTGGTCATTAAATGGCCAGAAGCGCCCTTTTAAATTCAATACTCCGCCAAATATGCTATCGCCATCAGTAATACCATTCAACATGACTCTTTCGTAAATCATATTCCCAACCGGGTTGACTTGTGTACTCCCGATGGAATACAAAAGAATGGGCATTGTATTAAGAGCTTGGATTCGACCGAAGTCATCCTTGGTGCTGATGCGGATATAGCCAGCCTCAGTCACTGCGCGGATTTCAAATGTAAGGCGAAAGTTTCGAAAATTGCCGTTATAAGATTGTGTTACGCGTTCCAAGTTTCTTTGCAGTACTCTCCCGTCTTCACCTAGCAAGTCTACTTGCACGAGTTCACTTTCCCCAGAGATGAGCATGACCTGTAAATTAAATGGAGAGGTCAGGTTCGACATGGGTCCCGGTGAGATTACATGGATTTGCGCAAGTTCAGTAAAACCTGCCGCAAACGTAGGTGTTACGCTGGGTAATCCACTTGGAGGAATAGGCGTTTCCGTTGGAACTAATGTCTCAGTGGGCACAGCGAGTGCAGTTAAAGAATCTGAGGTGGCAAAGATCGCCTGGCCGGTTAAGGCAACGACGGTTGGGAGCGAGTTGGAAGACTCAGTCGCAGGCGCTGATCCTATTGCTTGCGAGCAGGCAGATAAAAGTCCAAGAAAAGATGCGAGAAAGAATATTTTATATTTCATAGTATAAAAATAAAAGGCGCCCTTTCAAAGAGGGCGCCTCGTTAATTTATCCGATTATAGCCCGTAAATATCACTGTATTTCTTTGTCAAATAACGGACATAGGCGGCAGAGTCAATTTTTGAACCTGTAACCTTTTGCACGAGATCCTGCGGGTCATATTTGTGACTATGTATATGAATCTTTTCGCGCAGCCAGCCGAGCAACTCATCAAATTTACCTTTTCTGATTTGTTCATCAAGGTCTTGAATATCTCCGTTGATCTTCTCCCACAGTTGCGCAGAGACAAGATTGCCGAGTGCGTATGTGGAGAAGTAGCCGATAGCGCCGTAAGACCAATGAACATCTTGAAGTACGCCGAGGGCATCATTAGGCGGCGTGATGCCAATGTAATCCTGCATTTTTGTATTCCAAATTTCAGGCAGATCTTTGAGTGCGAATTTACTTTCCACCATGCCAATCTCAAGCTCAAGGCGCAGCATCACATGCAAGTTATATGTAGCTTCATCTGCATTCACACGGATCAAACTTGGCTCCACTTTGTTAATGGCTTTATAAAAGCTCTTGACGCTAACGCCATCCAGTTGTGAAGGGAATGCTTTCTTTAGTTCAGGGAAGAAATGTTCCCAAAATGGAAGAGACCGACCCACAAGGTTTTCCCACATGCGAGATTGCGACTCATGTACAGCAAGTGAAGTTCCGCCTGCAAGCGGCGTACGCTCATAAGCAGGGTTGCTCCCCTGTTCATACATTGCATGACCCGCTTCATGCATGGCGCTAAAAAGCGTGGAAAGTGGATTGCCAGGTTCAAATCGATTTGTGATGCGCGTATCGTTTACGCTAAATGTTGTTTGAAATGGATGCGCGGTTTTATCCTGCCTGCCTCGGCTCCAATCGTATCCAAATTTCGTAATGATCGCTTCGCCAAAATCCCATACCTTCTTTTCATTATATTTTTTATGAAGGAATTCATCCTTCACCTGTTTGGAAGAGTGAATGGCTTTGATCAATTTCACTTGCTGAGGGCGCAGATCATCAAAAATCTTTTGCACATCAGAAGTCTTCATTCCAGGTTCGTAATCATCAAGCAAAGTATCATACGGATGCTCTGACGACGGAAAGAAAGAAATATATTTTCTGACAAGGTCAACAACTTTTTCAAGATGCGGCAGGAAAATGGAAAAATCCGATTTGCCTTTCGCCTCCACCCAGGCTTCAAATGCTGTTGTGGTTACAACGGCTTGCTCCGCCACAAACTCAGCTGGCACGCGGACGGCTTTATCATACTGACGGGCGGCCACACGGATCATGGCCGCATCATCTGAATCAGCTGCGTCGTTCTTGAGATCATCAAGCAATTTACCAACTTCCTGCGAAGTTGATTTTTCATGAGATATCTTACCCAGCGTTGCCAACTGCTGCCCACGCGCCTCGCCCCCGCCAGGAGGCATATTCACTTGCTGGTCCCAACTTAATACACTTGCAGCATGGTTTAGGTCTGAGACTTCACCCAGAATTTCTTTTAATTTCTTTAATTTTTCAGACATCTTCACTCCTAAGCATTTTATAAGTCGATTACACGATCGTGCGTAAGCTGATAACTGCTCCCATTTTCTCAAGCAGTCATCTTCCAAAATGGCTTGTATTGATTTTATCGTAAACAAGGGTGATTTAACACCCCTCTGGCGAGCGCTATTATTGTGTGTCTCATAAATAATTTAACTTTTTATGTGAAGATGTGGGAGGTATCACAGCCTTGGTTTAATAAATTATGCGATATCTTATAACTCAGATGGCATTCGTAACTGCCATCTGAGTTATAAACTTATGGACATTTATGATGCCCGCCCGAACCATCATCCAGAATTGCTTTATTGGTGCCCTCACGGATATCGACTTTCATCACCTCAGGTCGATCAGGCATGGTTTGATCAAAAACAGTATACGTGCCCGGGTTAAGCCAAACCTGGTTATCTGGATAAGTGAAATATGAAGTCAGGACGATCTCACCAGGCATGATGTACATATCGTGTTCAGTGCAATTGTACAGGTACGCAGGCACAGGCCAGTCTGTGAATGTGAAATCGGACAGGCTGTCGAACTCGCCATTTAGCTTGGAATACTCAGTTTGAATGGAGACCCAGCCCGTTTGATCTGTATTGGGAATGGCCACTTGTACCCATTTTGAAAGCACATCCCGTGCTATCACATCTGCACTCGTGCCCTTATACAATACACCGACTGGGTTATAAGGCAGCCCAGGTCCACGCCGAATAAAGATATTCCCTTTCACGGCAGTAATCGTCACGGATGGCAACGATGTTACAGTTGGAATAATTACCGTTGCTGTTGCATCAATCAAGGCCGGGATGATCACTGTTGGTGCAACTGTAGCTTCATCAACAACGGTTGCAATATCTTGAGGGGTTGGAAGTGCAGGCGTTGTGTTCAGGCGAAATCCTGCACATCCCTGTGTTAATACGAAAACCAGAAGGAATGTATAAAGTTTTTTAGAATTAGAAAATCTCTTGATCATTCACATGCCTACTCGTAGCGTAAGGCTTCTACAGGCTCAAGATTTGCAGCGCGGCTGGCTGGGTAGATTCCAAAGAATAAACCGATGATGGCCGAGAAACTCGTTGAAAGCAAAATTGCATTTGCGCTGACAATTGGGGTGAAGTTATTTCCTGTTGCAGTGGCAAGTTTGCCCAGCCCAAATGCAATCAGCCAGCCGAATATGATTCCAATTAAGCCGCCGAGCAAACTGAGCAATGAGGATTCAGTCAAAAATTGAAGCAATATATCTTTTTTGCGCGCGCCCAATGCCTTGCGCAGGCCGATCTCTCGGGTGCGCTCTGTAACTGAAACAAGCATAATATTCATAATACCAATTCCGCCTACCAGCAGTGAGATACCGGCTACACCGCCCAGGAAGATTTTAAAAACCCCTGTGATCGTCTCGAAAATTTGCAAAAAATCCTGTTGCGTAAAAACAGTGAAGTCATCATCGCCGATGGGTGTGCGGTGACGCTGACGTAAAATATTTGAGATCTCATCTGCCGCCTGTGGCACAGCCTCCGCTGTTGTGGCTTGCACATAAAGGACATCTATTTCATCACGTGATTCGCGTTTGATCAAGCGGGCTTGCGCGGTTGTATATGGAATATAGGCGGCGTTATCTTCACTGCCGAATGCCCCGCCGCCCTTCGCAACCAGAACGCCAATGATGCGGAAAGGTTGACCTTCAATGCGGATCGTTTCACCGACAATTCCATCATGACGGCCAAATAACAGGTCTGCTGTTTCGGGTCCAAGTACAACAACCGACATGCGCCCGTTCATTTGTTCGCCATTAATAAAATCGCCTTCGGCAAGCTCCAGGTTGCGCACTGTAGAGTAGTCTGCGGTTACGCCCGAAATCATGGTTGTGGAATTTTCACCGTTAAAAGTTATGGTTCCATTTCCCTGAATGACCGGAGCCACAGCTGCAACGGAAGGCGCAGCAAACGGATCTGCGATTGCAGCGGCATCTGCCAGCGTAAGTGGACGGTCATTTTTACCGCTTCCGCCGCCATTACGGTCCCCAGGCCCGGGCGGCCCATCGGCGCTGCCTTTAAATACAAACAATAAATTTGTACCGATACTGCTGATCGAACCTGTAATGGATGCCTGCGCTCCATCCCCAACCGCGAGCATGGCGATGACTGCCGCCACGCCGATGACAATGCCAAGCATTGTCAGGCCCGAACGCAATTTATTGCCATTCAAACTTTCAATGGCTTCGAGAAGAGCCTGTGTAAATGTCATTTTTTCTTCCCTATACTTTCTTCTTCGCCAGACGATTCAAGTAAACCGTCGCGTAAACGAATCACTCTTTGGGTTTGCTCGGCAATTGCAGC
>JAYVUA010000091.1:0-19366 GCA_043788255.1 Anaerolineales bacterium | reverse complement strand
ATTGATTGTTCCTGTGGCACTTGAACAGGGTTCCAAGTTCGCCATTCGTGAAGGCGGTCTCACCGTCGGTGCGGGTGTCGTTACCAAAATCTTAGAATAATTAGAAAGTAAGGTAGTAAAATGGCCTCCAAGAAAAAAGATGTCCGTCCAGTGATTACACTCCAGTGCAATGACTGTAAGGAGCGGAACTACACCACCGAGAAAAATCGCCGTAATGATCCAAATCGGTTGGAGTTTAATAAATACTGCTCGCGTTGTAGGAAACATACTCAGCATCGCGAAACCAAATAAGAGTAAGGGTGGGGTTATCAACCCGACCCATATTTAGGCCAGTAGCTCAATTGGCAGAGCACTCGTCTCCAACACGAGGGGTTGTGGGTTCAATTCCTACCTGGCCTGCCTGTGGCAACACCGCTTTGTGCGATGTTTTAGTTGTAAAATTATTGAAGGAGTATGCCTTGGCTGATAAAGCAAAGAAAGTCAAGAAGAGCGAAAACGCTGTTCAGCGTTATTTTCGCGAAACAACTGGTGAGCTTCGTAAAGTGAGCTGGCCAACGTGGCCTGAAGCTAGGCACCTTACCATGCTTGTTTTAATGGTTATGGTGACTGTAGGCTTGTTCCTTGCGCTTGTAGATTACCTTTCGCACGGATTATTGGATTTGGTGCTTGGTCTATAGTCTTGAATTGAGGATCTGATGGATTTACCGGAATCACAAGAGCAGTCTGAACAGGAACCGATGGACGGATTAGCCGAGGAGCAAATTGCTTCTACGGAGATAAGTCATGCCGCTTCTACTTCGGACCCGATACCTGCTGCCCGCTCCGAGACGCAGATTCCCACCGATTTGCCTCCTGTTGAGGCGACCGTTGAAGGTCCAGCTTGGTTCGTAATTCATTGTTATTCAGGTTATGAGAATAAAGTTCGTCATAATCTTGAGCAGCGTATTGAAACCATGGGTATGAAAGATAGGATCTTTGACGTGGTTATTCCCACCCAGGAAGAGGTTGAAGTTAAAGACGGCAAGCGCCGTACAGTGGAACGTCATATCTTCCCTGGGTATGTTCTTGTAAACTTGACGCTCTCCGAAGAATCCTGGTATGTGGTTCGCAATACCCCCGGAGTAACTGGTTTCGTGGGTATGGGAAATAACCCAACACCTCTTCGACCCGAAGAAGTTGCGCAAATCGTTAAACGCATGGAAGCGGAAGCTCCAACAGTTAACGTCACCTATAAAGTGGGTGAGCGTGTGCGCATCAGTGATGGTCCTTTCAATGATTTCCGTGGGACGGTTGCCGAGATCGATATGGAGCGCACCAAGGTTCGTGTGATGGTGAGTTTCTTCGGGCGCGAAACACCCGTTGAGTTGGATTTCCTTCAGGTTGAAAAAGCATAAGCTAGAAAATATTAATTAGACAGTAGCAGGCTTTTTGTAAGCCTGATGCGGTGGGAGGGTCTCCCAAATGACCCGCTAAAACCACAAAGGAGTTAGTCAAATGGCAAAGAAATTAAAAGCAATCGTACGTCTTCAGCTCGAGGCTGGCAAGGCCAACCCTGCGCCTCCTGTCGGCCCCGCGCTGGCAAGCCATGGAATCAACATCATGGCCTTTTGTAAGGAATACAACGCCCGCACATCCAATCGTCCTGGCGAAACACTTCCTGCGGAAATTACCATTTACACCGATGGTTCGTTCACATTTGTACTTCGCACCCCGCCTGCTGCAGTATTGCTTCGCAAAGCCGCAAAGGTAGAAAAGGGTTCTGGTGTGCCGAACAAAGACAAGGTCGGTAAAGTAACCCGTGCTCAGGTGAAGGAAATTGCTGAGTTGAAAATGAAAGATCTGAATGCGATCGATTTGGAAGGCGCATTAAAGCAGATCGAAGGAACCGCCCGTTCAATGGGCATTACAGTAACCGATTAATTTTGTGGGAGGGCGGCTTTAGGCTGCCCGATTGAACCACGGAGGATAAAATGACCAAACACGGAAAAAAATACACGGCTGCCGCCGCCAAAGTTGATATTGATAAGATTTATTCTGCGAAAGAAGCAGTTACCCTTGCGAAGGAAACTTCCTTCACAAAATTTGATGCGACTGTTGAAGTTCATATGCGAACTTCGCTTGATTCCCGTCAGGCAGACCAACAATTACGCGATGTAGTTGTGCTTCCCCACGGCCTTGGAAAAACGGTACGTGTTCTTGTTTTTGCCACAGGTGAAGGTGCTGTTGCAGCCCGTGCTGCCGGCGCTGATCTCGTTGCAGATGATGACGAGACAATGAAGAAAATTGAAGGTGGCTTTTTAGATTTTGATGTGGCGATTTCCACACCAGATGCAATGGGTAAAGTTGGCCGTTTGGGTCGTGTGCTTGGACCTCGCGGTTTGATGCCAAACCCCAAAGCGGGTACAGTGGTTGGACCTCAGGATATGGAACGTGCCATTAAGGAAGCCAAAGCTGGACGCGTGGAATTCCGCCTGGATAAGACCAATAACATTCATGTTTCCATTGGTAAGGTTTCTTTTGACGCCAATAAACTTTTTGAGAACTATGTGGCCTTGATGGACGCGGTGAATAAATCCCGTCCTTCTGGTGCAAAAGGCAACTTTGTTAAACGTATTACAATTGCTTCCACAATGGGCCCTGGCGTAAAGGCAGACCCGAACGAACATATTGAAGGTGCCGAGTAGTGATACTCGTTTATCCCTAAAACCACTTCGCCGTTGAAGGCGGGTGTCCCAAATAATATTATTGGGACTTAATTTCCTGCTCAGGTGGAGACTAATAGCAAATAGCAGCACGCAAGTGCTGGTTCCCTCCTTGGGACTTCCCCTTACGGGGACTGCGAAAAGTCTTTGCCTGTGTAAGTGGCAAAGACTTTTTAATTGAAAGGAGGTGAATACCCTTTGGCAATTTCTAAACAACGCAAGGAAGAAGTACAGGCCCGGTACGCAGATTGGGTTAAGCGCAGTGAGGCGGTAATTCTCGTCGAGTATAGTGGCGCAAACATGAAATCCATTAATGCGATCCGTGCGAAGATTCGCGAAACTGGCGGTGAATTTCATATCGTCAAAAATACGTTAGTCCGTCGTGTGTTTGCTGAGAATGGCCTGCAGCTTCCCGCAGATTATCTCGTGAAGTCCACAGCTATTTCTTTTGCATTCAAAGACCCTGCTTCCACTGCGAAAGCATTGACCGATGCAACAAAAGGCAATGAGTTCGTTAAAGTGAAAGGCGGTTTGATGGGCGGTAAGACCTTGAGCGTTGCTCAAGTGAAGTCGCTTTCTGAAATGCCCCCATTGCCCGTTATGCGCGCAACATTGCTCGGCGTTTTGCAGGCCCCTGCTGGCAAACTCGTTCGCACACTGGCAGAGCCCGCGCGCGGTCTCGCGGCTGTTATCAAGGCGCATTCTGAAAGCGTACAGGCTTCGGCCTAGTTTTCAAATTTTCGGCGAACCCGTCTCGCTTAAAAATTCAATTTTAATTTACTTAGCAAGGAGTGCTAAACAATGTCTGACAAGCTCGCAAAACTCGTGGATGAATTATCCACACTTTCCGTCCTCGAGGCGGCTGATTTGGTAAAAATGCTCGAAGAGAAGTGGGGTGTTTCTGCCGCTGCTCCTGTAGCGATGATGGCTGGCGGCGTTGCCGCTGCTGCTGAACCTGTGGAAGAGAAGACCGAGTTCGATGTGGTCATCAAAGATGCAGGCGCCAAGAAGATTGACGTAATCAAGGTTATTCGTCAGTTAACCAGCCTCGGCCTCGGCGAAGCCAAGACCCTCGCTGAAACTGCTGGCGGCAAAGTCCTCTCTGCTGTTGGTAAAGATGCCGCTGCTGATGCCAAGAAGAAGCTTGAAGAAGCTGGCGCAGTTATTGTCGTCGAATAATCTTTATAAGATAAAAACAAAAAAGGACGGCTCGCAAGAGCCGTCCTTTTTTGTTAATAATTTTTTTTACTTAGTTGTATCGTTCGACCTTGCGAATGACCATAACTACTTTACCCTTGATCTCAAGCGATTCGCTTTTGTCAATATAAATTGGTTTCATGGTGGGGTTTGCAGGCTGTAATCGATATTTGTCTTTTTCCTTGAAGAAGAACTTTAAAGTTGTTTCGTTGCGGTCTGACAACCAAACGGCAACCATATCACCGTTGCGGGCATCTTGTGTGGGTTTGAGGATGACAATGTCGCCATCGTTGACCATGGCGTCGATCATTGATTCCCCTTGTACTTTAAGGGCAAACAATTCCTTGCCTTTTTCTTTTGTTGGCATAAGAGACATGGCAATTTCGACAGAGTCTTCAGAAGTGAATGAGCTGAAATCAACATTGGATGGAACAGGGATGGGTTCACCAGCTTGAATCACACCGACCATAGGAACGCGGAACATATCGCCAAGTGGGCTTCCGCCTGTCAGCCGTACGCCACGTGATATTTTGCGGTCGCGCTCAATATTTCCCGATTTTTCCAATTGATCAAGATAGTAGTTGACCACAGAAGTGGATGAAATATCACAGTGCTCACCAATCTCACGAATGGAGGGTGGGTGTTTGTATTCGCGTTGATAGCTCGCGATGAAATCAAGGATTTTTTGGTGGCGTTCGCCTAGACCTTTGCTTTTTCGTACCATCATCATTTTAAGTCTCCTGCCAGCAAAGCCGGCACACGTAAGCATTCTTCGCTCATTTGTGCTATGAATGATAATCGAACGCCTGTTCTGTGTCAAGGATTCGGATGATGGCAGAATCTGGCATTTACACCCATGTGCGACGGCGCATCCAGAAGAACATAATGACTGGGGTGAGCAGCATCAGGCCCAAGGTCCCATAAAAGACCGTGGGTAGAGTCCAGTTTTCGTAGGGTGGGTTCGCGGCGAAGAAATTCATACCAAAGAAGCCTGTTACAAAAGTCAACGGCATGAAGAGGGTGGTGATGATGGTTAGGGTTTTCATGACTTCGTTCATGCGGTTGTTGATTACTGATAGATAAGTATCCATTGCGCCGCCAACGAGATCGCGCAGACTTTCGTTGACATCATGTAAACGAACAAGATGATCATAAATATCACGATAGAAGATGCGGTCCTTTTGGTCAATGACTTGATAATCATCGCGTGCCATTTTATTAAGTACCTCGCGCTGGGGAAGCAGGATGCGACGCATGGCCAGAAGCACGCGTTTTAGAGTAAACAACCTTGCCAGGGTTTGTGAGCTGGGACGGTCAAAGACCTGGTCTTCTATCCAATCAATTTCTTCATCTATCTTTTCAATGATTGGCATGTAATTCATTACGGTTGCATCGATGATCTTATATAGTAGATGGTCTGGACCATCTTTTGCATAGCGCGGATCGCGCTGACACGTATCCCATGTTTCATCAATTGAGGCAACCGGGTTGTCGTGATGAGTGATGACATAATTCTTTCCCAGAAAGATATCCAGCTCATCAATTTCCGTATCCCATGGTTCGGTATCTTTTACGAGGTGCATGTAATTCAAAACGATATAAAGATAATCGCCCCAGTCATCAATTTTAGGTGCATGTGTTTCCTGTAACGCATCGTCTATAGCTAGGTGGTGAAAATTAAAGCTTTGCAAAATAGGCAGGGCGGTTTCTGGCGGCTCTGAGATAAAGTCCACCCAAAGCAGGCCACGTTTGTCTCGAATGAGGCGGGGAAACTCTGCAGGGGCGATATTTGTCCTCGTAGGTTTGCCTGGGATAAAGAAAATGGAACGAATCATGGAAAATCCTCCGAATTAGGTGAAAATGAAGAAAATAAAAGTGAAAAATCAATTATATCGAAATGTTTATTGATATTATTAAACTCGCTATTGACAAAATTTATAAAGTGAGTATAATTTTATTAGAAACCAGGATTAAAACATTGATTTTATTGAAGTGTCGCTTAAAAAGTTGAATAAAAGGAGTTTATTATGAATACGTATCCTGAAATTGAATCTGAACTGAATAGGGCCAAGATCAAGGCGGAAATGGATTCCATTCGTTTGGAGGAAGAAGCCACCAATGGCGAAACTCTTTTAGATAAGAATCTGGCACTCCTCGGTGACCTAATGATCTCTGGCGGTGAGAAACTGCGCAGCCTTTCTCGTTCTTCCGAAGAAAAACCCACAATACTGGCAAACAAGGCAGCCTAGTATGTTTAAAGAAACTCTTGAAAAAGCCACTAAACTTTACCACGAATATCCGCGTACCTTTTGGACAGTGATCGTCATCACTTTCATTGACCGTATTGGCGGCTCATTGCTCTTTCCTTTTTTTGCTTTATACATCACCAGTAAATTTAATGTAGGCATGACTGATGTAGGTGTGCTCTTTGCGGCTTTTTCAGTCTCCAGTTTTGCCGGCTCTGCAATTGGCGGTGCGCTGACAGACCGTTTTGGGCGCAAGGGCATTATTATGTTCGGTCTGATCGCTTCATCCTTTAGCACGGTAGCGATGGGATTAATTGGCTCCTTCCACGCATTCTTTTTTCTGGCACTCTTCGTTGGTATTTTAACTGATGTGGCGGGTCCTGCCCATCAGGCGATGATCGCAGATATTTTGCCCGAGGAAAAACGTGCGGATGGATACGGGATCCTGCGTGTGGCATTCAACTTATCGGTTGTGATCGGACCTGCCATTGGTGGATTTTTAGCGGCTCGTTCCTACCTCTGGCTGTTTCTGTCTGATGCAGTTATTTCCCTGTTGACGGTGATCCTGATCGCCATCTTCCTGCCTGAGACAAAACCGCTGGCGCACCCGGACGCTCCAAAAGAAACAGTGGCTGGTACCTTTGTCGGTTATGGACAAGTCTTCCGAAACACCGCATTCATGCTCTTCCTCGGTGCAGTATTATTGCAAGTGTTCATGTATATGAACCTGAACACATCGCTGGGAGTATTTTTACGAAACGAACATGGCACGCCAGCATCGGGTTATGGATTATTACTGAGCATAAACGCCGCCATGGTTGTGTTGATGCAGTTCCCGATCACGCGCCGTATCACAAAGTATCCACCCATGTTGGTGATGGCAATTGGGACATTCCTGTACGTGATCGGATTCTCGATGTATGGATATGTTGCAAATTATCCGTTGTTCATTGTAGCGATGGTTATAATTACCATTGGTGAGATGGTCGTCTCACCGGTATCGCAAGCGCTGGTGGCTTCTTTTGCTCCCGAAGAAATGCGCGGACGTTACATGGCAGTCTCCGGGCTTTCGTGGGGACTCCCGTTCGCGGTTGGACCTTATCTCGCTGGCCTGATCATCGACGGGCCGAAACCATATTTACTTTGGTATGCGGCTGGATTTGTTGGGCTGTTATCAACTGCCGCTTTCCTGACTTTATATCGTATCAAACCTAATGAAGAACAGAAAATAGAAACAATGCCCAAAGTTGCGGCATTATAAAATTGGAGGAACCAAAATTATGCGCCCTGCACCCACTCGTTGTCCGATCTGTCAGTCTGAACTAACCGTTGCAAAATTACATTGCTCATCCTGCGATACAACCATTGAAGGAAATTTTGTTTCGAGTCAGTTTGCAAATTTGACTCCCGAACAATTTGAATTCGTGTTTACCTTCGTGCGTTGTGAAGGCAAAATCAATCGCATGGAGCAGGAGGTTGGGCTTTCGTATCCAACCATCCGTAATCGTTTGCATGAAGTCATCCGTGCTTTAGGCTATGAGCCAGGCAAGGATGAGACCATTGAAATTGGACCTGAGAAACGAAGCAGCACCATCGCCGATCTTGAAGCGGGCAAGATCACTGCTGAACAAGCCATGCGCATTTTGCGCGGTGAGGAGGAATAAATCATGTCTAAAACAATTTCTGCGGGGCATACTCCCAGGATCATCATTGAAAATATTGGCGGTGACCTCAGCCTGGTTGGTTGGGAAGGGGATGATATTCTGCTCAAAGGCAATGACGATGAAATGCATTTCAAACAGGATGGCGATCAGGTAAAAATCTCATGCGATGATGATATTTCCCTACGCGTACCCAAGGCTGCTTCTATTTACATAAACACCATTGGTGGCGACGCGTCCATTCGCGGTTTGATGGGTGACATTGAGCTGAAAGAGATCGAAGGCGACCTTTCGATCCGTGATGTTAATTCAGTGGCGATCGACACAATCAAATCTGACTTTAGCCTGCGTGGCGCGAAAGGGCATTTAGCTGTCAAAAGCGCGCACAGTGACGTTTCCATTCGTGACGTGGATGGGAATGTCTCCCTTGAATCGGTTGCAGATGATCTGGCTTTGCGGGATGTGCGCGGGAACGTAAGCGCAAATGTCGCCGAGGATGTTGTGTTCTATCTGAATCCGCAGGCGGGTAATGCCTATGCCATCACCGCCGGAGATGACATTTTGCTCGTGATGCCAGCAAAAGCAAATGCAACCCTGACTCTCAACGCTGATGAAATCGATGTGGAATGGAAGGGTGTTGCAAATGAAGAAGATGCAACCAGCCGTGTTATTACGCTTGGCGATGGCTCTGCCATGGTGACCTTAAGTGCTGGCGGCGACATTCGTGTGACCAATCAGTCAGATGCAGGTGACTCTGCGGAAGACTTTGGTAACTTTGCAGGTATTGGCGGAGACTGGTCTGGGTTTGGCGAACGAATCTCGCGCCAGGTGGAACAGGCCACACGCGGTGCGGCGAGAAAGGCTGAAGAAGCCGCACACGATGCTGCCAGGAAAGCGGATGATATTGCGCGCCGCATGAATCGCCGTGCAGGTCCAAGAGGAGCAGGTTCAGGTCCCTGGAATTGGGATCTATCTCCAAAAGGAGTTCCCATGCCGCCCAAGCAGCAAGCCTCTGAAGAAGAACGTATGGCGATCTTGAAGATGCTGCAGGAAAAGAAAATCACTGCGGAAGAAGCCGATAATTTATTATCTGCTTTGGAAGGAGGAGGTGCGTAATGTCTTCTGAAGAGCGTAAGAAAATATTGCAGATGGTTGCTGACGGAAAGATCAGCGCGGAAGAAGCCGCCACCCTCATGCGGACGTTGGATGAATCTGCTGAAGAGGAGATCGAGATCATCGAAGCTGGACCAGGCTCAGGGTCGGATGGAGGCGATGCTCCAGAGTTTGAAAATGTCCGCAAGCGGGCAATGCGATTCGCCATGATTCCGCTTTGGGTGGGAGTCATCGCCATGGTGTTGAGCGCGTGGGGCATGTTTTCCATCCAACACGCGCAGCGTGCAGGGTTGAATTTCTGGTTTTTTTGTTTGACCCTGCCGCTTTTGTTTGGTATCCTGTTGATTGCGTTGGGCGCGGGCAGTAGAACTTCACGTTGGATGTATGTGAATGTGGATAGAACATACCAAAATGAGTGGCCGAGAAATATTACACTGGCCTTGCCGCTGCCGCTTGGGTTGGTGAGTTGGTTTTTGAAAAATTTTGGTTCGCATATTGAAGGCTTGAAAAATACAGCCATTGATGAAGTGATCATGGCGATCTCGATGGCGAAATCAATTACGGAACCGTTGATCATCCATGTGGACGACGATAATAGCGGTGACCGCGTGCAAGTTTATATCGGATAAGAGGTGTGACATGGCAAACAGCGAAGAAAGAATGAAGATCTTGAAGATGATCGAAGAGGGGAAAATCAGCGCAGACGAAGGCTCGAAGTTGCTTTCGGCGTTAAGCGATTCACGCAGAGGAATGCCCACACCGCCGCGTCTGCCTGGTGTGCCTGGAGGTACTCCGCGTTGGCTGCGCATCCGTGTGACCGATACGCGCACAGGCCGCTCGAAAGCTTCTGTGCAAATTCCGCTTGCGCTTGTGGATGCGGGTATGAAGATCGGTGCGCACTTTGCCCCCGAAGTGGAAGGCGTGGACATGTCCAATGTGATGGAAGCCCTGCGCATGGGCGTGACTGGCAAGATCATTGATGTGACCGATGAAGAAGACGGTGAGCACGTTGAGATTTTTGTGGAATAAGAATGAGTGATTAAGTAATTGGTAAATAGGGATCAGGTGAACGACTCTCGTGAGGGAGTCGTTTTGTTTTACTAATGGAATATAATCTTATTCGGTTCAGCCACGGCTGCGACAGATGTCGAGTCATGGAGCCTGCGGTTTATTGTTCGGCGAATAAAAGGAGATTCATATGAATTTGCGATTCTTGATCGCGGGCATTCTTGGTTTTGTATATAGTGTTGTATTTTCATTTTTTTGGTGGTTTCAATCTAAAGAATATATAAAAATGAATCGAAGGAAGCGTAGAGAATATCGAAAGAAGTTATTTTTCATGCCACAAACTCTTATGTTTGACTATTACAACCAAAACCCTCAGTTTGAAATATGGCTAAATAGAATGGTTGGCCTGGTCTTTATGGCAATATCAATATTATGTATCATAGTCGCAATTCACGGTCCATTCTGATATATAACTTCTTACCGGGATTTAGCTTGTCAAAGCACCACATACATTTCAACATCGCGTATTATGGCGAACGCATTATTGAGGAGTGAAAGATGAATGAACATACCCACAAGAATTGCGAAGAGTTATTGGGATCGTTATCTTAATACATCGATGGCGACCTGAATCCCAAACTCTGTCAGGAACTTGAAAAGCATCTGGCAGGCTGCAACAATTGTTGAGTTTTATTGAATACCACCAAGCGGACCATCAATCTCGTGCATACACTAATCGAAAAGCCAAATCTGCCTGAGGATGTGTGCGAACGCCTCTTCAAACGCCTCAACCTTGACGATTACCTGAATCACAAACCCAATTAGTTTTATCCCCGACGGAGATTTCATTCAATGATTAACGAACAAGAACTCAAACGCATCAGCCAGATTCTGCCTATTTTACAACAGGCAAATCCACAACTTGCGCGTGAGTTTCAGCAGGCAGCCTTCCTTGCAAAGATTCCTACTGGTCACGATGTTTTTCTTGAAGGTGACAGCGTGGATGCGATTGCTTTGCTTATTTCCGGCGCGGTGCGGGTATACAAGATCGGTGAGACGGGACGCGAAATTACGTTGTACCGTTTTGGCTATGGACAAAGCTGTATTCTCACTGCCAACGCAATATTAAGTCATAAGACCTTTCCCGCCATTGCCACTGTTGAAAAAGATGCCGAAGCCGTGATGATCCCCGCAGACAAATTTCGCGAGTGGGTGGGGAAGTATGATGCCTGGCGTGAGTTTGTCTTTGATTTACTTTCGCAGCGTTTGTACAGTGTGATGCAAATTGTGGATGAGGTCGCATTCCGTCGCATGGATGTACGAGTCGCTTCGTTGTTGCTGACTCGTTCACAGATCCAGAACCCGATGCGAATTACACATCAAGAAATTGCCTCCGAATTGGGCAGTTCGCGGGAAGTGATCAGCCGCTTGCTTGAGGATTTATCCGAACGCGGCATTGTCCGTGCCAGTCGTGGAGAGATTGAAATTTTGGATATTGAAGGTTTGCAATCCCTCGCAGCTGTGTGACATTGTCACAGACACCCTGAAGTAAAACTCCTATACTGGGGGCAAGTTAATCAATCAAAGGAGATCAAAAAATGAAAACAAATGAATCGAACGTAGACCGCATTATCCGTGTTGTTGTCGGTGTCGTGTTACTTTTCCTGGGGTTTGGCGGCGCACTTGCCGGCTCTCTGGCCGTAATGGCGGATGTGCTTGGTGCAGTCATGCTGCTCACCGCTGCAATTGGTTTCTGCCCACTTTATGCCGTCTTCAAATTCAGCACACTCAAGAACTAATTTGTTTTAGCGAGGAGCAAGGGCACGGTTTTACCGTGCCCTGTTTACTTTATGAACTCTCAAGAGTTTTTTGAAAAAATCAAACAAAATCCGCGTCCAGTGATCGTGGATTTGTGGGCGCCCTGGTGTGGGCCATGTAAAATGGTCAAGTCTGTCCTGGAAAAGCTGGCGTTGGAATATAGCGGGCGTATTGATTTGTGGCAAATTAATGCCGACAACAATCAGGACTTGCTGCGCGAACTTAAAGTCTATGGCATCCCCACTCTTATTGTCTATCGATATGGAAAAGAGACAATGCGGCAGGCAGGAGCAAAACCAGCCAATGTTCTTCAATCCCTCTTCGAAACATTAGCTTCAGGAGGCGTGCCAACGGGGGCGAGTCTTTCGAATATGGATCGCTTCATCCGCTTTGGTGCAGGAATGGAAACTGCCTGGATCGGCTGGGCGACTCAAGCCAACTGGATTTTGTTTCTTCTGGGTGGTGCACTCATGTTCAGTGCTGTGTATGACCGTTGCCCCATCTGGCGGATGTTAATAAACCAATTCAAGAAATTGACTGGCTTAGCCTGAGTCTTACCCCGAAAATCCCGCAGGCGGAATCCCAAGCGCCTGAATCAGGCGCGCCCAGTAATTAACCTGCGCGGCTGTGGAAGCCAGAATGACGATCTCACGCTCATTGAAGTTGGCTTTGATCTGGTCAATAAAATCCGGGTGGAACTTAAGTGGTGTCTGCGAGATCAACCGCGCATATTGGATGGCCAACTCCTCTCGCACTGAAAATGTGGACACACTCTCCAACCCGATCTGCCCACGCAAGGCGAGTACTTCATCTGTGTTGATGCCCAGTGATTCATGTTCGTGGGAATTCATATCAATACAAAACGGGCAGGCTGTTGCAAATGAAGCGGCCATGCGCACCAGTTTGAGGATGCGTTCATCCAATTCTCCATCGTGATGCGCTACCAGCGACTCGAGAATCCCAGAGCCCAATGCAGCCTTAGGGTACCAGGCCAGAATTCGCGCCGGGAGCATCATCCGGCCAGTTATTTTTTCCGATACCCAGATGCCAAATCGCAGCAAAATTGAAATCTTTTGTGGTGGATCAATAAAAGCATTCATAATTTTTTTCCATGACAGGGATTGTATTCGTAATTTACAGAAATAGGAAAAGGATATTTTTATGTCACCAGATGACCGCCGCTTTGAACCTCATCATGAAGGAGTCTCATGGGTACAGCAACTGTAAAGTGGATAGAAGGAAAACAATTTATCGGAGTGGATTCGACCCATCATTCGGTCGTTCTCTCCACGCCTGATGAAGGAATTGGAATCAAACCGTCTGACTTATTGCTCATTGCAATAGCTTCATGCACAGCCGTGGATGTTGTTGAAATTCTCGAAAAGAAACGTATGGCACTTACCTACCTGGAAATCAGTTCCAGCGGCGAGCAGGATCAGGATCCACCCTGGACATTTCGAAAGATCCATTTGCATTACAAAATTGGCGGGAAGAACCTGACAGAAAAAGCTGTGGAACAGGCCATTCAACTTGCGGAAGAAAAATACTGTTCGGTTGCCGCCACCGTCCGCGCCACTGCTCAAATCACCACTGACTTTGAAATTCTGGAAGAAGTCAGCCTTTAAAAAATAGTGGAAACCTTTCCTGCATCCACATTGATTCCAAGGCAACAAGGTATTGGGATTATCAAAGAGCATTGGATTAGGCTGGCAATTTTCGTGCTAAACTTTCCCCATGCAAACGGACATTCTCCTCAAGCGGTTACAAACCTTTGAATTCCTTCGTGGACTCAATGATGAGACACTTTCCACTCTGGCAAGGAGTGCAGTGTGGAAAGTGTTCGCGCCTGATGCCGTCGTATTTTGGGAAGGCGATACGGAGACCAATTTGTATTACCTGCAATATGGCTCACTAAAAGTATTGAGGACTTCACCTGAAGGACGCGAACAGGTCTTGCGTTTTCTGGACGCAGGCGACATATTTAATGAGATCGGTGTGTTTGCAAAGCGCGCAAATCCTGCTACTGCAATTGCACTGGAAGAATCAGGCATCTGGTTACTGCCACGCCACGCGTTGGAAGAAGTTTTGCTGGCGCACCCCCGCACGGCGTTACAGATCATGGAGAGCATGGCAGACCGTTTCATCAGTCTTGTGGCGTTGACAGCAGATTTGTCTCTACGGACGGTGGAAGCGCGGTTTGCAAAATTTTTGTTGGAACAAGCCGAAGGGGATGTGATCGAACGCCGCCGCTGGACGACACAAACAGAAATGGCATCGCATCTAGGCACGGTACCCGATGTATTGAGTCGCGTTATCCGCGAGTTGACGAAGGCTGGGCTGATCGAGATGGATAAACAACACATCCGCATTCTGGATCGATCGGGTTTGACGGAGCGGGCAATGATTCAGGGTAAATAATGATTGGGGGCAAAAACCCGACAAAAGTCGAGGCGGGAAGCGGGGGGAAGCGATAAAGTCAGGCATATCCAAAAGGAGTCCACATGTCTGACATAATTCAACAAATCTATTTTTCCGATACAAAAGCAAAAGCCGTCTTTTCATCAGAAGGTCCCAAACCACAATTTCTACTTGACACGCCGAAATTCAAGGCGCTGGTCGTTGGGCTGGAGGCAGGCGGACAAATTCCTGTTCACCCAGGTGAGGCGGCCATGTATCACTTTCTCGAAGGTGAGGGGTTGATGACCGTTGGCGAGGAAGCCTTTGAGATCAAGCAGGGCGTTACGGTTGTTGTGCCGAGCGGCGTGAAGCGCGGCATGAACGCGAAAACGCGCGTTGTGTTTCTTGGCTCGAAGGGAGAACTATAAAATGCCAATTCCATATTTACTTACAACATTGCTTTTCACTTTCGTGGCTTTGCTTGCCGCGGCAGATGCTTCATTGGTAAGCATCAATCTCATCAGCGCGTTCCCTGCCTTGCGATGGGTGCGAGTGCATTTCATAACGCTTGGGATTCTCTCTCAAGTGATCTTCGGATTACTGCCATTATTGGTCGCGTCGCTTTCCAAAAAGCCGAAACCAGCCATGCGTTGGGATATCTGGCTGACTCTCAATGTTGGTTTCGTCGCGCTCGTGGCTGGTTTTGGCGGCATGAATCACCCGATGATCTTTACGGGCAGCACGCTTATTTTCATTTCTGCCACACTACTATTAATTCAATTATGGAATGTGCGCGGCGGCGAAGCACCTGAAAGTCTCAAGTTTTATATCACGGGCATATTTTATTTACTGGTCGGCATCATCATCGGCACAGGTATATATCTAAACTGGAGCACTGCATTATATATAAAAGTGCCGATTGAAGCGCACATCCACGCCAACTCGTGGGGCTTCATGTCGCTCGTCTTCGCAGGTCTGCTCGTGGACTTCGTTCCGATGATTACAGGTCGCCCACTCAGCTCAACAAAAAATGTTTCACTCATTTACTGGGGCATGACACTCGGCGCGTTCGGTCTCGTGTTGGGTCCGTGGCTTGGCGGCAGTCTACCTCCCACCGTTTCAGGCTTGGCCTTGCACTTGAGTTCAACGATCTGGATGGTAGCCTTGCTGATCAAAGCCTTCAAACAAAGCGGCAAGTTGAACAGCGCAGGCGCATGGCATTTGGTCTCTTCATATATGTGGATTATCGCCCCGATCGGGATGGCTCCGTTCATCATGCTCGGCGTCGTTGAAGCGGGTCCCATCGAATCGACAGCGCCTCAAGCCTTAATTTATGGCTGGGTACTACAATTTGGCATTTCTCTCATCCCGTACATTGCCCGCCGATTCTTCCTCAAGGAGGAGAATCCACAACTCGGCGGCAGTTGGCTGAGTCTGACGGGGGCAACAGTGGGGAGTCTGTTTGTGTGGGCGAGCATCTTCATCGTCCCAGCCAGAGGCGTATTGTATGGAATCGGATTCGCGTTGTACGCCATTGCCTTGATCCATCCACTAAAAGAACTCGTCGAAATCGCGCGGACAGGCATGCAGAAGATCGAAGCGCCGTAATCATGGAATTCTTCTGAACAGCCCAAAACTGGAAAGCCTGCATAAGAAAAAGCCGCTCAAAGAAATCACGACTTTTATTAAACGAATATCAGCGAAGGATAAAATCCTTCGCTGATATTTATATTGTTTTGCTGTTACGGATTGGTCTGTTGGTTCTGCAATCCGAAACCGTGTCCCATGCCGCGACCATTCCCCATCATACCCGGGCCATAACCTGCGCCGGTTCCATTCTGCATAAAGCAGTCTCCATTACCAGAGCCCATGCCGCCGCGTCCGAAACCACGCGAACTCATCTGATCAGCTTGCTCCTGGGTAAGGACACCAGCCTTGACTGCAGCGCTCAAGGCATTCGCGCGGACTTCGATCATCAAAGCGGGAAAGTCCTCCGCTTTGACGCCGCCAGCAATTGCAATATCGTACATGGTCTCGCCAGCCGTAAGACGGGCATTGATGTCATCCACCTGTAAGCCGAGTTTTTCGGCAAATGCGGCAACCATGTACGTGTGCAAATAGCCGCCGCCATTCTGCAGTATGGGGCCATTACCCGCATATGGGGTAGGACCCTGGGCAAAAGCGACACCGACACCGAGCACAATAAGTGCCGCTACAACCAAACCAACGATCAAAATTGTCTTTTTCATTTTATATACTCCTATGAGTGAAATTTTTTCAGGTTTTGCCTGACTTACACTCAAAGGATACAACCGCAATGTAAAGCTTCTATAAAGAAAGTTTCAAGATTGGAGAAAGAAATTAACTCCTGCATCTGTTTGCTTTCAATTCATAAAACATTCAAATGAAGAAAATCGCAGGTTTATCTTGCAATTTTCAAACTAAAAGTAAATGTGCTTCCCTGCCTATCCCCTTTTGATTCTGCCCAGATACGTCCGCCGTGGGCTTCGACGAGATGTTTGGCAATCGTCAGTCCGATGCCTGAACCGCCGCCTGCATTTCTTGAGCGGGATTTGTCCACGCGGTAGAAGCGGGTAAAGAGGTTGGCAAGGTGTTCGGCTGGAATGCCTACCCCTGTATCTTTGACAGCGATTTGAATCTCATCTGCATGCTGCGCGGCAGAAATGGTTATATCCCCGTCTTCAGGCGTGTATTGGATTGCATTCGCCACAAGGTTCACAAGTACCTGCGTGATGCGGTCTTCGTCAGCCTGGAGTGGCGGCAGGTCAGTTGGCAGGCTTGAGTGGAGATTGATGCGTTTGGCTGTCGCTTGCGGCAAGAGTCGTTTGATGGTCGTCTGCACCAGATTGGAAACTGCAAAGGAGCGGACATCCAATGAATATGCTTTTGATTCGACGCGGCTCAATTCTTGCAAGTCATCTACCAAACGCGAAAGCCTGCCTGCTTCGAGATGAATTTGATTGAAGGTTTCGGGCGTTGATGGAAGCACGCCATCCACAAGGCCTTCCATATAACCCTTGATGGAAGTGAGCGGCGTGCGCAGTTCATGTGTGACATCGCCGATGAGTTGGCGGCGCATCGACTCAACCTGTTCGAGTTGGGTCGCCATTTGATTGAAGCGCGCCGCGAGTTGTGCGATCTCATCCGCACCGTTCACTTCGACGCGCTGATCGTAATGTCCTTCGGCAATATGTTGAGTTGCATTTGTGAGATTGCGAATGGGAGCAACGATGCGGCGACTCAAAAACCAACTAACCAGCAATGCAGCGAAGACAGACGCTGTTACCGCATAACCCAATGACTCAAACATGCTGGCGCGAAAATTTTCGAATAACGTTCTGCCAAGACCCTGGCCTTGTCCCTGTCCCATCATACCCATGCCATTACCTGTATCTGTCATCATGCCCATGTGACGATTAAATGCGGCGGGGATCGTGATCTGGATCGTGATCGCAAGAATGATGACCCCGATCAGAATGACCAAGAGGTTTGCAAGAAATAATTTTGTACTGAGTCGTGCGCGAATGGTTTTCATATCGTCACTTTTTTTAGAGCGGCTCATCTTCAAAACGATAGCCCACGCCGCGCACCGTGGCAATCAGTGATTCATTCCCAAGTTTTTGGCGCACATGCCCAAGATGAACATCCACCACACGTATCTCGCCAAAGTATTCAGCGCCCCAAATTTTTTCAAGCAATTGCTCGCGTGAAAGAACTCGTCCGTGATTTTCGGCAAGCGCATGCAACAGATCAAATTCAATGGAAGTTAATTCGATGGGGACATCATCCACGCTGACGATATGCGCGCCCACATCAATGTGGACATGCTTGAAGGACATCACGCTTCTCTCCGCGCCCGAGCCTGCTCCTGTTTTCAGACGGCGTAACGCCGCCTTGACTCGCGCCACCAACTCGCGCGGACTAAACGGCTTGGTGACGTAATCATCCGCACCCACGGATAATCCAATCACCTTGTCTGTCTCTTCTGTTTTTGCAGTGAGCATGATGACATATACTTCTGATTCACGACGCAAGCGCGAAAGCAGTTCGATACCATCCATGCCGGGCAGCATAATATCTAAAATAATGAGATCAGGTTTGAAGGCGCGAGCGGCTTTTAATCCCGATGGGCCATCCGTCGCTGTGAAGACTTCATAGCCTTCGGGTTTAAGATATGCCGTGACGAGATTCACGATGGAAGGTTCGTCGTCAATAACCAGAATTTTTGTCATGGGTGGATTCTACTTGTAAAATGACAGGTCGGGCACTCTATTCAAGAGCGCCCGATCTGTCGTGATCTCTGATTACTTGACCATTGCTTCTTCAATAAACGCGCCGTGCCATGTGTGCAGGAAAACCTGGCCAGTATATCCGTTGACGCTCAACATGCCAGCGACTTTTCCATTGACTTCATAATCAAGCGTGTAATATCCATAGAAATTGATCGGGTCTGTTGCGGCTGTGGCGTCAGCAATATTCGCATCCAGATATTTTTGGGCAGTTTCAATCGCCTGCTCGGGTGTGATGGTCATCTCGGTGGTGACATCGGTGATGGTTGAGTTGTTCATCATTCCACCGTGACCAGCCATCATGTTTGTGTGATTTGTGTCAGCATATTTGACATTCCACATCATGTTGGGTCCGTGTTCGGGATACGCGATTTGAGAGGATGGGTCAACGAGCAATTCGAATGCGCCTTTGTCTGTGCTGATCTCTTTCACAACCACATACGCATTGTTGTCGAAGACCATCACCTCTGCAATTTGCAGGTCTGAATTATTGAGATGGGTCAGATATTTCTCAGCCGCAACTTTGGCTTGATCCACTGTCAGGGGAGTGGCATTGACGTTGTTATTGTAGCCATTCATCATGCCCATGCCGCTTTGACCGTTCATCATTCCTGAGCCATTGCCTCGATTATTACCAGTGTTGTTCATCATGCCGTAGCCGTTCTGCCCATTCATCATTCGTGGGCTGTAGTTGGTATCATTGTTCCAGCCGTGATTGAGCATCATGGCTGGTCCGAAACCGTTGGCGCGTCCGTACATACTGCCAGCGAAGAAAAGTCCGCCTGCAAGAATGAGCACTGCCAAGATAGTCAGGGTTGTGCTTAAAGTTTTGTTCATTTTGAATCTCCTATTGATCTCGATTTGCACTTTCGTGCGTTGTTTATGCCGTCAGTATAGGATTCGCGTTTGAAGAC
>JAYVUA010000090.1:0-3877 GCA_043788255.1 Anaerolineales bacterium | reverse complement strand
AGCAGAAAGTTGTTGAGTTGAAGCGCCAGATTGTTGAAACTCTTGTGGAAAAGGTTTCCGTTGACCGCAACCACCAATTTACCGTGACGATTCGCTTGCACCTGCTGGGAATTTTGGAGAACTCAACCGGCAATGATGGTGGATCGAGTGGTGGCGGCGGACAGTGGCCAACGGGTAGCGGTGGGAATCGTTTCAACCCCTCGAGCAAGACAACTGGATTTAAATCACGGATTGGTCATATCCGCGTGAGCGCCAATTGGTCCATGCAAAACATGTAATGTGGAGATTCTAATGGAACTGCGTGCAGTTATATACGTTCGAACATCTTCTGAACACCAGGGTGAAAAATCGAGCCCGGCTGAGCAGGAAGCTGATTGCCGCAAGTTGGCGGCTGATCAAGGATTGAAGATCGTGAAAGTTTATCGTGATATTGAAAAATACCGTGTCAGGAATAAATTGGTGGAACCTTCCGGCACACGTTCTGACCGCCCTGGTTTGTTAGCAATGTTGAAGGACGCAGCCAAGGGTGAATTTGACATCATTCTTGCTTGGCGTGAAGATCGTCTTTATCGGGGTATGCGTTCCATGCTTCTGGTATTAGAGACCATTCAGGAACACAAAATACAGATCAAGCTTGCCAGGGAGACTTTTGACCCAAAGATTGCTCCACTTCGTGCCTGGGTCGCACAAATGGAGCTTGATGGGATGAAGGAACGAATGACGATGGGCGTAAAGGCTCGTCTCAAGTCAGGCAAGGCAAATACTGGACAGGACCGTTACGGCTATAGGCGAATTGGGGATGCTATCGAAGTGGTGGAGGAAGAAGCGTATTGGGTCAGACAAATCTTTTCCTGGTACGTTGATGATGTGCGAATTTTGGAAATTCGCAAGCGGTTGATTGCGGCGAACGCTCCTCAAAAGGGATGCAGCATCCCAAGGAGGATGCAATGGGCGAGGTCGAGTATCCAGGCAGTCTTAATAGCTGCCAAGGAATATGCCTATGGGATAAAAATTCAAACTCGAAAAGGTGAATCCTTCCAAATCCCGGTTCAGCCCATTATTGATACAATTACTTATGAAAGGTATCTCCGTGTACGGGAGAGCAAAAAGACACATCCGATTAGAAGGATCAAATATGATTATCTAATCGGCGGTAAGCTTTTTTGCGATTGCAATTACAAGTGGGGGGCAAGAACCAACAAGTCCAAGAGGAATAGGAAGGGTGAGTTGATCAGGCGAAAGACCCCTGTTCGAGTCTATTATTGTGGACAATCACATAAGGACCAAGTTTCACCCAATTGTCCCCGGCACATTGGCGCCAAGAAGGCGGAGGATATTGTCTGGCAAAAGGTTTGCGATGCGATGGACAAACCTGAATACCTGCTTGGACAGGCGCGGCAGATTGTTAATCAAATTAGGGAAAGTCAGGGCACATTGGAGCAGGATCGGATAAGAATTGAAAATCAGTTGGAAGCGGTGATGACAGAGCGCCAATGGGTCATCACTCAGGCACGCAAAGGTGTTTTTACCACCAATGACATGGAATATCAGCTAAGCCAGCTTACCTTTCAGGAGGTAACTCTTAAGCAGGAACTTGCCACGCTTGGAGAAACCATCAATATCAATGCCCTGAATAATTGGGAGGAGAATGTGGTTGAATTCCTAGCCGACCTGAGAGCAGGCGTTGAGGAGTTAAAAATTGTTGCTCCCCAGACGCCTGAAGAGCAACATGATGTTTTTGTGCTAAAGAAACGGGTTATTGATACTTTGGTCGAACGTGTTGATATCGATATAGACCGAAATCTTTTTGTACAGATCCGACTGAATCTTCTCGATATTTTACGAAAAGATGCTGAAAGTGGAGGTTCTACTGCTGGGGTACAAAATTTTGAGGTCGGAACTTATACCCGTAAACGATCAATCCGCGTTCGTCGCCGTCATTGCGCATTTTGCGGGTGACCATTTCGACGGGCATGCCAATTTCAATGGGTTGCTCACCCATGTCTGTTAATTGTGCGGTGAGCATGGGACCTTCTTCGAGTTTTACAATAGCTACTGTATAGGGGGCATTTGCATCAAAGCCTGCAGGGGCTTCGTAGACGGTTGTAAATGAATAGACTTCGCCTTTGCCGCTGAAGGCAAATTGTTCTTTTGCTTCGTCGCCGCAGTTGGGACATACATCACGCGGTGGGAATATTTTGTGGTCACAGTGCGGGCAAACCTCGCCCACGAGTCCGTAACGTTGTTTTTTGAGGCGCCAATGTCTTGGAATTTCCATTTTTTATAATTCCTTTCTATGAGCCTAATTCTATCCCGCGCGACTCTCAAACACTATCAGGATTAAAAGAGGAGACCACCGATAAGTTTTAAAACCCATCGGCGGTCTAGTCAAGTCTTGAAGATTATTATTTTTCGGTTAGGTAGTGGAGCAGGATCAGCCCGAGGCCAAGAAAAAGCGGGACGAAGCCGCCCAGCATCCAGGGTCCGAAGTGAAGCGGGTAATTGTTGCCAGAGTTAAATCCCAATGGATAGAGTCCGAGCGAAAGGGCGAATCCGATTGAGGCGATGACAATTCCCCAGTGAAGCAAACGCTTCTTGCCAGATTTGCTTTCGGGACGTGACAATCCTTTTTCGGCGAGGGCGATGGTTTCCTTGTAATTCATGTAACGCAGGAAGGCGAGAAAGCCGAAAATAATGGCGAGGACGCCGATAATACCTAGGCAGGGAATGAGATCGTTCATGAGCAATCCTTTATAAAAATTCAGGGACTGGAGAATTCTCCAGTCCCTGAATTTTACTTGATGGCGGCGATGATGATGTTGCCGCTGTTGGTGCTGACGATGAGTTGCTCACCACCGCCGTTGATGCTGCCCGTAATTTGATCTTTTTCCGAGCTGGAACTTTCTGTCAATGTGACGGTGATCGGAAGGTCGGAGTTGATCTTTCCAAAGTCAGTCTGGAGATCTACATCGAGTTTTGCGTCTGTAGACAGGGCCAGATCGATATTACCGAAATCTGATTTGACATTGTGCGGGCCTGTGCCAAGCATGCCGCTGAAATCAATGCTGCCGCTACTGGTCTTGACATCCAGCGTAACGGACTTCGCGTTTAAGATTTCGATGTTTCCAAAATCGGTGTAGGCTTTTAATTTGCCTTTTGCGCCGTCAACCGTGATCGCTCCGCTGTTGGTGTGCAGGTCGTAGGAGCCAGCCATTGCCTGGGTCAGGTCGATGTCGCCAAAATCGTTTTGGATATTCAATTCCTTCGCTACATTTACCTTAGTTACAGATGTTTTGCCGCTGCTGGTTTCCAGCGTGAGCGATGCGGCTGAACCATTTTTGTAGGCTGTATTTCCAAAGTCAGACTTGATGAGCACATCTCCCGCAGCGCGGACATCGGTGAACGTGATAGTTCCGCTATTCGACGTAACGTTAACATCCTTGCCACTGACTTTTTCAAGTACGATGTCGCCAAAATCAGCATTCACTGTCACGTTGTTGTCACCTGCGTTGACGGCAGTGGCATTGATCCTGCCGCTGCTGCTTTTAATCGTCAAGGCGCCTTCGATGTTTTCCACGATAACATCTCCGAAATCGCCATGGATATCCACATTGCCTTTCACATCGGTGATAGCTACTGCGCCGAAACTTGTATTCGCATTTACAGTAATTTCAGTCGGGACGGTAACGATGAAGTCTACAGTATTGATCTTGTTGTTGAAGTTTATCGACGTAGGCAGTTCATATTTTAGCGTGATGGTGTCGCCGACCTGCTCAATGGTGTATTTGATATCTTTCACCTCCGCATCGGCGCGAGCTTGGGTGGAGTCATAGGCGGTCTTGACCACTTTGACTTGCACCGTATCCACATCTGCGCC
>JAYVUA010000089.1:0-33127 GCA_043788255.1 Anaerolineales bacterium | reverse complement strand
CAAAGGTGGCATCCATGCCAAACAACTTCAGGCAGGTTGGAAGGAAGATTACCTGATCAAAGTCCTTACCGCTGGCAATTAGATGCAATCGCCCTGTAGTTACTGTGCTTCCATTAAGTATAGGATACGCTCAGAATCTCGAACTGCTATAGCTCTGTGTATCTTAAATCGAGCAGAAAAGGCTTTTTCGAAACCTTCACGGTTGTAGTTGGGAAAAATATCTTCACGTGAAGCAAGCAACTTCTGAACCTGCGAATCAGATTTTGGCACGAATTCAATTACCAGCCACTTACAACGTGCGGCAAAGAAATTAACAAGCTGCGGCAATGGGACATTGTTCGATACCGCAAGATGATGAACGACGGCCAAGGCAAGTGCCATATCTGCTGGGCCACGGGCGCCAAATGAATCGCGCTCGGTATTATCCCAACCCAGCGCAGGGCTTGGATTGGTCAAATCTAAAACCAAAGGCAAAATATTTTGTTCCTTTTTCGATTTCACCGTTCGGTAATTTTGCTCCACAGCAGCGGGATCAATATCGAAAGAAACAGTAAAAGCGCCAGACGCCGCAGCTTCGCGGCTAAAGACACCCGTATTCCCGCCAAGGTCCCAAACCAAAACAGGTTTTTTTTCCTGCACCCATTCATTGACCAGCTGCTTCTTATGTTCAAAAGCCGCATCTGTATAATTTGTGTTCTCGTAATAATCGCCCCACTCAGTACCTGCGGGCCTCCAAACTAGTTTCTTGATTGTATTTTCAAGGCTTTCGATCAAACCGATCATAGCCTGTCTATTCATACCGCCAGAAGTTGGTTTCATCGCTTTATCGGAATACCGTTTTTGCGCACCCGCATGAATATGAATATGAGTTAGCAGGCCGAAATTAAACTTTGTCTTTGTTGGCAGCAAACCGCTCGCGAGATCAATCGGCACGCCATCAATATACACACGGAGGAGTTGATTCAAACGCACATCACAATAGCTCATCAAAGCCAGTGGCGCGAGAAAATGCTGACAAAACTGTTTATAAGCCACCCAAGGCTGTCCTTCTTTATAGATTTCAAAAGACAAGGTGTCGATCAAGGCCGCTTTTCCGTGGACAAATTGAATGTTATAGGCGCTGGCATCTTTCAATGACATATCAAACTTCATCGCACGCTTTTGAATGGACAATGTCGCAAGTGCGGCATCTTTTAATTGACTAAACGACCATTCATACGGATAAGAAATAAATGGCACACGTTCAGGCTGGATGACCTTAAACGCCGTTTCTGACTCTACTGGAAGCTGGTCGGCCTCAACATGCGGAATCAGCAAGCCGGCTTTCACCAACTTATCGTACAGCCCAGAATCCATTAACCGCGCGTAATCGTTTGAGTACGCGCGGTTAATCTGTCGGTATAAAATTCCATTTCTAGAAAACAGGAACCCGCTAGGGTCCCGAAAAGAAGCGGAGAGTTGTTCAGTCTTAAGCATTGTCCGAATCGTCGTCTTCCTCTGCCTTTGGCTTGGCCCCAAAATAAGTTCTAATCTTGCTCCACGAAGCGCGCAAAGCAATACCCAGTCCCAACAGAACTGCTATCAGGATTTGAATAATAAAGCTGCCAGAGCCCGGGTCTAAATATGGAAGTGGTGAAAAATGCATGTAATTCTTCTCTTTCTATTCTATGGTTTCAGGTAGGATCTCTTCCAACAGGAAGGATTCAGAACAAGTAAGGCATTGCGCTTCTCTTTTATTTGCAATGACCAACATTCCCTTACATTTAGGACACGGCTTGGCAAGTGGTTTCTTCCATGATGTAAATTCGCAATTGGGATAATTAACACACCCAAAGAATGTGCGGCCTTTGCGAGTTTTTCTTTCCACCAGTTCGCCGCCATCGGTAGGACATGCTACACCGATCTTTAACAGCCAGGGTTCAGTGTAGCGACAATCAGGGAAACCGCTGCATGAAATAAATTTACCGAAGCGCCCATAACGGATTACCAATTCCTTGCCACAGGTTGGGCAGGCGCGGCCAATTGGCTCAGGGCCGCTCTTGGTAACAGGCATTTCTGCCTGCGCCTTTTTTACATCTATCGAGAATGGCTCATAGAATTCGCGGATCGCATCGGTCCATAGCATTTCTCCATCAGCAATCTTATCGAGGTCTTCTTCCATATGCGCTGTGAAATTAAAATCCACAACTTCAGGGAAGTATTCCACCATTAAATCATTGACTTGCAAGCCTGTATCCGTAGGAATCAGACGTTTATCCACGCGCTCAACATAGCCGCGTTGCTGAATGGTTGAAATGGTCGGCGCATATGTGGACGGACGGCCAATACCATTCTCTTCAAGTGCCTGCACGAGAGATGCTTCAGAAAAACGCGGCGGAGGCTGTGTAAAATGTTGTTCAGGAATCAGGCGAATCAATTCCTGTTCTTGACCTTCTGCAATGCCGACAGGGATTTTTACATTTTCTTCATCTTCTTCTGTTTTGATATCTTCATTTTTGGCTTCTTCATAAACTACCAAAAAGCCTGGAAATTTCACTGCGGAGCCAGATGCGCGCATAAGATATTCGTGTGCAGTTGTTTTGCCTGTCACTTCCACCTGCAATGTATCAAACACAGCCGATTCCATTTGCGAGGCTACAAAACGCTGCCAGATCAAACGATATAACTTGAACATGGCAGGATCAAGAAAATCTTTTACTTTTTCAGGGTCACGCATCGCAGAGCTTGGGCGAATGGCTTCATGCGCTTCCTGCGCACCCGCTGATTTTGTTTTATAAATCGGAGATTCAGGCGGCAAATAATCCTTACCGTATTTTCCAGTTACATAGTCACGTGCTTCGCTTTGCGCAATCGTCGAGACATTCATTGAGTCAGTACGCATATAGGTGATCAAACCTGTCGTGCCGCCCTCACCCACATCCTGGCCTTCATATAGTCCCTGCGCCAGCCCCATCGTGCGCTTGGCGGTAAAGCCAAGTTTACGTGAAGCTTCCTGCTGTAAGGTTGATGTTGTGAACGGCGCAGAGGGTTTACGCCTGCGTTCGCCTCTTTTGACTTTTGTCACCGCATAAGCAGCGGTTTCCATATCGATCAAAATGGGCTTAACGATTGCTTCATTTGCAAGCTCTGGTTCTTTATCGTCAATACGGGCCAGTTTGGCAAGAAAAGATGATTTTAGACTCCCATGCTTAAACTCACCGTGGATTGACCAATACTCAACAGCCTTGAACTCGTCGATCTCACGTTCACGCTCGACGATGAGCCTGAGAGCCACCGATTGCACCCGCCCCGCTGACAGTCGTCCACGCACCTTCTCCCACAAAATGGGACTAATGCTATAACCAACCAAACGGTCCAACACACGGCGCGCCTGTTGTGCGTTGACCAAGTCCATGTTAATTTCGCGCGGATGTGAAAAAGCCTCAGCCACAGCAGGTGCAGTAATTTCATGAAAGACTACACGCTTGGTACGTGCCATATCAATCTGCGCAGCTTCAGCCAAATGCCAGGAAATGGATTCGCCTTCACGGTCAGGGTCGGTTGCGAGAAAAATTTCTTCTGCAGTTGCTGCCAGTTTCTTGATCTCTTTGACCACATCCTTCTTTTCATTAGGGACGCGATACTTCGGCTCGAAATTATTTTCTACATCCACAGAAAGCTGCGACTTAAGCAAATCACGCACATGCCCCACAGAAGCGCGGACTGTATAACCTTTACCTAAAAAACGCCCAACAGTTTTTGCCTTTGCTGGAGATTCAACAATCACCAGTTTGCCTTCACGAACAACAACTTTTTCTGGCCTCGGCGGCGCGATCATATCCGCGTGAGCGTCAGTTCTGCCCATGCGGTAGAGTTTTGTGCCACACACAGAACAAATCGCTATCGTAACAGGAGAACTCTTTGCATTAAATCCTGCAACCGGGTCCTTCATTTCTCTTTTTGTCTTGCACTTCATGCAATAAGCTTCCATGCTTATAACCAACCTTTATAAATATTTTTCATTCGCGTCACTTTATCAACGAGTCAGGTCTCTTATAAAAATTTTTCCTGCCGATGCTTTCTTAAGTGTTCGACAACATCTTTTACTTTTTGCGACTGATCTGACTTGCAAACCATTAACACGTCGCCAGTATCGATGATTATCATATCATCCACGCCTATTGTTACAACCAATCGTTCGGCATTACCACTATACACGAGCGTGTTATGCGTCTCATGCGCGAGGTGCAGGCTGCTATTGGTTGCAATATTACCATTCATATCAGGCAAAAGCACTTCAAATAACGAAGACCACATTCCAACGTCACTCCAGCCCAAACCGCCCGCAGGGAGTACAGCCACACGTTCTGCATTTTCCATAATCCCATAATCCACGGTTTCGTTCTTGAGATCAAGCCAATGTTCGTTTAGAACTGCTGCTTGTTGGTCAGTTCCCCAGGCAGAGGAAATTTTGCTTAATGCATCGCCGAGTGACGGCATTTGCCTATTGATCTCATTCAAGATCGCATCTGCCCGCCAGACGAACATACCGCTATTCCACGAATGATCGCCAGTGCGGAGTAATTGCTGGGCGGCCTGTTCATCAGGTTTTTCTTTGAAGCTCTTTACTTTATAAACAGGGTATTTATAGGTTCCCAGAATTGGTTCGCCCTGTTGAATATATCCATAGGCAGTGGAAGGCTGGCTGGGAGTTATTCCCAGCGTAACCAAATAGCCATCGTCGGCCACATCAAATGCGGCATTAAGCAGATAGTGAAACAAATCGCGATTGCGGATGAAATGATCTGAAGGCAAAACAACCATTTCGGCATTAGTATCGCGTTTATGCAAAACAGCCGCCGCCAAACCAACTACTGAAGCTGTCCCACGCGGGGCAGGTTCAATGATGTAATTCTCTTTAGGGATCTCAGGGGCCTGCAAACGCATCTCGCGGGCCTGCTCCTCCACCGTCACAACCAGAATTCTTTCGGGAGAAAATAAATTTTCCAGCCGCATCACTGTGCTTTGAAACAAAGTTTCCTGGCCAAGCAAAGGAAGTAACTGCTTGGGTTTTTCTTTTCTTGAAACTGGCCAAAGGCGTGTGCCGCCTCCACCTGCCATGATGACTGCATATGTATGTTCGGGCATTTGCAATAAACCTATTCGTCCTTTGTCCTATAAATCGCCTGCTCTTCGCGTACTGCAACATAGTTCATGCCACCCACCTGGCGCACCATGCCTTTCAACTCCATCAGCGCGAGTGTAGCAGAAACCTTCTCAATCGGCAAATCGGCCTGGTTGCGGATTTCGTCCACATGCAAAGGTTCGCCGCCAAGGACATTCAATACACGGGCTTCCGTTTCATCAGCAGGAATAACTTTGCGGGCAGTTTTATGTTCTCCGATGCGGGTAAAGTCCAGGGCCTGCATTAAGTCATTGACGCTTAATAAGGGCTGCGCTCCATTTTGAATCAACTTGTTAGTGCCTTTGCTTTGCGGCGCAAGTATACTCCCTGGAACAGCAAAGACTTCACGTCCCTGCTCGGCGGCGAATTCTGCCGTGATCAAAGCGCCGCTGGTTTCACCTGCTTCAATGACCACGACCACCAATGATAAACCAGAAATGATACGATTGCGCGGCGGAAAATTGGAAGCGTCTGGCGGCGTGCCGGGTGCATAATCACTAATGATTGCGCCGCGCTCCATCATTTGCTCGGCTAACTTCAAATGTTCAGGCGGATAAATTTTATCAACGCCGCTGCCCAGGATGCCAATCGTTCTTCCGCCAGCCTTCAATGCTGCCTGGTGCGCAATCGCATCTACACCACGCGCGAGGCCGCTGACCACCGTAATTCCATTGGATGCAAGGAACGCTGAGAGTTCTTCAGTGATCTGCCTGCCATAAGGTGTAACCCGGCGTGTGCCCACAATCGCAACTGCGAAGAGATCATCGGGTAAATATTCGCCGCGAATATACATCACTGGCGGCGGTTGGTCAATCTCTTTTAATCGTGCGGGGTAGGCTTCATCCTGCCAGGTGAGGATTTTTATACCCTGCGATTCGATCTTCGCCCAAACTTGATCGAGGTTAACATTTTTCTGCGCCGCGAGGACACGCTCGATCACTTTTGCGCCCAAGCCTGCTTCAGCCAAAGCGGCAGGGTCAGCGCCCCAGGCAGATTCAAGGTCGCCAAAGTATGCGACCAATCCCTGCATGCGGACTGCGCCAATGCCTTTAATTAAGTTGAAGCCAACCCAGTATTTTCTATCATCCATAATGAAATGCCTTACATGGGAATAAGTGGTTTATTGTTTTTTCTATTTTGTTTCCAACCCTAAAAGGGTAAAACGATTTTAGCACTTAAGCTGACGGAATCATTTATCCATTTTGATTCGATTGTTTACGCTATTGAAAGCCATTAAGTTATATGCATGAGCTTTTTGTCACAGTATAACGCCGCCAATTACGGCGGCGTTATATTTTTCAGACCAATCCTTCGAGGAGATGAACCTTCAGTAAACGGCGACCCATATCCAGGTCCAGGATGACCGAGGGTATGGCGGGTAGAAGAATCTCTTTACCCGATTCATCCCGAACGATGTAAACGTCATTCGCGCCTGTTTCCAATATTTCAACCAACTTGCCCAGCGGACTTCCGTTCTCGTCGACAACGTCCAGGTCGATCATTTCATATTTATAATGCTGACCTTCAGGAAGCGGTGGGACTTCGGAGGCTTTGACATAGACCCACTGGTTACGATATTTGCCCGCGTCTTCGGGCGTGTCCACACCGAGGAAGCTGACAAGCAAGCCTGTTCCGTGCTGGCGGACTGTGTCCAGCGTGAGTGGTTGATATTTTTCGCCGATCAAAATTTTTCGGCCCGACTTGATACGATCAGGAAAGTCGGTATGTAGATCCATGATAATCTCACCGCGCACGCCATGCGCGCGGCGAAGATACCCAATTACTAAATAGACAGGCTCGCCTGCCGGCGAGCCTGATGTGCTGGTTTGTTTTGCGGGCATTAGGGTTCCATTACATCAAGCGTGGCCTGTTTGCCTTCGCGCTCGGCTGCTACGCGGAGCAGGGCGCGAATGGCATTGGCGACTTTGCCGCTTTTGCCGATCACACGTCCCATGTCATCTTTTACGACGCTGAGTTCGATACGGACGCGGGATCCGCCTCCACTTTCACGAACCTGCACTTCTTCTGGATGATCTACAAGGGATTTGGCGATGAATTCAATCAGTTCTTTCATAGTTGCCTGACTTTCATAAGACCCTAAAGGGTTTAGAAACCTTTAGGGTCTTCATTGTTAAGACTAGCCTGTTGTACTCGTTCGCTTGGGGGCAGCGCGTTTGACTTCAGCTTCAGCAGCTTCAGCGACGAGGGTTTCGACGGCTTCGCCTTTCTTGAAGCGGTCAAAGCGAAGCTGAGTGCCAGATGACTTGAAGATCTGTGCCACGGATTCAGTTGGCAGTGCACCGTTCTTCATCCAATGGTATACACGATCTTCTTTAATATGAATAGTGGCGGGGTTGGTGCGCGGGTTATACACGCCCAAAATTTCCAAAAAGCGACCATCGCGGGGGGATTCTTTGTCTGCGGCGATGATGCGGTACGTGGGCTGGCCTTTGAGACCAATACGACGTAAACGAATTCTTACCATTTTATACTTACTCCTTTAGTTGTTTTGCGTTCCAGACAGGCGAGAGAGAGTTGTGTGCAAGGAACACACGGGGTTCGCGGGCTGAAATCACAGGGGCATATTTTACCAGAGAAAGGGGCTTCAAACAGGAGCTACATACCGTGACCGCTTAAGATAAAAATCCATAAACACAATCAATTACTTTGGTTTCAATAAAGTGTAAACATTGCCCCAACAAGACATAACGATTTTCCCCTTCCAGCCTGAAGACCAAGCCGAAGCCAGAAATTTGATGCTAGCTGGGTTAGCCGAGCACTGGGGCATACTCGACCCAAATAGGAATCCTGACTTAAATGATATTCGGTCAACCTATGCTGATGCCGTATTTCTTGTAGCCTGGTATCAAGATAAAATTGTTGGCACAGGTGCGCTGATTTTAAAACCAGACCATAGGAGAAATTGTAAGGATGTCAGTCTCCGCTGATATACGCCGAAATGGTATCGGAAGTAAATGACTTCAAAGCCTGTACGCGCATGCAAAATCGAATGGGATTCAGCGACTGGTACTTGAGACCACGGATACCTGGCAGGATGCAATTGAGTTTTACAAGCGCCAGAAATTGCGAAGGCTGCTTTCGGGAAAGCCATTTCAGGGAATCCCGGTTTCGCACTTTCGACCCAATATTTTACAGCTCTTTTTATGATACCTTCACGATCACCAAACGCCCAAAATTCCTAGATCGGGATATTACAAGGGTTGTAATCGCGTATAAATGGGAGGGCTTGGGAGATCCAATTGAATACGGGGTTGATATTAAAGATGCAGACACCAATCCGTCCATCACTGTGACGGGTTATCAGCCCGCAACCAGCAGGGAAAATCACTGTCTAATTTACTGCCGATCAGGTCTCAATTCTCACTTATCCCCTGTACCGATAACTATCCAGACTGGACAATCACACTCACACTGAAAGACGGCACTATATTGAACCTAAAAAACAACGGCTCTAATATGTTGGACTAATGGCGGGCCGTGGCAAACCAACATTGACGGTCAAAATTTTGTACAGTTTTCCGCCAGCTTCGCCAATGCTTTAGATGCAGTGATTCAAAAAAACAAATGTCCCTTATGGTAAGCCAATGGGGACGACGTGCAACGCAAAAGATGTTTTCGAGCAGGCGTATCCACAATAGAAATGTGAGCTGTTGATAAACATTGTTAAGTGAAACAAAAATGCTTTGGAAGATGGGCATCTCTCAAAGCATTTTTATATTCAAGAATAGTCACTGCTTGTTTTTTACAAGCTATAATGGCGTATTCTTTTTATCAATCAAATAGGAGACCTGTCATGACCCGTAAAAAATCATCTTCCAAAGCAAACAAACAGGATGTTCGACTTGCAAAGATCATTGAACAAAATATTCATACAATCGTCAATATCCGCAAGGCTACAGCAAACAAGCGCACAAGGGAAGAACGCCTTGCGGATGTGATCACTGAATTCTCAGGGCGCATGTATTTTGTCTATTTCCATATTGTCTGGTTTGCGATATGGATTTCGGTCAACCTGGATTTTTTTGGCTTTAAGCCGTTTGACCCGTTTCCATTCGGCTTATTGACCATGATCGTTTCTCTGGAAGCGATCTTTCTGGCGACCTTTGTGCTGATCAGTCAAAACCGTTTGAGCGCCGAAGCAGACCGCCGCGCAGATCTTGACCTGCAAATGGGATTGTTGACCGAGCACGAATTAACTCGTGCGCTCAAAATGCTGGATGAAATTCAAGATAAACTTGGCATCGAGAATGACGCCGATCTGGAGTTGGTTGACCTTGAAAAAAATGTCCACCCTGAAGATGTAATGAAAGAAATGGAACGTATTCAAAAGCAGCAATTAAGTAAACAAAAGAAATAAACAATAAAAAACTTATTGGTAAAGGAAAATAAAATGGATACTCTTTGGAAATCTCGAAAAGTTGTTATTGTGGGAGCAGGTGCGGTTGGCTCAACTTTTGCCTATGCCCTGGCTCAAAAGGGACTCGCCGATCAAATCTGTCTATTGGATGCCAATTCTGATTTCGCCAAAGGTCAGGCGCTCGATCTGGCGCATGGCTTGCCTTTTTACCCGTCGGTGCAGATCCGCGTGGGAACCAGCTTCGATTACGCCGATGCGCAGGTAATTGTTATTACAGCCGGGGCAAAACAGGCTCCAGGCGAATCACGATTAATGCTTTTGCAAAAGAATGCTGCGATGGTCGAATCAATTGTCGATGAGATTGTGGCGCAGAAATCTCAGGCTGTTTTACTGCTGGCCAGCAATCCAGTGGATATTCTCACCCTGGTCGCGCTCAAACGCTCAGGCTGGTCAAAAAATCGAGTCATCGGTTCAGGCACGGTTCTGGATAGCTCACGCTTCCGTTACCTCATCAGCCATCACTGCAAAGTGGACGTGAGCAACGTACATGCCTATATTATTGGCGAGCATGGCGACAGTGAAGTGGCGGCCTGGTCGATGACACATGTGGCAGGCACATCGATGGATAATTACTGCCCTGTATGCGGCAACTGCAAAGATTGGCATGGCGAGCGGGAAAACATCGTCCGCGAGGTAAAAGAATCGGCTTATCACATTATCAATTACAAAGGCGCAACCTATTTTGGAATCGGGATGTCACTGGCGCGCATTGTTGGAACGATCCTGCAGGATCAAAACAGTGTATTGACTGTTTCAACCTATCTTGAAGGTGAATATGGTTTGCACGATGTTTGTTTGAGCGTTCCATGTATCGTTGGGCAAGGCGGCGTTAAACGTATTGTTCACACAGAATTATTTCCCGATGAACAGGCCGCGCTGGAACGTTCGGCGCAAATCCTAAAAGATGGAATTTTAAATATGAAGCAGGCTATTTAACTCATTCCCACTAAAATTACAAGAGACATATTGACACCGTGTCTCTACGTCTTACCCAAACATCTTTCCCAATCCTTTGCCCCCAGTTTTCTGAAACATCTTCATCATCTTTTGAGCTTCACGGAATTGCTTGATGAGGCGATTCACATCCTGCACTTCCATGCCACAGCCTGCTGCGATGCGCTTGCGGCGTGAAGCATTTAATAGATCAGGGTCGCGGCGTTCTTTCAAAGTCATTGAATGAATAATGGCTTCAGATTGTTTGAATGATTTTTCCACCACAGTGGGGTCAATGCCGCGCGCGGCTTGTCCCATTTGACCTGGCAGCATTTCCATGATTTGGGAGAGCGGGCCCATCTTCTTCATTTGTTTCATTTGATCAAGCCAGTCTTCCAAAGAGAATTGACCCTTCATCATTTTCTGAGCTTGCTTTTCCATCGCGCCGTTATCTTCAAAAGCGGCTTCGGCTTTTTCGATCAAACCGATCATGTCACCCATGCCCAAAATGCGGGAAGACAAACGCGAGGGATCATAGGTTTCAAGCGCGTCGAGTTTTTCGCCAGTACCAATAAACTTAATTGGAATACCGGTCACCGAGCGAATGGAGATGGCTGCACCACCACGCGAGTCGCCATCCATTTTTGTGAGGATAAGACCCGAAATATTGATTGCGTTTCGAAATCCCTGCGCTATATTTAACGCTTCCTGACCGATCATCGAATCAACAACCAGAAGGATGTCGACTGGATTGACGTTTGCAGCGATGGCTTTTAATTCATCCATCAGTTCCGCATCCATTTGCGACCGACCAGCTGTATCCACAATCACCAGGCCGAATCCACCCTTTTCAGCTTTATCGAGAGCGCGCTTCGCAAGTTGCGGCGGCGTGAGTGATGGGTCTGTTTCGACTTCAACATCCAGGCGTTCGCCAAGTTGTTGCAATTGTTTAACAGCGGCGGGACGATACGGGTCAGCAGCTACGAGCAGCACACGCTCACCCTTCGCCTTCATCAGTCGCGCCAGTTTGCCTGAAGCAGTTGTTTTACCAGCGCCCTGCAAACCAACCATCATAATCACACGCGGTTTCGGGCCTGTAAGATTTAATCCAATGGGCTCACCCAATGCAGCAATTAATTCGTCATTGACGATCTTGATTACCTGTTGACCCGGGTTCAACGCTTTCGATACTTCGGTACCAACGGCACGTTCGCGAACCTTGGCAATAAAAGTTTTGACCACGCTAAAATGCACGTCGGCTTCGAGCAGCGCGAGGCGCACTTCACGCATGGCAACATCCACGTCCGCTTCGGTGAGTTTGCCGCGGCGGCGCAGTCCATCAAAGATTTGGTTTAGTCGTCCAGTGAGGGTTTCAAACATTGGTTATGTCTGTGTCACTCTGAAGGAGCATTTGTTGCGACTGAAGAGTCTCCATCGCAACATTCGAGATTCTTCGCTCCGCTCAGAATGACACTGTCTTAGATTCCTTTTCAGTGTAGGACAAGCATTTTAGCGTGTAGCAGGTTGAGGGTCAAGGAGGTGGCGAGTCATTAAGCGGACTAAAGTCCGCAGTCCGCTTAATATTTCTTTACAATGAAGGCGAAACTACTTATACTGGCACGTGTTGTCTCATCAACAATCAAACTTAGTTTGCGGAGGATGTATGGCAAAAGATACAGCAATGATGAATGATAGAAAAGAGATCTTTGGCTGGGCAATGTACGATTGGGCGAATTCTGCGTTCAGCACAACCATCGGGACAGTATTTCTTGGGCCGTATGTGGCCTCTCTCGCGCGTACTGCTGCAGAAGCAGCTGGAACATCCACCGCTTCATTTTTTGGAATCCCGGTTGCGCCTGACTCTTTCCTCCCCTACTGCATTTCATTTTCCGTGGGCATGCAGGTTTTATTCCTGCCCATTCTTGGCGCAATCGCAGATTATTCACATTTGCGAAAACGTATGATGCAAATCTTTTCAACGATCGGTGCGATTGCGACCATTCTAATGTTTCTCGTGACCGGCGGATTGTGGTGGCTGGGTGGCGTACTCTTTATTGTTGCTAATCTTGCTTTTGGTGCAGCCATCGTTTTCTACAATGCCTACCTGCCTGATATTGCAAGTGCAGATGAAACAGATCGAGTTTCTTCGTATGGCTGGGCAATGGGATATTTGGGCGGCGGAATTTTGCTTGCGCTCAACCTAGCTTTCTTCACATTCAGCGAAGACCTGGGAGTGCCCGGTGACTTAGCCGTCCGCATCAACCTTGCCTCGGCGGGAATCTGGTGGCTAGGGTTTTCGTTTATTACCTGGGGCAGATTACGACCACGGCACGCGGCACGCCAACTCCCTGCGGGCGATACTTATGTAAGTATTGGTTTCAAACAGTTACGTAAAACATTTAGTGAAGTAAAACATTTCCCTGAGACATTGAAGTTCCTGCTGGCGTATTTTTTATACAATGATGGTATTCAAACTGTAATTGCTGTTGCTTCCACATTTGCCGCAGCACCTCTGATTCAAGGTGGCCTGGCAATTGGACAATCTACCTTGATCGCTGTTATTTTAATGATTCAATTTGTGGCGTTCTTTGGAGCCTTGTTCTGGGGCAAACTGGCGGGCTGGATCGGCGCAAAGCAATCGGTTGTAGTCAGTCTCTTCATTTGGGCAGGCGTAGTGATTTATGCTTACGGCGGATTAAAAGGCCCAAGCGCAACAGCGCAATTCTTCGTGCTTGGTATTTTCATCGCGATTGTTCTGGGCGGCTCCCAAGCGATTAGCCGAAGTCTATACGCACAGATGGTTCCCAATGGCAAGGAAGCAGAATTCTTCTCATTCTATGAGATCAGCGAGCGCGGCACTTCATGGATCGGACCTTTGGTGTTTGGGCTCGCGAATCAGATGTTCGGCAATTTGCGCATTGCCATCCTTTCATTGATTTTCTTCTTCGTGATGGGGCTTATCCTGCTTCCGTTTGTGAATGTCAAAAAAGCTGTCGATGATGCGAAGAATTATGGAGTGGAACCTTCATAATACAAGCTATTAACGAAACAGCGCAGACTTTAGGTCTGCGCTGTTTTTGATTAACTGTGTTTTTTCTTTTTCAGAAAGAGTGGCGGCGTCTTGAACTTTGGCGCGCGGTCACTAGACCAGGGTGTTTGCGGTGCCATAACCAAGCTACACAACACTAGCAATACACGGTCATAATTAACTCGCCAGCCTGCGAAATCTTTCCATGCTTGCTCACGGTCAGATTTAATCGGCAAACCTGCATCTGCTAATTTGGTTAATATTGCATCAAATTCTTCACGTGTAATACTTATAGAGTCTCTGGGGTATTGCGGGCTTTGCGGGTTGGGAATATCAAAATAATTTGCAATACGCCGCAAAGCAAGAAAACCTGCTCGAATACTTAAAGCAGCCGATGGGTCATATGGAATATCAACTGCGGATAACGTGATCGAGGCGGAATCCAGGATCGCGCCTGCAGATGTGATCCATGAATTATCAGAACGCGGCGAACGGAAGAATACCAGGGCAGGCAAGGTGGTATGGCTTTCTTCGATATCTGCAAACCAGGCTTCCCATGTTTTCCAATAATCGCCGAGTTTGTCCAGCCCATGAATGCGATTGAAACGCAGAAGCATTTCCAAGGCGGATGGTGGATTTCCTGCGCGCACTTCCAACATATTGACGGCTTGTTCACGCCTCGAAAATGCGGCGTACATGGTTGGCAAGTAAGCCATGAGCAGTGCCACTAAAATCAACCCAATCAATGCTTCTGAAAAAGACAAAACTGTCACATACGGATTTTCAGAAGCGGCAAAACCAAGCGTCAGCAGTGACGAGCCGCTGTATCGGATATCTGTAAACCAGTCCCCTACACCCATAGACCAATACATGCCGCCATAGCCAGCCAAAATGAGCGCGTACCAAACGGGCACAAGCATGATCAAACTGAGCGGCGAGTAATAGGCCATAATTTGATCACGCTGTTCGTAAGTTCGTGTGAATTTCAGAATGAACTCGAATATGCGGCGCATGATCCCGAAAACAATTCGATTCAACTGGCTGCGGGCGGCGCGGGGCAAAACAAAGGTGGATAATGCCGATGAAATCGTAAGGACGACCAAGATGAATCCAAAAATAAAAACGGAGACTTTTATAAAGATATCCATAGCAGGCGATTATAAATGAAGGAAAGCAAAGATCAATAATAAAATTGCCCGTCAAAAAGACGGGCAATTTTATACACTGGAGAAAGTGACGGTATGCAAAACAAGCTTATTTCTTATTTAAGAATCGCCATAATTTATTGGGGCGGGGTGTGCATGTGCTCCACTTCCATTTGAGCGCCAAGTTTTGTGAAAATATCCTTCGCCTCCTGCCACATTTTTGCACCTTGTATCCTGTCGCCCTGTTTAAATTCATAGCGAGCCCACTCGCGCAAAGTACGGGCATATTCCAGTTCAATCTCCGCTTCGGTAAGAATCGCCACGCTTTTGCCAAAGCAAAGCCTGGCGTCGTACTCGGTCAGTTCGTGGGTTTCCCAATCTGAAAAGAGGACCGCTCTACCCAGTTTATCGGAGATCACACCCAGGGTTCTCCAGGCCATGCCAATATACTCGGGTGTCTTATCCTCTTCACCCAGTACTAACGACTGACGGGCGGAGTAAAAGGCATCTTCAAATTTTTCCAATCCAATCAACGCCTCCGCCCTGTAATTGAACGTGAGCGGCATACACCAGGAGCCGGTAATACCAGCCAGTAGAATCGCATATCCAAGATCGGTTTCCGCAGCCTCGTAGTTCTTCAATGCAACCTGTTGGCCGCCCCGATTTGTAAGGAATGTGATCTCGCCATCCCGATATCCGATTTCGCGCGCAATTGTAAGCGCACTGTCAAACCGCTGGAATGCAGTTTCATAATCTCCACGTGCATCAGCGATCACCCCAAGGTTGCTGAGCAGGTCCATGCCCTGTTGCCTGTTGCCCAATTCCTGAAAAATCCCCAATGCGCTCTCCCAGCAATCCTCTGCTTTTTCATATCTCCCGGAAACATAGTGCGCCGCACCAAGCAGGTTTAAACTTCGCGCCATCTCGTTTTGATTGCCCAATTCAATACATATCTCCAGCGACTGCTCTCCAAGTGAAAGCGCCGCTTGGGCCTCTCCAAGGCGATATCGAGCCGAGCCCTGGATCCAAAGCGCCTTTTCGAGTTCAAGTTTTGCATTGGCGGTTCTCGCCGGAGTTTCCGCACGCATTGCGCTGTCCAGGGATGCATGATTGTCACCCAGGTAACTGAGTGAAGTTGCCAGGCTTTGCAGGGCGCGCGACTGGGACACAAGATCACCGTTTTCTTCCGCCTCTCTCAGCATTTCATTATAATTTTGGACTGCTTCGGAATAACGCGCCTGCCAGTTCAAGACTTCACCCAGTCGAAGAAAAATTTCAAACTTCAACGGAAGCTGCCCGGCCCCGCCATACTCTCGGATGAAATCCAACGCCTTTCGATAATAGTTGATCGCCGAGTCCGATGCATATATATTTTGCGCCTGACGGCCTGCACGCGCATACCAATCAGCAGCCTTGAGCCATTCGCCTGCGCGCTCATAATGTTCCCCCACGCGTCCCGCATATTCATTTGCACGTTCACCGCCAATCTCAACAAGCCCTTCAGCGGCTTGAATGTGATAAACGGGACGAAGTCTCAGCAGCACGCTTTCATAGGTTACATCATGAAGAATCGCATTCTTAAATATAAATTCCAGGGCCTCTCTCGATGCAGATTCTTCATATCGATAGATTAACTCCTTGGCGCGCAGGGTCCCCAATCTATCTGCGATCGGCTCGGGATCTTCCGTATAGGTGTGTTCCGGGTTGCTCATATGTTCCACGATATCCGTCCAAAAGACGCGGCCCACCACAGACGCCTGCTGCAATGTTTCCCGGATATTTGGATTAAGGCCATCCAAACGCGCCTGCAATAATCCGGTCAAAGTGGCAGGGACTCGCAAATTGGAGAGGCGCTCCAACTCCACTGACCATTGCTCATCGCCTCTGATGATGACTCCTCCCTCAATCAGAACCTTGACCAACTCTTCAACATAAAACGGGCTTCCCTCAGCCTTTTTGACAATAAGGTCCATGATGGCTTCGGGAATTTCAGGAATCTTTTGCAGGATTTCCGCAGTCAGTCGGCGGGTGTCAGTTTCAGATAACGGAAGCAGGTTCAGGCTTAAGCTTTGAATCGGTCCTGTTCCCCATTCCGGCCTTTGCTCAAAGAGAGTGGAGCGCGTCAGCCCAACAATCAGGAGCGGCAGGTCCGGTCTCTTGTTCATGAGGTTTTCAAAAAAGTCCAGCGAGCCGGCGTCCGCCCAGTGAATATCCTCCAAAAAGATAACAACAGGCTTTTGTTGGGTTACATCTGCAAAAAATTGTGTGGCGTAGTGAAAGGCCAGGTCGCGCACCTGGCGGGCATCTCCAAGGATTCCTTTCAGGTGCGGGCTCATCGAATAATCCAACCCGATCAAATGACCAATAAAATGAGAATACAAAGTTGCGTTTTCTTTGTTGTCTGTAAATTTTAAAATTCCCTGTTCCAGCTTTTGCTGGGCCTTGCTGGCCTTGTCGTTTTCCTGGATCTCAAATGAAGAGGAAAGAATGCCTCGTAAAAGCAGATAGGGGATCTGGGCAGTTTCCTGTAATGCGCGACCTTTAAAGAGTTGAACTGGACGATCCAGGGTATCAAGCCATTTGCCAAACTCGAAAAGAAGGCGCGATTTGCCAGTCCCGGCTTCTGCGACAAGATTAATCAAATAAGTGTCATGGTAATCAACTGTTTTCCCGAACGCGGCTTTCATTTGCGCCAGCTCATCTTCGCGGCCAATGGTGCGCGTTTCAACGCCCTCGAGTCCGCGGGTGGTATCACGGAACGAGCGCGGTTTGATATCGTTAATTGTGTATACTTGAATAGGTTCGCTCTTTCCCTTTACACTGATCGGTTCAAGAACGGTGACATCGAAAATGCCGCGCACATGTCGGTACACATCCTGAGAAATAAGGATGCCGCCTACCGGCGCGGCGTGTTCCAAACGGCTGGCAATATTCACTGTGTTGCCTATCGCGGTATATTCGCCAATAGTGCCGACAGTACCAAGCAAAGCCGGCCCGGTATTAATGCCGATCCTTAGTTGAATCTCCTGAATTTGAGATTGATGGACCGATGAAGATTCAGCAAATTCCTTCTTCCACTCTCGAATCTCGGATTGAATTTGGAGGGCGGATCGAATGGCGCGCTCAGGGTCGTCCTCATGAGCGGTCGGCGTCCCAAAAAGGGCCATGACTGCATCACCGATGTGTTTATCGATGCGTCCGCCGTGGTCGTGGATGGCCTTATCCACCCGCGACCAAAGCGAATTGACTACATTACTGACGATCTCGTGATCCATTGTCTCGGCTATTGCGGTGAAGCCGGAAATATCTGCAAACAAGATCGTGACCAATTTTCGCTGCTGGGGTTCAAGGGTTGTATGTGTGCGGGTCTCCAAACCCCTCATTTTTTCAAGCATGGCAGCCAGCGCAATATCGACAACTTCATCCCCCAATAGGGAACGCTTGGATTCAAGCACGGTCATAGCCTGCTCGAGAAGCTCATGTTCATTGCGGGGAACCGATCGATTTGAGAAGTCCATTTTGAAGCCCATTAAATAATGAAACCGTAATTATTGTAACCTTCCAAGCATGTTATATTATTGCAATAACAGTAGAATTTATCCGATTATCCATTATTTCCCTTTTAATTGCAACAAGTTACCCATCCGTTTTACGAAAGCAAAAGGAGGCGCTCGAACACAAAATCAAACTGTGTTTTTATCATGACGATCATTTCAATTTGAACATAAGGAGAAAGATGAAAAAGAGACTTTTTTCCGTTTTAACCGTACTGCTGATCACCGCGTTGATGACATCAACCGCCTCCGCAGGAGCTGCAGTAAAGCTTTCAGGCATCCAATTTAGCCTTGGATCACTCATTGCAAATGGATATGCCAGTGGTCTGGGGAATACTGATGTGACCGTTGTACTGGATGCCAGCGGCATTCCGGCCGTCACCTGCACCAATTACGGGGGGAATGACGTGCCAGGCCAAAGTTATCCAAAGGTATCTGCCAGTGGAGAACAGACTCTTCTTGGTAACGATCCCCTCAGGAAGAATGGCAAAGCTTCATTCTTCACTGAAACAGATGATCCCGAGACCGTTTCCTGGGATGTGGCAGGCTGCCCCAATTCGAACTGGACCGGGCGCATCGACTTCATCTTCTGGACCAATGCCACCATTTCAGTCTACAGCACATCCACAGGCGGGTTGCTAAAATCTCAAAAATACACCTGTATAACCACCCGCTACCCGGCAAGTGTACTCTGTGTTGCTGCCCCATAAATAAATTCACTTCATATTAAATAAAAAATGCCCGCGAAAAATTAATTTTTCGCGGGCATTTTTAGGAATATCGACTGAAATCAATTATTGCAGATATTGATTAAATGTACTTTTTAGTTGGTCTTCACTTGTTAAACCGATAAATTTCTGTAAAACATTCCCATCTGCATCTAGGAGATACAACTCGGGTTGATAAGCAAAACCGAGCGTTCGCTGGAATGTATCCGTGTTGGGGTCGTCGGCATCAAGAAAAGAAAACTTGATCTTGCCAAAATACTCCGCTTCAAGCCCATGAACCATAGGCGCCATTGCGCGGCAGGTACTTCAGGTAAAGCGGAAAAACTCAACGAGTTGTAATTGACCAGAAGCGAGGCTGACTGTAGCAGGATCAGTAGCTTCAAGATTGGGTCCGCGTGAGGTGGCAATGGCTTGAACTTCCACGGGTTGTGTGGGAGCGGAAGTGGCCGCATCAGGGGCGGATGAGTCAACGGGGGCGGCAGTGGCAGGAACAGAAGCTTCTGTCGGCGCGCTTGAGGCACTTGGGGCTGCCGGGGCGCAGGAAACTGTAAATAGGACAGCAACCAGTCCCAAAGTCCAGAAAGTGAAGCGGGGTCTCATCTTATTATTTCTCCTTATAAAGATATTGAATAGAAGGATAGCTTGTTTTTGTCCATTCTTACATATTCTCACTAAATTCTAAGCAGGAAAGACGTCATATTGAAATACAGCCGCTTTACTTTGACGGTTGTGAAATCCTACGCTATACTGGGTTAAGTCAGTAGCTAATTTTATTTTCAAATTAACTACACAACTATGTAACAACATAAGGAGACTCCCATGTCAGATTTTAAACTTACATATGCAACCATGTTCAACCCACCCGAAGAACTTCATACTGGTTTTGATAAAGCTGTGGAAAACCTGAAGAAAAATATGGGCAAGGAATATGGCATGTTTATCAACGGCAAAGAAGTGATGGCCGATGATAAATTTGACGATCACTCCCCCGTTAATGTTGATTTGGTTTTGGCAAAGATGCAAAAGGGCAGCGCTAAACACGCCCAGGAAGCCTTGAATGCAGCTCGAAAGGCCTTCCCAAGTTGGAGCCACACTCCGTGGCAAAAACGCGTGGAAGTGATTCGTAAGGCGGCTTCATTAATTGAGCAGCGCATTTTCGAATTAGGCGCAGCGATGGCGATGGAAGTTGGCAAAAACCGCATGGAGTCTTTGGGCGACGTGCAGGAAACCGCTGATCTGATTTATTACTCGTGCCATCAAATGGAAAAGAACAATGGTTATGTGGTTGAAATGGGCAAAGACCCGCTTGTGGGATATGAAGCCAGTAACGTGTCCATACTGCGCCCATATGGTGTATGGCTTATTGTTTCTCCATTCAATTTTCCATTTGCATTAACGGGCGGCCCGCTGGGCGCAGCGCTTGTCGCTGGCAATACGGTTGTGGTCAAACCTGCAACTGATACAGCATGGATCGTGCGTTTGTTGATCGATTGCTTCCGCGATGCTGGCATTCCAGATGGCGTTGTGAATTTCGTAAGCGGCCCCGGCTCAACATTGGGTCAAGCCTTGGTGGACAGCAACGAAGTTGACGGTGTAACCTTCACAGGCTCTTTCGATGTGGGTATGAAAATGTTCCAGGATTACGGCAAGCGCGATTATGTGCGCCCCATCATTTTGGAACTTGGCGGAAAGAATCCTGTTATTGTTTCAAAGAATGCAGATCTGGAACGTGCCACAATCGGAATCATCCGCTCGGCATTTGGTTTGCAGGGACAGAAGTGCTCCGCCGCTTCACGCGTGATCGTAGATGAATCTGTTTACGATGACCTGGTCGGCCGTTTGAAAGAAGCCGCTTCGAAATTAGTCCTCGGTGACCCGACAGAACGCAACACCTACAATGGCCCTGTGGTCAACAAATCATCCTACAATGATTTCAAAATTTTCTGTGAAGAGATCAATCAGGGTGGCGGCAAATTCCTAGTCGGAGGCAATGTCAAGAATGGCGGCATGTTCGATAAAGGTTACTACTGCGAAAGCACATTTGTCGTGGATCTCCCCTTTAGTCACCGCCTGTGGAAGCACGAAATGTTCCTGCCCATCACAACCATCGGCAAAGTGAAGAGCATGGATGAAGCCATGCAGATCGCCAACGATGTTAACTACGGCCTCACCGCTGGCTTCTATGGTTCCCCCGAAGAAACCGATTGGTTCTTCGACAAGATCGAAGCGGGTGTAACGTATGCGAATCGTCCGCAAGGCGCAACCACTGGCGCGTGGCCTGGCTTCCAACCTTTCGGCGGATGGAAAGGCTCTGGCTCCAGCGGCAAAAATGCAGGCGGCCATTATTATCTACCTCTGTATATGCACGAACAAATCCGCACACTCGTAAAATAAAATCATATCAATACAGACCCCTTTTTCTTTTCAGAGAAAGGGGTCTATTTAAAGGTAAACCCATGCCGTGGAATCCCGAACAATATCATAAATTTCAATCGGAGCGATCTGCCCCATTTTACGATTTACTCAAGCTTGTGGAGATTCGTCCACAACTCAAAGTGATTGATCTCGGCTGTGGCACAGGCGAATTGACTCGCGTGCTGGCAGATGCCCTCCCAGGATCTGATGTGATTGGGTTGGATTCGTCTGCTCAAATGCTGGACGCTGCGCGAACCGCTTCTTACTCAACCTCAAGCCTGCGATTTGAACAAGGAGATTTATCCAAGCTGACAGATACTTGGGATCTTATTTTCAGCAACGCGGCCATTCAATGGTCTGAAGATCACGAAAAATTAATTCCCCAGTTATTTTCACAACTGAATCCTGGCGGACAGTTGTGTGTGCAAATCCCATCGAACCATAACCATACATCGCATCAATTGATCCGTGAGATAGCGAAAGAAGAACCGTTCAAAAAAACCATGAATGGATTTGAACGACAATCTCCTGTTCTTTCAATCGATGACTACACAAGAATTCTGTTTGAGCAGAATGCTAGGAACATAATTGTTTTTGAAAAAATATATCCGCATGTTTTGGAAAATTCAGATGCGGTTGTCGAGTGGATCTCTGGAACTGCGCTGGTTCCCTATTTTGAAAGGCTTGGAGAACATAAAGCAGAATTCCTTGATGTGCTTGGTAAAAAAATGAAAACAGCTTTACCCGAAAGCCCATTACTCTATCCCTTTCGTAGAATATTATTTTCAGCAGCGAAGCCATGACAAACTCTCAGGATGAGTAAGTTTATTAAACCTCTTGCAAAAGTCAGAAAACTTATTTATGGGAGTGCAAAAGTTCTACTTTTGCGTTTCGGAAGTAGAACTTCCGAACTCCAGAATATAGTTATGCAAGAGGTCTATTGGAGAATTCATAAATGGACAGCGATGATGATTTGATCATTCGTGTGGGGACATTTTTCTATGTTATTGGCGGAGGAATATTTATTCTTTTCGTTGTTTCAGACCTTGCCAAGCAGGCAGATTTCGATTATTTCTTTGTATCTGTGTTACTTTTAGGCATTGGCTGGTACTTTCGGCGCAGGAAACCCGCTCCTCCATCCGCAGGGCGGTTTGCATATTTCAAAAAATGGCGTGAAGACGCAAGAAACAAACGAGCTGCCAAAGGCAAGAAACCAGAGAAAAAATAATATGTCCAAATTAATCACACTTAAAAAAGCGGTTTCAGAATTTGTAAACGATGGTGACGTTGTCTATGCGGCGGGGTTCACACACCTGATTCCCTTTGCAGCTGGGCATGAGATCATTCGTCAGGGCAGAAAAAATCTTACCCTCGCCCGCGCCACACCTGATCTAATTTACGATCAAATGGTTGCTGCAGGTTGTGCCAGAAAAGTTATCTTCTCCTATATGGGAAATCCTGGTGTAGGTTCGTTACGAATTGTGCGCGCCGCGCTTGAAAATGGCGAACTTGAATGGGAAGAATATTCGCACTTCGGAATGATCACGCGCCTGCAAGCCGGAGCGGCAGGCTTGCCCTTCCTGCCAATGAATCAAACAGGCGCAACCAGCCTGGAACAAGCCAACCCATTGATCAAGCGTATCCCTGACCCATATGGCGGCAAGGATGTGATCGTTGTGCCTGCGTTGAATCCAGATGTAGCCATTGTCCATGTGCAGCGCGCCGATAAAAATGGTAATGCTCATTTGTGGGGCATCATCGGCGAACAAAAGGAAGCTGCCTTCGCCGCGAAAAAAGTCATCCTCACCGCTGAAGAGATCGTCGACGAATCTATTATCAGGTCAGACCCGAACCGTACCATGATCCCCGCAAATATTGTCGATGCAGTCTGTCATGTTCCTCATGCGAGTCACCCATCCTATTCACAAGGTTATTACGACCGCGATAATGAGTTTTATCTTGCGTGGGATAAAATCAGCGAGTCTCCCGAGTCTGTCAAAGCTTATTTGGATGAATGGGTGTATGGCGTCAAAGATCGTGAAACCTATTGGGAAAAACTTGGCGCGAAGACTCACAAGCGTTTGAAGGTGAAAGCGCAGTATAGCGAAAAAATTAACTACGGAAAATATTAGTGAATATTCCGCAATTTGATTACGGCGGCAATGGTACGCTATTACATTTTCTACACGCCAATGGATATCCACCAGATTGCTACAAGCCGTTGTTCGAGTTATTGAAAGATCATTATCATCTTTTTGGAATGACATTGCGGCCGTTATGGCCTGATTCAAAACTGGATGAGATCAACGACTGGCATCCTTTCTCCGATGATTTATTACGCTTCCTTTCTGACCATCAAGCTGGTCCCGTAATTGGAGTTGGTCATTCCATTGGAGCCACTGTCACCCTGCGGGCGGCATTGCGTGACCCAAAAAGATTTCGCGCGATCATTTTACTTGACCCAGTGTTATTCGTGCCGTCGTTTTTAACGATTTGGAGCGTGATACGCGCAATTGGATTGGGAAATAAACTTCACCCCAACATCAACGGCGCAATGAAACGCAGGCGAACTTTCGATGATTTAGATTTGGTCTTTCGCGGCTATCGTTCACGCAGCGTTTTTAAATATATGAACGATGAAAGTTTACGCGCATACATTGAAGGCATTACCAGACAAAAATCGGATGGCAGTTACGAGCTAGTATTCTCACCTGAGTGGGAATCTCACATCTATTTGACAGGTCTGTATGATTTTGACTTATGGCGCGATTTTCCCAAACTTGAAATACCCACGCTCATTATCCGTGGCGCAGAGACTGATACATTTCTTGAAAAGGCGTCAAAGCTGGTTAAACAGAAGCAGCCAAACGTTAAGATCGAAACGCTGGAAAAATCCACGCATATTCTGCCATTGGAAAGACCACAGGAAGTGTTCAATATCATGCAATCGTTCTTGAAGGAGGTCTTATGACCGAAATAAAATATTCGTCTGCCGAGTTGATGATTGTCAACGCCGCGCGTTTGCTCAAAGATGATGACGTTGTCTTTGTGGGCGTAGGCCAGCCCAACCTGGCCTGCAATTTGGCAAAGCGCACACATGCACCAAACCTGGTCATGATCTACGAAGCAGGCGTGATCGGCGCAGAACCTGAACGTTTGCCGCTTTCCATCGGTGACCCCACGCTGGTGAGCGGCTCGCTTTCCGTTGTCAGCATGTATGATATTTTTGCGAATTACCTGCAGCGCGGAAATGTGGATGTGGGCTTTATGGGCGGCGCACAAATTGACAAATATGGAAATATCAACGCTACAGTAATTGGTTCTTATGATCATCCGAAAGTTCGTTTGCCGGGCTCGGGAGGTTCACAAGAGATTGCCGCCTGGGCAAACCGGTGTTATATAATGACCCCACACCAAAAACGACGCTTCCCAGAAAAAGTGGAGTTCATGACCTCTGCAGGATTTATGGGCGGGACTGGGGATCGCGAATCAGCAGGCTTGCGCGGTGGCGGCATGGTCGGTGTGGTCACCGATATTGGTATGCTGGAACCTGATGAAACGGGTGAAATGATTCTGACCGCATTACACCCTGGCAAAACTATTGAGGAAGCCAGAGCCAACACGGGCTGGGATTTAAAAGTCGCATCTCAACTGAAAGTGACTGAGCCAATTACCAAAAAAGAATTAAAAATATTACGCGAAGAACTTGACCCGACTGGTATTTACTTGAAAGGAGCCGCATAACATGACTGAAATTCAAGCAGCACCAAAGCGTAGTTTTATTTCAAAGGTTTTTGTTTCATCTGATGAACCGAGGTTGCGGGCTGGCTGGCGTTTGCTTCTTCAAACGCTGCTGCTGATCATCATTGCCATACCCGTTTCCTTTCTTGCCAGGTACATACCAATCAACGGGGACGGATTCTTCTTTAGCCAGATTGTAGAATTAATAATTTTCACATCTTCAATTTATATTGCCCGTAGATGGCTGGATAAACGCTCATTTGTCAGCCTGGGATTTCAAGTTAACAAGCAGGCACTTACAGATATTTTCATGGGCATTGCGATTACCTTTGTACTCATGGGCTTGATCTTTCTTGCTGAAGTTATGGCAGGCTGGTTGACCTTTGAAAGCTTTGCATGGCAAACCGAATCGGCTACAACCGTATTGACTGGAGTATTTAGTTTTTTTGTGATTTTTATTTTCGTCGGCTACAACGAAGAATTGCTCTCCCGCGGCTATCACCTGCAAACTATCGCCAGCGGAACAAATATGTTCTGGGGAATTTTGATTTCATCCAGCGTGTTTGGGCTTGCACACCTTGGGAACCCTAACGCCACCTGGGTTAGCGCAGTTGGTATTTTATTCGCAGGGATTTTTCTAGCTTATGGATTTCTGCGCACAGGTCAACTTTGGTTATCCATTGGACTGCACATTGGCTGGAATTTCTTTGAAGGTGTAGTTTTTGGTTTCCCTGTTTCAGGGTTGGACATCTATCGTTTGTTGAGACACCAGGTTCAAGGTCCGGAGATTTGGACCGGTGGTGCATTTGGTCCAGAAGCAGGACTGATCGTTCTCCCCGCGCTTCTAATTGGATCTGCTTTAATTTATCTTTATACAAGGAATAGAACCATCTCATAAGTATTATTGTTTCAAGCCGATATTACTGTTTATTTATAAGGAGGCTGATATGAAAAACGAGCGTTTCAAATCCATGATGGCTGTAATCGTAGCGTTGGTTACCGTGTTGGGAGCAATGGCGGCCTGTATGGCTACAGTTGCGGCATCAAATGCGGGCGACTCTGATTTTGCCGGGCTGGAAGCCTCCATCCGCGCGCAAAAGGCTGAGAGCATCAACTTAATTTATGCCTATCAACATTATCGTGCCTTCACCGAGTACTCACGTTATCTGGAGTTGGGCAACCTTCTTTATGACCCAAACGTAGATGAAAAAACGTCAATTGCAAACGGCGTGGTCCAACGTGAAGTTTGGGGTGTGGCGAGTGGAATCAGTTCCATCTTCTTTGAGCCCCGTTATATATCACAAGATGGCACTTATGATATCCAGCGTGAATTGGATGAAGCTCTGGCAGAGGATTCACAAAGCGCAGACTTAAACCCTTCGCCTTATTTTGAAGAATCAGATCATGAACGTAATCGCTCTTCCTCCTTAACAGGAGATATGATCATTTTTGCTTTTTCATTTTGGTTCCTTACTGTTGCTCAAGTGACAGATAAAAGCATTAAATATCTTTGGGCAGCACTGGGAATTCTCCTTGGACTTAGCGGGTTATTAGGCATTCTGATCGGGAGCATATAACATGAGCGAAAAACGGGAAAGCAGAAGCGAAGAAAGATTCGAAAAAATGGTGACCGTACTGATCGCCTCAGTTGCGATCTGGGTGGCCATTACTGTTTATTTTCAAAATTATGCTTCCAACCTGTCAGATCAAGCCCGCCGCCGCGCACAGGAAAATGCAATTGCATCAACCAAAAAAGAATTAAATGGCACCATACAATACAGCTACCAATGGCAGGGCGCATTCCAAACCTGGAAAGAACTTGGCTGGCAGAAAACCGCTGCTGAACAAGCCGGGGATACAGCGGCTGTGGAGCGTTACACAAAGCTCCAGGAACGAATGGCATCTCTCGGTGAAATTCTCAGTCCTAAATATTTTGATGCTTCCAGCGGGTGGCCTGATTCGTATAAATATGAAGCCGATCTCTATCTTGTGGAATCCACACGGCTTACCGAAGTTTACATTGCCGAAGCAGAACTTGGCAATGTCACGGGCAACACTGCCGATGCCCTGGTGGTACAAATCACACTACTCACTGTAGCCCTCTCCTTATATGGTTTGTCCATGGCTTTAAAAGGAAGAGTGCGCTGGCTATTTGTCATTCTTGGCTCTGGCATTGTGGCATTTTGTGTACTCTGGCTAAGCTGGTCCATGCTCGAACTTTTAGTCCGCCCTGAAGTTAATAATAACGCGATCAATGCGTATGCCGACGGCGTGGGGCTTGCTTATCAAAGTAAATATGATGAAGCCATTACCAAGTTCGATGCTGCAATCGCAGAAAAAACCGATTACGGCAAAGCCTATTACGAACGCGGTTTTGCTTATTATTACAAAGGAGACCTGGCCACAGCAATCAAGGATTTCGAAGCTGCGCGCAGTACCGGCCTGGAAGACACCAGTACAAATTGGAATTTAGGCTGGGTATATTATCTTTCAGGTCAATACCCGCTGGGTATTGAAGCAGATGAGAGGGTTTTAACCACAGACCCGAGCGTGCTTGGGGTACGCATGAATGAAGCCATTAGTTATCTCGCCACGGGAGACCTAACCAATGCACAACAGCAATATGACCTGCTCATTCAGGAAACTGAACGGCAGGTCAATGAGGCTCATCAAAATAACCTTGAACCTTCCGCTTCGCTTTGGTATTACATGGACGCAGGCTCAATTGACCTGCAAAACCTGATCGACCAATTGGATAACAATCCAAAATCGTGGACGGAAGCGCCAGCAGCAAATCTCATCACTGGTGACCACACCGCCATTCGTAATTTTGCCTATCAGCAAATGGTTCGGCTTAAAGAAACCACTGTATCTCTTGAATATACAGGTCAATTACCTAGCTCACAGGAACCGATGCAAGTCCAGCCATTTAATTTCGGTCAGATCTCAGGTAGGGATGACCAGGGCCTGATAACAAATTTCGAACTTTCGCCAAACAGCAGCTTCCCTTACGCAACCGAATCCGTAACCGTGGAATTTACATATAGCGGCCCGCCGCCAACACAACTCATCTGGAAAGTTTACGTAAACGGACGGGAAGACCAGTCTCTGCGCGTTATCCAAAATAACGACATCAGTTCAAACACAACCTGGTATCAAACTTTTGGTTATAGCTATACAGATACATTCATTCTCACAGCCGGCGAATATATCGTAGAGTTATTTGCCGATTCAAAATTGGTACAAAGCGGAAAATTTGTTATAGAAGGGTAATAAAAACCCCCGAATTTCCCCTTTACGAGAAGTGGTTGTCAAGGTATATAAAGAGTGATGACCACTTCTTCCATTAATCATATTTTATTTGACCTGGGCGGCACCCTCATGCACTCAAAGAGAGCTTGGGGAGATGTGTTTACACATTCAGATATTGCTCTCAGCAAAAAACTTCAAGAGCACAATATCGAACTGGACACCAGGGTTTTCCGTGCGCACTTGCAAAAATATTACGACCAGCGCGATAAGGATTACTTCGAAACCACCTACCATTTTGTTCTGCGCGACCTGCTTGAAGAGTTGGGATATGCCGAGGTAGACGAATCAGTTCTCAGGTCCGCATTGGATGCGATGTATTCAACCACGCAAAGTAATTGGGCTCTTGAAGAAGATGCCATCGAAACCCTGCAAATATTAAAATCAAAAGATTATCATCTCGGCATTTTTTCAAACGCAGGTGACGATAAAGATGTGCAAGAGTTGATTGAGGGGTTTGGAATTCGATCCTATTTTGATTTTGTGCTTACCTCTGCCGCCTGCTATTACCGCAAGCCACATCCCCGCGCGTTCGAGATGGCGCTTGCACAATGGAGTATTTCTCCCAGAGATGCCGTGATGATCGGAGACAGCTTAACCGCGGATATATACGGTGCAAAAAAAATAAAAATGCATACAATATGGCTCACTCGCCGTGCTCAATCCAATTTGGATGAAGAGCAGCGCATCCAACCAGACTTTAGCCTGAGCAGCCTCAATGAGCTTTACCCCATCCTTGAGCGTATCAACAACACGAGCACGTAAAGTCCGCCAGCATCCATACGGGGTACAATTCTTAAATGCAAAATAAATTTTTACCTTATGCTTCTCTCGCAATCGGGATTACTGCACTGAGTCTTTCAGCCATGTTTGTGCGCTGGGCCGATGCCCCAGGCCCGGTGACTGGATTCTATCGTTTACTGATTTCCACGATCCTGCTCGCTCCCCTATTTATAAAACAGCAAAAAAAGCTTGAACCCATTAATAAAAAGTTTTTGGTTTTCCCACTTGTAGCGGGGTTATTCACGGCATTCGATTTCGCCTTTTGGAATTCCTCCTTAAAATACACAACCGCCGCAAATGCGACCTTACTCGGTAATACGTCGCCATTATGGGTGGCCTTGTTCGCGCTTTTCATCTTTCGTGAAAAATTACGCGGCATCTTTTGGATGGGTCTCATCGTGGCGCTTACAGGTGCGGTGTTGGTAATGGGCAGCGACTTTCTACGTCACCCCACTCTCGGCCTCGGTGACTTGATGGCCAGCACGGCAGCGATCTTTTACGCATCCTATCAACTTATCACCCAGCGCGGACGAAAATTTATTGACCCGTTACGTTATACCTGGATCGTAGGCGTCAGCGCAACCATCGGCATGTTGATCATGAATCTTGTTTTAGGAAATCAACTTACAAATTATTCACCGCAAACCTGGGCTATCTTTTTCGTGACCGCCATCGTCTCGCAAATGATCGGCTATCTCGCCATCACATATGCACTGGGACATTTACCCGCGTCAATCGTATCGCCCACTCTCATCGGTCAACCTGTACTCACAACGATTTTAGCCATTCCACTACTCGGTGAAATACCCAATGCCACACAATGGATCGGCGGCGCGATTGCGCTGGTTGGAATATATATCGTGAATCAATCGCACATGCAAACCAAAAAAGAAATCCCTAATGCATGATTGGGCTTGAATTTTATCCCGCCCGCCTATATACTGTTAGCATAGCCTGCATTACAAAACATTTCAAAGGAGAACAATATGCAATTAGATGCTATTATTGAAGTTGCCATCGGCCTTATTTTTGTCTGGCTGGTGATCAGCATGGCTACCATGGAAGTTCAAAATAAGGTCAGCGAAAGATTGAAGTGGCGCGCAAGCCACCTCGAAGAATCAATCCTGAGCATGTTGAAAGACAAGACTCTCCTGGATAGGTTTTATGCCCATCCCCTTCTAAAGGAACTTGTCAGCAAGGACAAAAATGGGAATGTGCTTCTTGATAAAAAAGGGAACACCCTGCGCCCCGACTATATCCCTGACCCAATTTTTGCGACTGCTGCTTTTGAAGTCATTATGAATGCAGGCAGGGGCGAAAAAGATGTCGCCGTGGAAAATATATCCATCCCCGAAATGACCGAAAACTTCAAAGCCATGGTGCAAAAGAACAATGTGCTGCCTTATGTTTTCCCAAACATGGAAAAAGCCATGGACGGACTCAAAAAAGGCACAATTGAATTTGACAACATGGTCGCCGATTACCGCAAAAATGTAGAGGGCTGGTTTGATAACGTCATGTCTCAATCCAGCAACTGGTATAAGATCCGCGCGCAATGGATGGCATTTTGGATCGGATTAAGTATTGCCCTCGTTATGAATATAGATACCATTTACGTAGCTCAAAAACTATGGCAGGAACCAACCGCTCGTGCTGTGATCGTGGCGCAGGCGCAAGCTGAAGCACAAAATTCATCAACTCCTGAAGTTTCATTTGCCACCGCCAGAAGCCTGAACTTTCCCGTAGGCTGGACAACCACGCCTTTGGATTCAAGCTCCTGTAACTTGATTGGGATCATCAACTATCAGTTTGTAATTCGTTCTGCTGGTCAATGTTTATCAATAACCAGTCTGCCTGCCTTTAACAACCCTTGGGGAATATTTGTTAAAATCATGGGCATCCTGATGACTGCCGCAGCTGCCTCACAAGGCGCACCTTTTTGGTTTGATATCCTTCGCAAGCTGGTCGGCGTAAAACAACAGACAGCGCCAGAAGCTAAATAAGATGGAATAGGAATCAAAATGGAAATCACGATATCAATCAAGAATGCAAAGTTCCCCGTTACAGTAATCCATGTCAACGGCAATATCGACTCGTCCACTTATCAAACTTTTCAATCCAAAGTTGAAGAACAGATTTCAAATGGCGCCCGCCATCTCCTTATCGATTTATCCAACGCACCCTTTATTAGCAGCGCGGGCTTGCGCGCAATTCACAATATTTTTAATCAGCTTCGAGCTTTGCACAAGGATGCAGACGATGATACCCTGCGAAAAAATATGAGCACAGGCACGTATAAATCCCCCTATTTAAAAGTTGTCAACCTCTCATCCAAATTAAAAGAGGTATTTGATCTCGGCGGGTTTGATACATATATTGAAGTCCATAATGATATAAATAGTGCAGTTAATTCCTTTTAGAGTTAAAAATAAACGATCACCAGACAATATTATCGGAGAAACATATGGACATTAAAGTTACAACTGAAAACGGAAGAGTTCCCGTCACGGTGGTTAGTGTCACCGGCAATATTGACACAAGTTCATTTGAAGGATTTTTATCCAAAGCGGAAGAATTGCTCGCGGGGGGAGCACAATATATTCTTGTTGATCTTTCCAATGTGCCTTATATGAGCAGCGCGGGTCTGCGTGTGATGAATCTCCTGTTCAATCGCCTTCGCTCCAGCTACTCAGATATGACCGAAGACGAGGTCTTGAAAGCCGTCAATGCCGGCACGTATAAATCGCCGAATTTGAAACTACTCAATCTCTCGGAGCAAACAAAGTTTGCCTTTGAAACAGCAGGCTTCGATATGTACATTGAAACATTTACCGATCGAAACACTGCCATTAATTCGTTCTAAGATGGAAAAGTTAGGAGGATCATGGGCGTCTCACGACGCCCATTTTGATTCATCATCCTTGGTCAATCAATATGGACAAGGCATCTTTACTCGTTAGGCAACGCCGCTACAGAAAAATTTACAAGCCATGTATAAGTTGTTTCATCGACTTTTCCCAGACCCTGCAATGTGTGCGCTCCGGGCGTCGGATTTACAAGCACCACATCCCAAATAGTTACCAGATACAACATTTTCTGCTAACTGACCAGCGCCTCATCATTTCCTATCAAGTAATGATGAGGTGTGTTCTCACATATACGTTCTTATGGTTTTCCGAACACGACTGTATCCAGCACTTGCTGAGATTGTGCAACTGCATCATCGAAGTTGTGCCCATTCCCATCAATGAGAATGATAAGCAGACGCTCCCCATTGACGTTATCTAGCAAAATGAAGCGCCATTGCTCAGGGTCGGTGACGATATTCTCTCCATCTGGTTGTCCCTCCAAATTTCGCGTTATATCTCCGCTGAGTGAGAGAAAGAGCTTTAGATGTGTTGTCGATTTCCAGATCGGGGTGGCGTCAATTTGCACTCCTGCGATTCCTGCAACTGTCACCGGGGTTGATTCAACAACATTGAAATCTGGATCGGATTTGATCCAGGATAGGAAATCCTCTGGAAACGGAATCAAGTGGGCATCAATGGGATCAGTAAGTTTCGCATCGGTGACAACGTAAAAAGAAAGCCCAAAATCATTAGTACCGACGGAGAACTTACCGGGTAAGTTGTAGCTAACCTGCCAATTCGGATCGAAACTGAGGCTCATGGGAATCTTGAACATATCCGGTGTGAATGTTGTCGGTCCTGGAACGGCGGTAGCAATCGGATCCATAGTGGACGGAATTGCGGTTGCAGGTAGCGGCGCCGTCGTAGGCACAGATGTCGCCTGCGCCTGACAGGCAACGAGCACGAACAGCAATAGAACGTAAAACAATTTGGAAAAACGGGTTTGGTTCATTTCTTTCTCCTTATTTTTCAAAAATAAA
>JAYVUA010000088.1:0-194453 GCA_043788255.1 Anaerolineales bacterium | reverse complement strand
TTCCACGTGCGCGATGTTAATCGTGATGCCGCGTGCTTTTTCTTCCGGTGCGTTGTCGATTTGATCGTATGCGCGGAAGTCTGCCTGCCCTGACAGTCCGGCCACTTTGGTGATCGCCGCTGTCAATGTGGTCTTCCCATGATCGATGTGTCCCATGGTGCCCACATTCAAATGCGGTTTATTGCGGTCAAATTTTACCTTCGCCATAATAAAACTCCTTGAATTATGAAAAAAACTTTACGCTTTTAATATTTCTTCCGCCACTGACTGCGATACTGGCGCATAGTGGTCAAATTCCATGTTAAACACACCGCGTCCCTGGGTCGCTGACCGAAGCTGTGTTGCATATCCAAACATTTCTGCCAACGGAACCATTGCCTTGACTGCTTGTGCATTACCTAGACGGATTTCCATGCCTTGGATCAAACCTCGGCGGCTATTAATTTGTCCCATAACATCACCAAGATACTCTTCTGGTACAACAACTTCAACTCTCATCATCGGCTCAAGCAAAATAGGATGTCCCTTTTGTACGCCTTCTTTGAAGCCCAAAATGGCAGCCATTTTGAATGCCATTTCATTAGAGTCAACCTCATGGAATGATCCATCTATCAGCGTGACTTTTATATCAACAACAGGGTATCCAGCAAGTACTCCGCCTTCAGAGGCTTCTTTTACACCTTTTTCAATAGGGCTGATAAACTCTTTGGGAATAGACCCACCCACAATTTTATTGATAAATACAATGCCACTTCCACGCTCGCCTGGCTCCATAGAAAATACAACATGACCGTATTGACCTTTACCACCAGATTGTTTGGCGTACTTATAATTAACTTCCTTGACTGCCTTAGTAATCGACTCGCGGAATGCAACACGCGGAGCGCCGACATTTGCCTGCACCCTGAATTCACGCAATAAACGATCTACGATAATATCAAGGTGTAATTCACCCATACCTCTAAGAATAGTTTGACCAGAGTCTAAGTCTGTATTTACGTGAAGAGTAGGGTCTTCTTCAGATAACTTGCGAAGAGCTTCTCCCATTTTTTCCTGATCTGCAGAACTCTTAGGCTCAATCGCAATGGATATTACGGGTTCAGGGAAGGTAATAGTTTCAAGAACAAGAGCTTTTGTATCACACAATGTATCGCCAGTAAAACTGTCTTTAAAACCCAATACAGCACCGATATCACCAGTTCGAATTTCCGCTACATCTTCGCGATTATCAGCATGCATACGGATCAATCTTCCGATACGCTCTTTTTTTCCTTTTTTGGTAGTGTTTTGTACTGTTTGCCCTTGGCTTAAAATTCCTGAATAAACCCGAACATAAGCAAGCCGTCCCACATAGGGGTCAGTTACAATTTTGAAAACCAAGGCGCTCAGAGGGGCTTCATCTTTTGCATCAATATCGAAGGTGTTTTCTGGGTTGCCAGGTTCAGACACTGTGAAGGTTGGTTTGTCGGCTGGAGATGGAAGGTAGTCAATTACTGCATCAAGTAGAACCTGTACTCCCTTGTTCTTTAAGGAGGATCCACAAAATACAGGTGCAGCCTTAGTAGAGAGAACCCCTTTACGAAGAGCAAGCTTGAGTTCCTCAATGCTAATTTCCTGAGCTTCCAAGAATTTCATAGTCAACTCATCATCTAGTTCGGCGATCTTTTCAACCATTCTAGCGCGGGCTTCTTTAGCATTTTCTTTCATGTCTTCAGGAATTTCAATAATGTGAGGATCTTTACCGAGGTCATCTTCCCAAATCACAGCCTTCATTGTTAGAAGATCTATTACACCTTTGAAAGTTGATTCAAATCCGATCGGGATATGCATCGGTATAGGATTGGCACCCAGTCGATCAATTATTGTTTCGATGGTTCGTTCGTAAGAAGCGCCAACACGATCCATTTTATTTACAAAACAAATTCGCGGAACGCCATAACGATCAGCTTGGCGCCATACAGTCTCTGATTGAGGTTCCACACCTTGAACAGCATCAAATACAACAACACCACCATCTAATACACGTAATGAACGCTGAACTTCTGCTGTAAAGTCAATATGGCCGGGAGTATCAATAATATTAACTTGATAACCCTTCCACTCCGCCGAAACAGCCGCAGAAACAATGGTAATACCACGTTCACGTTCCTGCACCATCCAGTCAGTTACTGTTGTGCCATCATCTACAGAACCAATCCGATGAGTCAAGCCTGTATAGAACATGATACGCTCGGTCGTTGTTGTTTTTCCGGCGTCAATGTGGGCAATAATGCCTATATTTCTGTATTTTTCCAGCGGATGCACGCGTGCCATACTAACTACTTCCTTAAACTATTATTTTGAATAATTAAACTCGATAATGAGAGAACGCACGGTTGGCTTCGGCCATTTTATGTGTTTCATCACGCTTGCGAATAGCTGAACCAGTTTCATTAAATGCATCAATTAATTCAGATGCAAGCTTATCTGAAAAAGATTTTCCAGAACGATCGTTTGCCGCAGAAAGAATCCAACGAATCGCCAAAGTCATACGTCGATCTGAAGAAACTTCCATGGGCACTTGATAAGTTGCACCACCAACTCGGCGTGGACGAACTTCCATTGCTGGACCAACATTTTTAAGAGCACCGTCAAAAACATCAAGAGGGTTCTTTTCTGTTCGCTCTTTAATTAAATCCATGGCACCATAAATCAAACGGACAGCAGTGCTCTTTTTACCACTCTTAAGCACATGTTGAACCAATGTCTGCACATTGATGCTATTAAAACGACTATCGGGAAGGATTTCCCGCTTTTCAGGTTTTGCTCTACGCATGCTTTAATACTCCTATAAGTTACTTAGGACGCTTCGCGCCATATTTTGAACGACCTTGCTTTCGATTAGCCACGCCAGTTGTGTCAAGTGAACCACGAACAATGTGGTAACGCACGCCAGGCAAATCCTTCACACGGCCGCCACGGACTAAAACAACGGAGTGCTCCTGCAATTGGTGGCCTTCGCCAGGAATGTAGGCTGTCACTTCAATACCATTAGTCAAACGCACGCGAGCAATTTTACGCAACGCAGAATTTGGTTTTTTAGGAGTCATGGTGCGCACAACTGTACATACTCCACGTTTCTGTGGTGCACCCTTATCCTGTCTCACACGGCGCTGTTTAAAACTATTCAAAGTGAATTGCAGAGCCGGAGCCTTACTTTTGGTTTTGTTATTTTTTCGGCCTTTACGGACCATTTGGTTTACTGTCGGCACATTTGCCTCCGATTACAAATTATTTCAAAATTAGGTTTAGATATTCGCAAGAAATGAGACCATCATTATCATTTTCTGATGGCCTCATTTGTAGCTGCCAAATGTCTCGGGTGGGGGTAAAGCCACTCTTGCTTTCTGGGCAACGGCTGATTATTCTATCATGCCATATCAGCCAAGTCAATAGGAATTTTTACTTCTTCCTTGATTGATTCTCTCCAAGGCTAAGCAACCCTGTATCGTGTTTAGGTGGATGGGTTTTCTCTTCGTCTTTCCCAAACTTGACCACATCACCACTTTCATTAATTGCTTCCACAGCCAAACCTAATGACTGCAATTCTTTCACAAGAACACGGAAAGATGCAGGGATGCTTGGTTCTTCTATAGGCTCGGCTTTCACGATCGCTTCGTATGTATTGACCCGGCCTTGAACATCATCCGATTTAACTGTAAGCATTTCCTGAAGCGTATGAGCAGCCCCATAAGCTTCGAGTGCCCACACTTCCATTTCACCAAAACGCTGACCACCAAATTGAGCCTTGCCTCCAAGAGGCTGCTGTGTCACTAAACTATATGGGCCGGTAGAGCGAGCATGAACCTTATCTTCAACAAGGTGATGGAGTTTCAAGATGGTCATTACACCAACCGTAACTGGTTGATCATAAGGAATGCCTGTCTTACCATCTCTTAGGGTTTGCTTGCCAATAATCGGCAATGGAATTCCTTTTTCTTTTGCTAATTCCTGGGCTGTATCGTACACCTTATCCTCAGCAACACGGCGTGTTACGCCATTCGCTTCCATCCACAAACGAAGGCAGGCATGTACGGCTAAATCGTCCACTTTGGGATCTGGATTCGCTGCATCGCGATCGTCAAGTAGGATTTCTTCCGGGTTGGCATATCCTTTTTCGCGCAACCATTCTTTGGCCGCAGCATGACGCGCATAATCAACATTAACCAGGCTGTAAACATCATATTTACGTTTACCCAACCAATGTTCGAGATATAAACGTCGGACTTCATCATCATCTTCGATTGAGTTTGAATCATATTCCTGTTCTTTGATCCATTCCCAAGCTCGATCAGCTGCTTCCTTCCATGCCTGATCCATAATCCAAGCACGCGCGAGTTCGGCCTCAATTTGTTCCTCAGAAGCACCGTCAAATACAGGGGTGATTGCACGGAAGCCCATACGTTTTGCGGCCCATCCAAGATGTACTTCTAATACTTGGCCAATATTCATACGCCCAGGAACGCCAAGGGGGTTCAAAATCAAATCAACAGGCGTGCCATCTTCAAGGTATGGCATATCTTCAACAGGAACAACCTTGGAAACAACACCTTTATTACCGTGTCGGCCTGCCATCTTGTCACCCGCTGTAATTTTACGGCGCTGAGCAACTGATACGCGAACCATCATATCTACACCTGCGGAAAGATCAGAATTATCTTCACGTGTAAATACTTTAACATCAACCACCTTGCCCCGCTCACCATGAGGCATACGCAGCGAAGTATCTTTTACGTCACGAGATTTCTCGCCGAAGATCGCACGCAAGAGACGTTCTTCAGGGGTAAGTTCTTTTTCGCCTTTAGGCGTAATCTTTCCAACAAGAATATCATTCGGGCCAACTTCAGCGCCAATACGAATGATTCCGTTCTCGTCTAGATCTTTAATTGCGTCATCACCTACGTTAGGGATGTCACGGGTAATTTCTTCAGGTCCCAACTTCGTATCGCGCGCCTCAACCTCGTGCTTTTCAATGTGAACAGAAGTAAAGCGGTCATCTTGAACGAGGCGTTCCGAAAGAAGGATAGCATCTTCAAAATTGCCACCTTCCCAAGAAAGAAAAGCAACAACTACATTTTGGCCAAGAGCAAGTTGCCCATTATCTGTAGATGAAGAGTCGGCAATAATATCACCAGCCTTAATTAATTGACCTTTAACCACTGATGGGCGCTGATCAATACAGGTACTCTGATTAGACCGCTGATATTTACGTAATTGATAAACGCGATTTCCGCTTTTCTTTTCCTTGACCGTAATGGTTGATCCAGTTACTGATACAACTTCACCATCCGCTTCAGCAACAACCACCTGACCTGAATCAAGAGCCGCACTACCTTCCATACCTGTAGAAACAAGGGGAATTTCAGGGCGAACCAACGGGACTGCCTGTGCCATCATGTTCGATCCCATGAGAGCACGATTAGCATCATCATGCTCAAGGAACGGAATCAAAGCTGCGCTAATACCCACAACCTGATGTGGCGCAACATCCATGTAATCAATAGCTTCAGCGTTGGAAAACAAAAAGCCAGAGTGATATCTGCAGGAAATTCGATCTCGAGAGAATTCTTTATTGGCAGTTAATACTGCGTTTGCTTGAGCAATCGTATATTTATCTTCTGCGTCTGCTGAAAGAAATACAATTTCTTCAGAAACAAAAGGGACAATACTTACGTCATTCCCGATTTTTGTTAATTTCTTTAAAGTCTTATTATCAATAGTGAATCCTGATTTAAAGAGTAACTCTTCAGTCTTAGGGTCGTATATATCTTCGCGCAACGTAAGCCCTTCCAAGCGTTCATCATCTGACTTCAGAGATTTAAACACTTTACGATAGGGCGTTTCAATGAAACCATATGCATTCACACGAGCAAATGAAGCCAAACGCCCAATCAAACCAATATTGGGGCCTTCAGGTGTTTCAATAGGGCAGATACGTCCATAATGGGAATGGTGAACATCACGAACATCAAAGCCCGCACGCTCACGACGAAGACCGCCTGGGCCTAAAGCCGAAATAGTTCGTTTGTGACGCAACTCAGCCAACGGGTTAGTTTGGTCCATGAACTGGGAAAGTTGTGATGAACCGAAAAATTCACGCAACGCAGCAACCACAGGGCGAATATTTACCAACGTAACTGGTGAAAGTTGCTCCTGATCACGAATGGACATACGTTCTTTAATAACACGCTCCATGCGACGAAGACCGATACGAAGCTTATTTTGAATCAACTCGCCCACAGTCTTCACACGGCGATTCCCGAGATGATCAATATCGTCAGGTCTCTCCGCACCGTTGTTAATTTGAATCATACGCCGAATTAAACGAATAACATCATTCTTTGAAACCGTGCGATGTGGTATTGGAATATTCAAATCAAGCTTTTGATTTAATTTATAGCGACCCACACGCTCTAGATCATAATGTCTTTGGTCAAATAACTGCTCTTCAAGAAATTGGCGGGCATTATCAAGCGTTGCAGGATCACCAGGGCGCATCTTTTTGAAAAACTCAATCAAGGCCTGCTCTGCAATTGGCTGCTTGGATGCGTTCCAATCGGGTTCCTGCTTGAGCGTGGACGCCATGAACAAGCGCTCGGGGTTATTGTCCACTTCTTTAAATATTGAAAGGATCTCTTCGTCTGAGCCAGTCTTGATCGGGGAATCTTTCAGCCCGTCCCCAACAGTAGCAAGAGCACGGAGGAAAACAGTAATAGGAACTGTGCGTTTACGATTAAATTTCAGAATAATATAATCTGATTTACGGGTTTCAAACTCCATCCAAGCGCCGCGATCTGGTATCAATTTGGCCATTGCAAGCAAACGACCGGTAGCGCGGTCAGCAGGAGCTTCGAAGTACACACCAGGTGACCGAATCAATTGAGAAACGACAACACGTTCGGTGCCGTTGATAATAAAGGTGCCTTTATCGGTCATCTCAGGAAAATCGCCCAAGAAAATATCTTGCTTGATTGGTTCTGGTACATCAGACCCGGCGAGCAGAACAGAAACGTATAATGGGCTAGAGTAAGTCAAGTCGCGCTCAACGCACTCCTCAATACTATGCTTGGGTTCTCCAAACCAATACTTAAGTCCCCACTGCTGTGACTCGGGACTACGACTTGGGAAGAATAATTTCATCCCTTTGTTATAAGACTCAATAGGTGAAATCTCATGGAAAAGATCACCTAAACCTTCTTTCTTGAGTCTCTCAAAAGAATCAAGTTGTACTTCAATTAAATTAGGAAGGTCGAGCTTTACGGGAATACGTGCATAACTTTTTTGGGGCAAAGAAGATGCCATTCTTCTCTCCTAACTTTATTTTGGATGGTCGAACAAACAATTTTAACTGCCCTTTTGGACAGCGACCTAACATTATATCGAAATGACCACAAAAAGTCAATAAGAGGAATGGCAAATTATAATTCATTGATGATTACTCAATGCTTTTCTTGACAATCTAATTAAGTACGTGTAAAATCACGGACGCTTAACAACAGAATACACTTGCCGAGATAGCTCAGTTGGTAGAGCACGCGACTGAAAATCGCGGTGTCCCCAGTTCGATCCTGGGTCTCGGCACTCTCGGCTGAAATCATAGCTAAGAAAATGCGGGCGTAGTACAGTGGTAGTACGTCTCCTTGCCAAGGAGAAGGTCGTGGGTTCGAATCCCATCGCCCGCTCAAACATAGAGGGTTACAGATTGGAATAGGTTTAATCAGTAATCCTCGTTCTATATATGGCGTCGTGGCCAAGTGGTAAGGCAAGGGTCTGCAAAATCCTCATCAGGGGTTCAAATCCCCTCGACGCCTCTTCATCAAAAAAAGCAAACCAAAATTGGTTTGCTTTTTTATTTATTAATACTTGAAGTTCAGTGTGTCGACTACAACAAACACGCAAGCCTAGTTTACGAGAATCGTCCTATAATAATATAGAACCCTTGTATCACCATCTTATGGATCACAAACATATGATAAAAGTCCTGCATATTGAAGACGACTTTGCCCACGTGGAATTAACAAACCGTTCGCTGGAAACCAGTGAAATCGTATTTAATTTAGATACAGCCCCTACGATAGGTGAGGCAATTTTCTTATTAAAAAATACTGAGTATGATGTTATTTTATCTGACTACCGCCTCCCAGATGGTTCAGGGTTGGACATCATCAAATTCGTAGTTGAGCAGAATTTGCCTGCTGCAGTTGTGTTGATCACAAACCAAGAAGATATTAACACGGCAATTACAGCTTTAAAAGCAGGGGCTGTAGATTATGTAGTAAAGCAAAGCGATTATTTGCATAGACTGCCTATTGTTCTGAATAATGCTTATAAGCATTCCCAGCTGGAAAAGCAGAAAAATGCATTACGTGAAGCTGAAAATAAATACCGTAATATTTACGAGAATGCTGTAGAGGGAATATTTCAATCATCAATAGAGGGACGCTTTATTAGTGTAAACCCAGCTATGGCTCATATTTATGGTTACGCTTCCCCAGACGATATGTTGAGTAGCGTGATCCTCATTAACAAACAAATCCACACAAGTGATGAAAATCGAAATAAATTTATTGAAAAATTGAACGTCCAAGGGTTTGTTGAAAATTACGAGGCGCAAAACCTGCGCAAAGATGGGACTTCTATCTGGACTTCCACTAATGCTCGGGCTGTCAAAGATGCGTTCGGAAATACAATCTATATCGAAGGATTCCTTAAAGATATTACAGAGCGCAAAGAAGCGGAGCTAGCACGGATTGAGAGCGAAAATAAATACAAAAACCTGGTTGAGCGATTTCCCGGGGTTGTGTTTTTAGATGATTTTTACAATGATGAAATAAGTCAATATATAAGCCCACATATTGAAGACATGCTAGGTTATACATCACAAGAATGGGCAGCAGGAAAAAAGCTGTGGGAAAACGGCCTTCACCCTGATGATCTCGAACGTATCCTTAAAGAAGACAAACGCACAAATGAAACAGGTGAACCTTTCCGTGTTGAGTATCGCTTACGCAGGAAAGATGGCCAGTATGTTTGGATCCGCGAAGATGCTCATTTGATCCGCGATCAAGCTGGCGATCCTCTGTTCTGGCAAGGTATTCTACTTGATATCACCGTCCAAAAAGAGGCAGAGGAAACCATAAAAGCCAGTGAAGGAAGTTATCGCAGACTATTTAACAGCGTTTCACAGGCGATATATATTCAAAACAAAGATGGCCTTTTTTTGGATGTTAATGATGGAGCGGTAGCAATGTATGGATATTCTCGAGAATTTTTCATCGGGAAGTCTCCTGATATTCTTAGCGCACCGGATAAAAACGATTTATCCGATTTGGCGCGAAGATTAGAGCTTACATTTTCAGGCATGCCTCAAGAATTCGAGTTCTGGGGGCGAAAAAGTAACGGCCAAATATTTCCAAAGGTTGTTTCATTGACCAGGGGTACTTACTTTGGTCAGGATGTGGTTATTGCCATTGCACAGGATATTACAGAGCGCAAAGAGGCTGCAAGAGTTCTTGATCGCCAGTTGAAAGCATTGACTGTTCTTCACGCCACCTCAGTAGCAGGAACGCAAAGCAATACTGAAGATGAAATCATCAGTCAGGTTACACAAATTACTTCGAGCATATATACAGAAGTCTGCGGTATTCTTCTTCTAAATGAACAAAAAAACTTATTAACTCCTCATTCATCATACAACGGAGCAAACGTAAATGATTGGCAGGGTGGCTATCCAATAACGAAGGGAATCACAGGCAAAGCTGTAAGAACTGGAAAATCTATTCGAATAAATGATGTTTCAAAAGACGACAGCTATATTCAAATAGCATCCGAAATTAAATCTGAGCTTTGTGTACCATTTTGGGTTCATGATCGTATCATTGGGGTATTTAATGTGGAAAGCAAGCAGGCCGAAGCATTTGATGAAGAAGATGAGCGTTTATTAAATACAATCGCAGGCGGGCTTGGAACCGCAATCGAGAAACTCCGCCTTTTCGAAGCGGAACAGGCTCAACATCAGCGTGAAACTTCCATGCTAGATCTTATTCGCGCTGCCGCATCTTCTCTAGACTTGAATCAGGTTTTACAGTCAATATTAAATCAACTCGTCAAGGTGATTCCATCAGACTCAGGATCAATACAACTTTTGGATGGAAGACAATTACTTATTCTCGCCACAATTGGAGATGAAGGAACTATTTTTGCCAAGTTGGAGCCAATACAATTAAGCAAGTATCCATTAAACCGTTATGTTGTAATGGAAATGAAAACTGTTAGAGTGAATAATTGTAGAACAGACGATCGTTACCTTTCGACTGAGGAAGTTGCAAAAGTTAAATCATTCATGGGAATTCCTTTGATCGCTCAGGGAAAGGCAATTGGGATGATAACGCTTGACAGCTATGAAGAGGCAAACTATACAGAACAAGACGAAGCACTGGGCCTCGCTTTGGCAAATCAAGCATCAATCGCGATTGAAAATGCGCGGTTGTTTAATGCCGAGCAGGGTCGTCACAAGCAGGCGGAGACTCTAAGAAAAGCCACGGAACAATTGACAACAACGATTGAAATTGAAAAAATTTTTGAGATAATATTCGACTCTCTTATGAAATTAGCTCCATATGACAGCGCATCCATCGAAATGACCAATCAAGAATATTATGAAATTGTAGCCGGGCGTAACATTTCCAATAAATTAATAGGCAGAAAATATACAACGGATCCAGGGAAATGGGGCGGGAAGGAAAAACTTCACCAACCCATCCTTATTTCTGACGTTCAAGTTGACAACCGCTTTGAAAAATTTGAGGGTTCAGAATATATCCATAGCTGGATGGGTATTCCATTGTTTTCGCAAGGAAAGTTACTTGGCTACCTAAATCTAGACAGCAAGATTCCTGGATTTTTCAACGAAGAACATGTTGCAATCGTACAAACTTTTGCAAATCAAGCTGGGATCGCCATTGAAAATGCCCGACTTTTCCAGGAGGAAAGCCGCCGATCTAAAATTATTGAGGCGCTGGCCAATATTGCAAATGAAATCGCCATTATCCGTGAAGTGCTTCCAGCCCTGGATAAAATTGCCGAACGTACCCTGTCGCTTCTCAACGCATCCAATGTGGCGATCTATCTGCTTCAAGATGACAAAGAGACAATAAAGGTTGTTTCAGCGCAGGGGGCTTATCAACAAGAATTGATATCGCACAAAATCAAGATCGGTCAGGGCATCACAGGCAATGTGATTGCCAATGGCAAACCTGAAATTGTAGATGAAATTGCAAAGGACTCCCGCCAAATAAGAGTACCCGGCACCCCATCAGAAGATGCAAGCCTTGACACGATGATGTCGTCACCTTTAATCTTGCATGGAGAAGCCATAGGAGCCATAAATGTTTGGAGATTAAAAACAACAGGGTTGTTTGACAAGTCGGAATTAAACTTTCTTGTAAGCATTGCTCATCAGGCATCCATCTCAATTGAATCCGTTCGCCTTTTTCAAGAAACCATTCGGCGCGCGCAAGAAGCTGCTGCTATTGCAGAAGTTGGAAGGGATATTTCCACCACACTGCAACTTAATCTTGTACTCGAACGCATCACCGTCTACGCAAAAAACTTATTAGCTGCAGAAGCAAGCGCAATTTATCTGCCTGAATCTAGTACGCTGCACCTGCGGGCAATATCTGCAACAGGGCTTAATGCGAACGAAATCAAGAATGATCCACTTGAAACCGGGATCGGTATTCTAGGCAATATTGCCCTGCAAAAATTCGGGGAGATCGTCAACGACACGGTTGGAGACTCGCGCACAATAACCATTAAAGGAACAGAAGTAGATCCTGATGGACATGTGATGGGGGTGCCGGTTCTTTCAAAAGACCAGTTGACTGGTTTGTTGGTTGTATGGCGTTCGGGAGTAAATAATAACTTTCAAGCCACCGAGTTGGATTTCCTTACCAGCCTCGCACAACAAGCCGCAGTCGCGATTGAAAATGCCCGCTTATTTGAATTAGAACAACGACGCCGAAAGGATGCGGAAGTCCTTAGCGAAGCGACATCTGCGCTTGCAAACACATTAAACACCACTGACCTCTTCGAGAGCATATTGGACTGGTTGAATAAAATCGCTCATTATGACAGCGCATCCATTATGCTAAAGCAAGAAGATAATATTACGCTCGTTGCCAAGCGGAATCTCCCATCGCTATTCAATGTTGGGCAGATATTTCCAATGACCGATAAATGGAAGCATGTTTCAGAAGGCAGAAAGCCTTTTATTCTTAAAGATGCCCAAGCGGATCTCCTCTTTGAAAATTGGAATGGCAGTGAATACGTCCGCGGCTGGATGAGTATTGCCATGTTCACGCAAGACAAACTAATTGGCTTTATAAACCTGGACAGCAAAACTGTAGATGCGTACTCGGAAGAACAAGGAACGCTTGTGCAAACTTTTGCCAATCAGGCCGCAACTGCAATAGAAAATGCGCACTTGTTCGAGGGAGAACGGCAGCGCCGGCGGGAAGCAGAAAATCTTCGTATGGCTGCAACAGCCATAACGTCATCGCTTGACTCGAAGGTCATTCTAAAAACAATATTAATTGCGCTTCAGCAAGTTGTTCCTTATGATTCTGGAACCATGATGCTTATCGAAGACGAGCACGTAAAAATTGTAGCTGCACTTGGCTTTGAAGATAATGATAAAACCGTAAATCAAATATTCCCAGCTGACAACAAACTCTTAATTTTTATCAATGAAACAAAGCGGCCATATATCCTTAGTGACGTAATCGATGATGTGCGGTTTGAAAGGTGGGCAAACAAAGCCATAGTTAGGGCATGGATGGGAATTCCGCTGATCGCCCATGAAAAAATCATCGGTTATATTACTTTGGATAGTTTGGAAGTTGATACATTCGATCAAAATACCGCAACCCTTGCCCAAACTTTTGCGCTTCACGCCACTGCTGCGATTGAAAACACCCAATTATTTGAGAACCTGCAAAAGTCCAATCAAGAACTCTCCATGGCATATGACACAACTCTTGCAGGCTGGGCAAAAGCTCTTGAATTAAGAGATAAAGAAACACATGGGCATACCAATCGAGTCACTGATCTGACCATGGAACTGGCTCGGTTTATTGGCCTTTCCAAAACTGAATTAATCCACCTGCGCCGCGGAGTCCTTCTCCATGACATTGGCAAAATGGGTGTACCAGATGAAATCCTTCATAAAGCAGGTCCCCTTACCGAAAAAGAATGGATTGAAATGCGTAAGCATCCACAATATGCGTTTGATCTGCTTTATCCTATTTTATTCCTGCGCCCATCTCTCGACGTTCCCTATTCGCACCATGAATGGTGGGATGGTTCCGGATACCCGCAGGGATTAAAAGGCGAAGAAATCCCGCTTCCAGCGCGCATGTTTGCTATTGTAGATGTATGGGATGCTTTATTGTCAGACCGCCCATATCGTAAAGCCTGGACAAAAAATAAAGTTTTCAAATACCTTCGCGAACAATCAGATACACATTTTGACTCCAATCTGGTGGGAATCTTTTTGAATATGATGGACTCAAAAGCCAAATTGGAAAAGCAAAAAATGCTGCCGAGAAAATCTAAAGGATGAAAATAAGGTGCAATCAGTTTTTGATTGCACCTTATTTTTATTGATATTACTTCACGCGCAGGAACTTTCTTTTTCCTACTTGCAGTACACCCGCATGCGGGAAGGGTGTATCTCCGCGCTCAAGTACTTCCCCATCCAGACGCACACCTTTCTGGTCAATTAACGCTCGGGCTTTGCTCTTACTTTCTGCAAGACTCGCAGCGATAATCACATCTACAATTGTCTGTCCAGTCTGAAGTTCAAATTCTGGCATTTCATCTGGAATTTCTTTTTGCTGGAAAGTCTTTACAAAGTTTTCCTGAGCAGACTTTGCCTCAGCATCACCGTAAAAAATGCTGGTGATTTCGCTGGCCATATTCGTCTTGGCATCACGCGGATGTAAAGTTCCTGATGTTAGTTCCTTCTCAATTCGATCAATCTCGTGCGGACTCCAACGAGTAACCAAACGCATATATAAGCTCATGGCAGAATCAGGCACCGACATTAACTTCCCGAACATGTCGTTTGCACCATTATTGATCGGGACAATATTCCCAGTCGACTTGGACATTCTTTGCACACCGTCTGTACCTGGCAAAATTGCAGTGATAATGCCAACCAATGGTTTCTGACCAAGTGCTTCCTGCAATTTACGCCCAGCGACGATGATATTGAACAACTGATCTGAACCGCCAATTTGCACATCCGTCTTCATGGCAACCGCATCATAACCTTGCATCAAAGCGTAGAATGTTTCATGAATATAGATAGGCTCACCTTTCTCCAAGCGATTGGAGAAGTTATCACGCGCCAAAAATTGCTGCACTGTGAAGTTTTGACCGAGTCGAATCAGATCAACCAACGTGAGTTTTGACAACCATTCGCCGTTATAGCGGACTTTTGTTTTTTCGCGATCAAGCACACGGTACGCCTGCTCGGTATAGGTCAATGCATTTTCGGCGACCTTCTCCTCGGTCAGGATCGGACGCGCTTTATTTTTATCCGAAGGATCGCCGACAAGAGCAGTGTAGCTGCCAATGAGAAAAGTTACTTCATGTCCCAAGTCTTGAAACTGACGCAGCTTACGCATGGTAATCGTATGCCCAAGATGCAGATCTGTGGATGTAGGATCGTATCCGCAATACACACGCAAAGGCCTGTTCTCTTTTTGAGCAAGCAGAAGGCGCTCATGTAATTCAACTGTCATTGCTTTTTTGAGGGCTTCATCGCCGTATTCAGTACCTTGCATCAATAATTCGACTTGTTCATCAATGTTCATAATATTCTCCTTCATGCCTTGTCCAAACTATCAGATTTAAGTTTTACTCTGTGAATTGACAAACAAAAACGCGCCCGCGATGATGAGGGCGCGTTCATAGCACACCATCGCAAATGCTTATGGGCTGGTGTAATAATAGTTAATGGAAAAACTTGAACCAAACATAAAGCTATTATACAACAAGAATTTTACTGCGCCAAATTGAACGAAAAACTCCAGGGGCCATTTACGGTGTAGAACTCATCACTATACACAATTTGTTCAGCCTGATCCTGTGACATCTCTGGCGGCATACTCATGATCTTCATCGTCAGCAATCCATTCACATCCACGCAATCCAACACAATGCCAATACCGCGCTCAAGCAAAGCTTGCTGTATCTTGGGCATATACACCGAGCAGTAATCGCCTTCACGTGGAATAGCCCCAATGGAACCGATCACAATCGTCGCATTCGAAAGATCGGCATCAGGCGGCACAATAAAGGTCAAGGTATCACAGCGCAATCCCGTTCCCCCATTTACTGGTTCCTGCACACTCACAAGAGTTGTTCCAAATTCTTCAACAAGGATGCCGCCATAATTTAAGCTCGCGTTCAATATCGACCAGTCAGATGCATCAGGCAGTGTAAAACAAACATTTGCATTTACATTTTTACCATCCACCGAAGCCTGCTCCATACGCACATCAATTCCACTTGCCGCTTGATTAGGTATTGCTATTTGCGCCTGTGCGGTTGGATAGGACAATGGGTCTATAAAAGCGGGCGCAGTTGCAAGCATGACAGGTAGAACCACAGGTACTTGTTGATTAGATGAGCCACAAGCAACTAGAAAAATAACTAACAAGAAAATGTGTTTTTTCATTGGATTTCTTCTCCTTGGATATTACCGAACAAATCGGTCAACGCTTCACGCAGACCTGCAAACTGGAACCGGTACCCAGACTCGATCAGCCGTTTAGGTTGAGCAAACCTACCCTCCAAAACAAGGACGCTCATTTCACCTAAAAAGATCCTCAGCAAAAATGAAGGCGTGGGAAACCAATATGGGCGGTGCAATACTTTCGCAAGAGCACGATTAAAATCAGCATTTGATGTAGGTGTAGGCGCAATAAGATTATATACTCCAAGGGAATTCTCGTTTGCAATCAAATACCGCACTCCTCCAACCCAATCCTTGATATGTATCCATGGCATGGCATGTTTGCCATCGCCAAGCGGGCCACCAGCAAATAATTTTGTAGGCAATGCCATTAACGAAAGCAGGCCACCGTCTTGTGCAAGCACTGGAGCCGAGCGGAGAACCACGCGACGCACTCCTAATTCTTCCACTGATTTGGTTGCATTCTCCCATTGCACGGTGAGTTGAGCGAGGAAGTCATCTGCGGGTGGTGTGGATTCATCTGCAAGTTCGCCGCTCAAACCATAGTGGTTAATGCCTGACTGCTGAATAAAAATGCCTGGGCGGTGAGCCGCTTCCAGTATCGCTTGGGCAAGTGCAAGACCGGGAAGGATGCGTGAATCATGGAAGGCACGTTTTGTTGAGGCTGTCCAAGGCCATGAGGCTAGAGTCTTACCAGCCAGATGGATAATTACATCCATTTCGTTTGCTAACTGCCCCCATCCATTTGTTGTTTTGGCGTCCCAATTAACAGCTTTTGCACCTTGCATAACTTTTGAGCCGCGCGTGAGAATAAAAACCTGATGCCCGTCTGCGAGGAAGGATTTTGCAAGTGTGTTGCCAAGGAAACCTGAACCACCAGCGATCATCACATTCATTTCAAACGCTCCTGTAATGATTAGCCAATTTGACCAACCACTAAATTAATTGACTGGCAGTATAATCATGCAGATTATCGAGCCATTATGCATGAGCCTGTGCTGGTCCTTAATGCAAACTTTGAGCCAATTCATGTGTGCTCAACACGACGGGCGATTGGCCTTCTGCTTGCAGGCAAAGCCGACATGATCGTGAATGGCCGCGGACACATTCGCACAATTTCACAGTTGCTTCCGCGCCCTTCAGTTATTCGGCTGGAATCTCAAGTTCATCGGCCACGACCCCAGGTGAAGTTAACGCGCCGCGAAATATTCCGACGTGACAATTATACCTGTCAGTATTGCGGCAAACGGGATGGCAATTTGACCGTGGATCATGTAATTCCACGTCATATGGGCGGAAAACATATTTGGATAAATTTGGTGGCGGCTTGTTCTTTTTGCAATCACCGCAAGGGAGGCCGTAAAGTGGAGGAAGCACATATGCATTTATTGCATATTCCAAAGGAACCCCCCAGCAACGCCGCCTACATTTTTGGGCGCCATCTTACTGATAATGGCGAATGGGAACCTTATATTTCAGGTTGGTAAAAAAATTAATACTTACTCTTCACCCCTCTTGCAAAATGTGAGAGGGGTATTCTTTTGCTAAAATCCAAAACCATGAAGTCCTTTGCAAGGATTACATCGCCCTGGAAGGTGGTTCGGGCTTCTGCAACAAGGTCACCGTTTGCATATTTACCCGTTGGATAATGAATGAGATATAACTTTCCAACATCCGCTCTTTGAGCAATAAAACCCGCCTGCTTTGCAGAGGAATGTCCCACAGTTTCCCCGGCAGCTTCGTGGATTAAAACGTCCACCCCTTGACTCAAACGAACAACTTCATCACAAGGCTCTGTATCACAGGAATAAGCCAGTAATTTTTGGCTTTGCGTAAATTCGATCCTCAACCCTATGGTGGGAATAAAATGATGAACCGGAGATGCGCGAACAATAAAATCAGGACATTCCAATACCAGTGCCATTTCTCTCGTAGGGATTCTATGAAAAACGACTTGGAAAAAATCAGGCCAGTCAGACCAGCCATAAAACCCCATCAACCCTTCCAACCGATCCAGGGTATGGTGCAGCCCGTAAATATTAAGTGGTTTCTCCCGTCCCATGAGCCACATATCCATCAGCAGTAAGGGAATACCAGAGGCATGATCTGGGTGAAAGTGAGTCAGTACAATATCTGTCAGGTCATTAAAGTCCAAGCCGGCTTCTTCAAGCCGCACGATGGGATTCGTACCCGAATCAATCAATAGCATACGTTTTTTTCCCGCAATAACAATATGGGTGTTCTCGCTATCTTTTGTAGGAATCGCGTTGGATGATCCAAGGATAATTACTTTAAGCATACACTTTATCTTAACCTAGTTTTCCGCCGTGAAAGCTACAATTTCATTACCTGCTTTTCCAATATTATTTCCACGACAAAGGTTCTAAAAAACCACTTTACGCACCTAATCGTGATTCCCTGAGCGACACTACACACCGCACTCCGTAAGGTGAGTTACTTAATCACGTTTGCCAACAACCCAGGTGTGATGTAGGCCTCAATCACCGCCGCTACAGCCAGTAAAGGTACAACCAGGCCAATAAAAATCTTGGCCCAATCTGCAAACAACTCCAGGATCACCTCGCCCATAGACTTGCCAGTTTGCGGTGTGACAATGGCAACTCCCATATAAAGCATTGCAGCGCTGCCAAGCATAAGCGCAGGGATTTCAAAAATCCCATGAGGCAAAACACCATACTGAAACAACGGCCAGGGTTGAATTCCCAGCAACTGGAATAAAGCGAACAAACCACCTATCAATCCAATGTTCACCATATAAAGTAAAACACCCAATACACTAAACGAAAAGAGGCCTGCAAAAAATATCAAAGCAACTGCACGGGTATTATTCAAAAACAGGGAAGGCGCATTAATATTATTCTTTAAACCCGCCAGGCCTGGCATTTCGCGGGCAGTTTTGGTTAATTCTTCAAGTTTTTCAGGAGAGGCCTTGGCAATCACTTGAGAAACATTGTTATTGATCCAATCATAGCTCAGCCAAATACTTGCACCTGCAATAAATACCATCAGCAATAATGCGGGGGCAACACGCCTTAACGCGCCGCCCAAAACACGTTGATACCATTCGCGAATGGAAGCAGCTTCACCCAGGAAGTTCTTCCAAAATGTACGCCAGAGCCACTTAAGATTAATAGTGTCGATTTCGCGGCCAAGCAGATATTCACGTTGAAAATGGGCAATGCCGACACGAATCAACAACAACGAAATGATCATTACACCTGCAATCGCCAGCCAAAGCACCTGTTCATTACCCCAGAACAACATGACTGCTTCGCCCTGCATCAATATCGCAACGGGGATCACGATAAAAGAAGCAAGCAGATTGGCCGCCTTCACAGAAGTGGATTGGATCGAGATCACAATTGCAGCACTTACCATCAGGGTTGCGTGAGCAGTGGTTAACAAGATCAATTGCAGCATGACGATAAAAGGCGGCATCACAAGATGTTGACGTGTGATCATGACCAGATAAAAAGCAATGGAAAGGTAACTAGCGACCAACGGCGTAACCACACCCACGAGTAATTTTCCAAAATACAACTGCCAGTTATCAAGCGGCGCGCTCAACATCGGCTCAATGGTTCCGCGTTCCTTCTCGCCTACGAAAGCCTCCAAAGCTACAACCAATGAAATCGTGATCGGGAAAAAACCAATAATCATGATCGAAAATGGAACAAGCCGCTCAAGGATTAAATCGGCACTGTATTGATTTAAGAAGTCCACCGTTTGTTTGGCAAACTCATTCATCAAGATTGGAAAACAAAACACAAGGATGACCATCGGCGTCAACACGCGCCAATCGCGAAATTGATCTTTTAGCTCACGCGCTGCCACAAGCCAGACGGGCCTAAGTTTATTGAACATTTTCAAGTCCTTTTGCATCTGCCATTACTTTTAGATATACCTGCTCCAATGTGCGCGGCTCTTCCTGCATTGCCATCACCGGAGCTGACTTTGCATACAACGCTTTCAAAATCTGCGGATTCGATTCCTGCGGCCGTTCCACTCTAACCTTGAAGCTGCTTGCTGCCTGCGATAGCATTTTCACACCTTCAGGCATTTCCACTCGGCTTGAATCCCACTTATCTGTAAATTTGATTTCATATTCAGGCGAGCCAAGAACTTGATGTTTTAACTCTTCCAAAGTACCTTGTAATAAAATACGACCACGGTAAATAATCGCGATCTGATCAGCCAGCAGCTCTGCCTCAGTAAGATTATGCGAGCAAATCACGATCGTCCGCCTGGATGATTTCAAACGGGCAATCTCATCTCTCACCAACCGCGCAGACTCAGGGTCCATGGCTGAAGTAGGCTCGTCGAGTAAAAGCACACCGGGGTCATGCATCATAGCGCGAGCCAGAGCCAACTTTTGACGCATCCCTTTTGAATATTCGCCAATTCGGCGGCGGGAGGCCTCAGTCAACCCAAAGTATTGGAGCAAATAGTCACTGCGAGATTTCCGCAAACTTAGTGATAGACTATAAACTTGTCCAAAATAATCAAGGTATTCAATTGCAGACATACGCATATATAAACCATGCTGCTCGGTTAACACACCCACAGAAGCGCGAACAGCATGTCCATTTTTGACAACATCGTATCCAGCCACACGTGCCCACCCACGCGTTGGATTCAACAACGCGGTCAACATACGGACTGTAGTGGTTTTGCCGGCGCCATTTTGCCCCAACAACGCCAATAACTGGCCTTCTTGCACCATGAGATTTACACCATCCACGGCCATAAAATCATGGAACTGCTTACTCAGATCGTGAGTTTCTATCATATGGGTTCCTCTATGCTTATGACAACAAGTAGCTCTATTTTATTCCCCACGAACAAAAACCATCTTCACAGCGACCTTACAGTTTCTGTGCAGGCCTATGTCTCAAAACTAAACCAATTCCTGTGCAGGTAAAAAGTATAGCAAAAAATACCTGGTTTGCATTAAGGCCATTGACAAGCGCCACATCAAGCCGTAAGTATTCAAGAAGAAAGCGGCAAACGGAATATACAAGAAGATACGCAAGGAAAAGATCGCCTGTTTTAAGTTTTTCGATAAATCGCTTTACAAGCCACAACAGGAAGATCGTATTTGCAAGATTCAAAATTGTTTCATAGGCAAACAAAGGATGGAAGAATTCAATCGCTTCAAATCCTGAGAGCCGATAAGCAGGCTCAATAAATATTTTCCAGGGTAGATTAGTGGGCAGGCCATAAAGTTCTTGATTAAAGTAGTTACCCAGACGACCAATTGCTTGAGCAAGAGCTAAACCTGGTGCGAGAATATCAGCCATCTTCCAAAACGATAAACTGTTTTTACGAACAAACATCCACAGGGCAAACAACCCTCCCAACATGGCACCTGGAATACCGAAACCACCAAGCCACACAGCAACAGCATCCAGTGGATGGGAGAGAAAGTATTGGGTTGTAAGACCAAGCTCAATGGAAGAAAGAGGCGGAGTAAAGATGTACCAAATCCGCGCGCCAACAGTTCCCCAAATCAATAAAGGCAGGGAAAGATAGTAGATGAGTTCAGGATCATACCCACGGCGTACGGCTTCTCTTGCAGCGAGCAAAGCTCCTGCTGAAATACCCAACGCAAAAAGGATGCCGTTCCAACGTAAAAGTAATGGGCCAAGCGAAAGTCCGCTATCCATAAGATTAATGTAAATACTCTTTGTTTTCTTTGGTTTTCTTCATACGTTCATGCCCCTGCACGCGGACATATAAAATACGTTGAAACGCTGTAACATTTCCCAAAATTGCGATCAAGCTAACAGCAGCAAATGGCTGATTGAAGATCAGTAACGGAATCAACACAAAATATCGTTCAACCCGCGTTAAGATGCCCACCTTGGCCGTAAACCCCAGCCCTTCTGCACGGGCCTTTACATAAGAAACCAGCACAGAACCTGCCGTGGCCGCAAATGTAATCACTACTCCGGGGTAATTTGCCTGAGAAAGGAAAAAATACAAAATGCCGCCGAATGTAATGAATTCAGCATAACGATCGCTTACTGAATCAACAAATCCACCGAAGTCACTGGATTCGCCGCGCAAGCGCGCCATCGTACCATCCAAAGCATCCACAAGGACAGAGATAAGGAGAATAATCCCACCTTTTGTCATTTCTCCTTGAGAAAGGAAATAGGCTCCAATCGTAGTCCCAAGGAGGCCTAACAAAGTTATCGCATTTGGTGTCAGTCCAACACGATTCAAGAACAATCCTATTGGGTCTAAAATACCTTTGAAGATGATTCTTAATCTATCTGTAAAAGTTGGTTTAATATTCATGGTGATGTCCACAAAAAATATTACTCACTTTTCTCTTCCTCGCTCAGATCATCCTCGCTGACCAAAACATCGCGTTCTCTACCGCCGCCCTGTGACGGACCCACCACTCCCATGTCTTCCAACTGATCCAACAGACGCGCCGCGCGCGGGTAACCAACACGTAATCGACGTTGCAACAACGAGGCAGAAGCCCGTTGACTTGAGCGTACTATGGAAATAGCCTGCTCGATCAAACCATCATCTTCGCCTTCGCCAGGCTCCTGCAAAAGTTTTTCCCACGGCGGAACATCATCCACTTCGGCATCGCTATTTTTTTGCCAATGAGAAATGATACGCTCGATCTCCATGTCGGTGATCATGACACCTTGCGCACGCATTGGGTTGCCTACCTCGGGATTCAGGAAAAGCATGTCTCCTTTTCCAAGCAGGGTCTCTGCGCCGGTGTAATCCAGGATAACACGGCTATCAATTCCAGAAGCAACTGCGAAAGCCAAACGGGCAGGGAAATTGGCTTTGATAAGACCAGTGACCACATCCGTGGACGGGCGTTGTGTAGCAACTACAAGATGAATTCCTGTGGCACGAGCCATTTGAGCAAGGCGAACCAAATTATGCTCGGTGACATCTGGCGCCGACATCATCAAATCTGCGAGTTCATCAATCAACACAACGATACGCGGCAGTGGTTTTGCATCCGATTTGCGTGTGATCTTCCTGTTGTACGTGCTCAAATCACGAGCATGCGCTGATTCCAATAACCGATAGCGATGCTCCATTTCAACCACCACCCAGCGCAGAACGCCAAGGATGCGCTCAATATTGGTTTCCACTTTTCCATATAAATGAGGCAGCCCGTTAAAGCGAATCAATTCCACCATCTTGGAATCGATCATGACCATGCGTAAATCTTCGGGTGTGTTATTCATCGCAAGGCAGGCTGCAATGGAGGTGATACAAACTGATTTGCCTGAACCTGTTGCACCTGCAATAAGTAAATGCGGCATGCGAGCCAGGTCGGCGATAAGGGGTTGACCTGAAACATCACGCCCAATTGCAACTGCCAGAGGTGCGCCTACTTTATAAAAGGCATCCGACTCAAGCAATGTTTTTAATCGCACGACCGAACTTTGTGTATTTGGGACTTCGATACCTACATATGGTTTACCCGGCACTGGCGCTTCAATACGCAGCCGTTGCGCTGACAATGCCAGCGCAATATCCTTCTCCAGAGATGCGATCTGGGCAACACGGACCTTCATTTGTTGGGCATCTTCTTCATCTGAACCTGGTTTCTTTATAAAACCAGGTTGAACTGCAAATTGTGTAACCGCTGGCCCAACCCGATAACCAATAACTGTTGCAGGAATACCAAATTCAGAAAGGGTCTTCATAATAAGACCCGCAGTCTGATTGATGGTGCGATCGTCAGCACGGACAGAGGTTTCAGCAAGCAGGATCTGAAGCGGTGGAAGGTCTGCTCCACGCGGCAAAGGCTTGACTGATTTCTCATCATTCTTATCATTTGATTTAAATGCTGTTCGAAACTCAGCAGGGATAGGCTGAGTTTTCTTTTTCGGTACAGAGGTTTTTCCAGGAATAGCTTCGGCGTTGTTCTCGACTGCTTGCGGAGTCGGCGTAGACACTACGACCGTGGGAGCTTCGCCGGCAATATGCAGTAACCATGCTTCCAATTTTTCCCATAGCCCAAAGCCAGTCATGACCATGAGTATCCATAGCAGCAGAATAACAAGGGAGCCAAAAACCGCGCCCATGGATTGCCACACCAGCGTGATGAGTCCCCAACCCAGGCGACCTCCATCCCAGCCGGCTTCTGCTCGGAGCAGGTCATTGCCTCCGAAAACCGCGAGCAGGCCCAAGGTCAGAAGGGAAGCGAGCTCAATTGCGATGATGCGGCCCCAGTGAATTTCTGTCACGTCTCGGCGCAGAAAAGAATATCCCAAATATCCAATTCCAAAAAGGACAAGGAAGCTGCCCCACCCAAACCATAAAACGAGGCGGTTGGCAAACGGTGTTAGTAAAGCACCTTCGGTTATTTTCCAAACGGCAAGCAAAGACATAACTGCAAATGCGATCAGAATAACGCCCGCAGCGTCGCGCAAGAATCGTCCAAATTGCAGATTGAATTTAGACAGCCGCTCAAGCCAGTCATTTCGTGGAACAGGTGCCTGTGCTTGTGCGTATTTACGTTTAGGAATACGTGGAGAATCAGACATTTGATCTATTCAAGCCTCATACTTAAACCCAGCCGTTGATGAGCGACATCTAAATGGAGAACCCTAACTTGAACTCTTTGCTCTTCAAATAAAATCTCTTTGATGGGTTTGTGCTCTGCATCTGGAATTTCGCTCGAATGGATCAGCCCTTCAATGCCAGCGTCTAATTTTGCAAATGCGCCATAAGAAAGCACGCTGGTAATGGTTGCAGGGTTAATACTTCCCTCTGCAAATTCAGTTGATGCGTTTTGCCAGGGGTTTTGAAGCAAACGCTTGAGGCTTAATGCAACGCGGCAGCGCTCGGGGGCAAGGTCAAGCACTTGAACGTCAATGCTGCTCCCCACTTTTACAATTTGAGCGGGATGTGAAACACGTCCCCAGGATAGTTCAGAAATATGAATCAGACCCTCAACGCCGCCAAGGTCAACAAAAACGCCAAAATCAGTTACATTGGTTACGACACCTTTGGTCTGCTGACCAGGCTGTAAAGAGTGAAATAATTCTGCACGTGTGCCTGATTGTGATTGCGCCGCGCGTTCAGAAAACACAACGCGGCCATCCTCAGGCACACATTCAATAACTTTTAATTTTAGGGATCGCCCAACATAAGTTTCAAGATCATGGTCACGGTCAACATTTTCAGTTTTCCCTGCCATATCCAGCAAATGGGAGAATGGCACAAATCCGTACAAGCCATCACCCTCCACCAGCAAACCGCCGCGATTATGTCCTGTGACGGTCAGATCAATAATTTGATCGCGCATATAGAGATCTTTGACCTGCTCCCAATTGGCGATTTGCTTCTTTTCAACTGACTCTTCCACCCCGGAATGAGCTGACACAGGCTGCGCTCCATTACGGACCTCAAGCCTGCTCCCCACAACACGAGCAGGAGTGTGAGCCGAAAAATGACTCTCCTCCGCCAGTACCGATGACCACCAGCCCTCGTCGATGGCGGGCATCGGACTTTCATGCTTACCTTTTTGGTCAATCATATTGACCTCCTTCCCATACTCTATAAAAATTTAGCGCTGTCTTCCTAACAATCAGAAGGTGCGCATTATGCACTAATAAATTTACAAATCTTTTAGATTTATCTCCATATCAAGGATCGCTTTTGCAACAGCTTCGACTGCCACACGCTGCTTTCGATATAAATCCGCTTCAGACATGGCCAACCGCGATGCAACATCACGTACTTTGCGGCCTTCGATGAACTTCATCTCAAGTATATTGAATAAAATCCATTCCGTGGTGAATTTCCTATCACCCTTCGGCTTGACTTGATCGACTGCTTTACGTAAAAGCGAGCGCAGCGCATTGGAAACATTACCGTCATCTTTTTCTGCAAGGTCACGAACCACTTGCAGGTTTATTAAAGGGTTGTTAGTAAGCTTGGGTCCGCCCCAATAATGTGTAAGCGCATCCTTCACCCAGTTGGCTAGATCCGCCTCTTGTGGAAGAGTTTCTGCCAGCAAGTTTACCTTGGTATCGTAGCGGCCAGCTGCGCGCATACGTTGGATCAATTCAACTTGTGGCTGCAAATCTGCAAGTGAGCGGAATACACGTTGCTGCAATTGACGATCTTCCAGGGCGAGTGCAGCTCGGTCTGCAAGAAGCCACAAAGCATCACGTTGCTCGACCTCCATAATATGTTTTTCAGATCGAGCCACACCGAGTAACCCAAGCAAGGCTGGTATTTCATCCTCGTCCATATCTGCACGTTTGCGCTGATGTAATGGCAGCACCCAGAAATTACCCCACTGAAATTCACGCCTGGTATCATCGTTTATTTTTTCAAGGGCTTCAGTCAGGCCGTCCTGGTCCAACATACCACGGTTGCCAGCCACCACAATTGGAGATAATGTCTCATCATCTAATGCGGCGATAAAAGCTGACGGGGATTGTAAATGATCACGAACAGCAGCCAAAACTGCCTCAAGAAATTGTTGAAGGTCACTTTGAGTAAGCAATCGTTCTTCGATATTTTGAAGTAATTCCAATTCTTCACGATCGCGGCCAAAGAATAACCAGCGTTCCCAAAGCGGCGCGGCAAAAGTTATGGAATGTTCAATTAGTAAAATGCTGGCGACTACAACAAATGGGACAAAGGCGGTATAAGGCGAGCCGAGAAATTCCCCACCACGGCGGACAACCGTCATAAGTGCAAGCGTGGCAGAAGCAGCCACCGGGCCGCGCATGATCCACTTGAACAATCTACTCTTAATCACACGATCTGGCCACGAAACGCCAAAGAAAGCCACAGCATATGCCATGATAATGACCAACGCGCCAACTAAAACATTGATCGCAGTAGCCACACTCCAGAACAGGAATGGGTGTTGTGCCGCAAGGCTGTAACCAAACAATAAATATGGATAGGAGCCTAAAGCAGGAGCAGTAGCCCCAGCCATTAGATATAACATGCGGCGACGGCCTGACCGTGTCAGCATCAAGCGGTAGGCGCGGGCAAAATTGATGCCTGCCCACACCATGGCGGCTACATAAAAGAGAGTAAACACTTCGGTCCACATGGTCCGCATGAGATGTGGAGCAGGCTTCCCATCTGGAACGATCGGGCCTAGTAAATATCCGAATGCAAGCAGGGTGAGAAAAAGTGCCGAGACCACATACATCCCACGCACAGCAAATCGTCTACGTCCGCGCGAGGGGCGGCCAGCGGTGACAAGTAACGCGTCAGATAAATGTAAATATGCAGCGGGGAGAAAAACAATACCGAACCACTGTAAACGCAAAAGCAGGTCGGTGGTTCTTATCGTTATCGATTTATCCTGCAAAGCTTCAGCAGTGAATACAATAACAACACAAAGCAAAATGATCGCAAACGAACGGGCCACTCTATCACGCAAATTAAAAGAAAGCGCGTATAAAAATAGAGAAAACGCTGTTATTGCGATACCCGCCGTCAGGATCTGGTTGAGCGTTTGAATCCCCGCCAACAACGTATCCATCCAACCGTTACTCATAAAAAACCTTCCAGTAAAATTTTAACGGCAATGCGGTCGGAACCGCCGCCGGTCTTACTTTAAAGATTTGGCAAAAAACAAGGCCACATCCTGATTGAGGTAATAATGGTCATTATACCCGCAGAACTCAAATCCAAATTTTTGCGCAATACGAATGGCAGGAAGATTTTTAGACGGCATTTCTAAAATTAAACGACGATGCGATCTGACCGACGCCCATTCCTGTGCGGCGGTTAATAAAGCGCTTCCCACACCCTGGCGACGATTCACCTCATTGACCACGAGGTCTGTGACCCATACAACTGAATCTGCCCCACGCTCAAGCAGACTAATGTAGCCGGCAGGATCCTGTCCAACATAGGCTGTATACATCATGGACCTTCTCACCCAGTCATCAGCCAGAGCAAAGGGGTTATGGGGATACGTGACGGTAATGGAGCGAGGTAATCGAACCTCGCGAAATACTGCCGCAACCTGGCCGGCATCACGGCGCAGTTCAAGCTGCCAAACCGATTCACTCATAATGGAATGATTAAAGCCCATAAGACGGGAAAGATCATTTGCTACAGTAGGACGAAGTTGTATATCTGACATAAAGTTTCCAAAAATTATTGTATAGGGACAACACGAACAGGGACAACACAAGGGGATAATGCAACTCCCTGATTATCTGTAACAACAAGCCGTAATTGATAATCACCGGGAGTTAGAGCGGTTGTATCCCAGCGACCTAGGGAACCATTATTAACAATGGTTCGGCCTGCAAGAATGGTCGCCCAAGTGTCACTTCCCTGTGGCGCAACCTCATATTTATAAAATCCAAAATTCGGTATGTTTACCGTACCGGTAATCTCGATCGTTCCCTTTATTTCCTGGCCGGGCGTGGGAGATGTAAAGATAATCTGGTTCGCTGTACAACCGGTTGAGTTTACAATTGCAGTTTGCACAGGCAGGTTTGCAAACTGTGTCATTATTTCTGCAGAAAGTGTACCGGTAGGGGTTGAGATAAAGTCCAAAGTGGGTGTTGCTACGAAAACAGAAGCGGGAAGTAATGGAATCACGAAAGTACTCATCGAAAATACAAAACAAAATATAATTACGATCAAGATAGAAATGGATGCAGACTGTCCTAAACGACGCGAAGAAAATTGACGTTCAAGACTATATACGGCCGTCTGCCTTTCACGCCATGAGTTCAATAACCAACGAAAAGAGAACATGCCGACAATTGCCAGCACAATATAGATCAGCACCTCATATGAGATGAGGAATTTATAAAATTCTGCCATTGCTAAGCTTTATTTATAGTCCGTGCAACACACCACGAATGATCTTTTCAACCTTGGGTGTAATTACCTTACCGGCTTCCATGACTTCTTCATGGGTTGTAACTGTGGACCCATCCAGATTGGCCTTATTACTGATACCAGAAAGACCAAGCACACGCATATTCCCATGGCGCGCAATGATTACTTCGGGCACCGTAGACATACCAACAGCATCTGCGCCAGCCAGACGCAAAAATCGTAGGTCAGCAGGTGATTCAAAAGAGGGTCCGCTTAGGCCTGCGTACACACCTTCACGTAAGGTAATCTTATTTTCCTTTGAAACTTTCCTTGCGAGATCACAATAATCACGATCGTATGGCTGGCTCATATCCGGGAAACGTGTGCCAATTTCATCCAAATTTGGCCCCATGAGAGGATTTAATCCAGACATACCCATCAGGTTTAGCTGGTCAGTAATCAGCATAACGTCGCCGGGTTGAAATTCAGGGTGCACTCCCCCAGCAGCATTCGTAACAATCATATTTGGTATACCCAATCTTTGCATAACACGCACCGGAAGAGTCACCTGACCCATTGTATATCCTTCGTAATAATGAACACGACCCTGCATCACTAGCACGGGTTTCCCCCCCAACTCACCAATTACAAAACGGCCAGCGTGTCCATGTACGGTAGAAACAGGAAAATTAGGCAGATCGTTGTACGAGATGCGTACTGCATTTTGAACAGAATCAGCCAAATCGTTAAGCCCCGATCCGAGGATAATTCCTACAATTGGCTCACGAAGTGTGGATATTTGTTTTTTTATCGCTTGTGCCGCTTCGTCAATTTGTGCAAGAGTAATAAAATTCTGCATTTGCCATACCTTTATTGCTATTTTGGTAAATCATTTTGCTTTAATGATTATATCAGAAATCATAATTGCCCCTTTTCAAAGGTAGATAAATTTTACTTCTTATGCTATCCTCGATAGTAATGAAACATCCATCGGAAAATAACCTAACTGCATTATCCTCAGGAATATTGGGGCTTTCTGCAGTAAGCTTTCTATTAATTCCCACTCAATTAAAAGCAGGCGCTTCAATTATGCCCGCATGGGCATTGGTGATATTGGGTATTATTTCATTTGCAGTATCCTTGTCTACGCAATTTCTATTCGTTACCAGCGCCGACGAAAAACACCCGCGCCTGGTTACAGGAATATCGATCTTCTTTTTATTCCTGTTTTCTATGCTGTTTTTCCAGATCAAATATTTGTTTGAGGGTGTTATTATTTTATTTGTCGGCATTGCGCAAGCAGTATTACTCACCTCATTAAAAAAACACTTTCAAGAAATTGATGTGTTTAATATCACCTCACTGGCGGTGAATTTATGCAGCGGGCTTCTTTTGATAGTTTTGGGTAACGGGAATATTCCCAATAATATTATTCAATATAAAATCCCGTTTCTGGCGGGATTCTTGATCAGTGCATTTTTCGCAGGGATCGCTCTTGTTTTTCCCAAGTCAAAATATAAAATTTTCCTAAGCCAGGTGCCAGCTCTTCCCTGGCTGGCTTGGTGCGCATTCTTCATACCCTCCATTTCTTCTCTTCATTTAATCGCGCCGGCTTTGTTCGCTTTTGTTCTACTAATTGGTGCTTTTTTACCATGGAACAGATTCAGGCTTCCTGAGGATGATATTCTCGGCCATCGAGTGGTAATGACCGCCGCCACTCTTGAGATAACCATACTCATCTTTTTGAGTGCAATTCTTGTAGTGATAGATAATTCCATTAAAATAGAAACGGGGTCACTTGTAACTGCACGACAGGCAACTTTCTTGTTTTTCATCCTAATATCCACAGTGATCTATTATGAAGTATCCACGGTCATCATGACGGTCAACGGATTGATGCACGAATTGACTAAACTGGAAGAAGACAACGAACTTGAATCCTCTGAAGAAAACGGGGGTTCGTGGAAAAATCGCCTTGCTCGATACATTAAACCATTCATGCTTACACGCGAGGGAATACGCATTCGGCTGGCTGCGCAATCTGACCAGATTTTTGTGCTTGGACAACAACTAAAAAATGAAAAAAAGCGCAACGCCCAACTCATATTACTTACGGAGTTGAGTCAACAGCTGGAAAATCAACTGGATCAGCCAGTCGCTGCGCAATTAGCTGTAAACACTCTTGAACGTGCAATAAACTGTTCGCTTGTGAGCCTTTATATTTACGAGCCTGACCAAAAAGAATTTATGTTGCTTGCAGCCTCGGGCCAACAAACCAGCCTGATCCCGGCAGGTTATCACCAGAGTATTACAGATGGAGCGATTGGCCGTGCGGTCCGTCAGCGAAAGACCCAGATCATTAATGATATTAATGCGGATGCAGATTACATTCGATTCGAAAATGAGAAAAGTCTATCAGCCGTTATCATCCCTTTAATTTCAAACGGACACGCCAACGGGACGCTCGTACTAAACAGCGAAATTGCAAATGCATTTGGCAGCATTGATATTAGCCTGGCAGAAATGGTCACTGCTGAACTTACCCGCGCATGGGAACGCTCTGGTTATCATCAACGCTTAATGGAACTGGTTCAAGCAGGCAGCCAGCTTTCATCGATGGTGGAACCCGAATCTACCGCCCGTGAGGTTGCATCCATTGCCAGGGATATTCTGCAGGCGAGATTCACTTATGTTCATATCCAATTAGGGCAGGAAAGAAACTTCACCCAAAGTTCATCTTCGGGCAAGGCTCCCCACCTGCTTGAAACCTTGGAAAACTCAACAAATTCCGATGCACTTATACAAATGGCCTTCAACGCGGCCCAACCATTCCGTGTTCGCGATGTAAGGAAGTATGCTGCCACTTCACATTTGAGCATCGATAACTCAGGATTAAGAAGCATGCTGATCATCCCGATTCGCTGGCATCGCATGAATATCGGCGCAATATTTGCTTTTGGAAAACAAAATGAAGTGTTCTTTACCGAGAATGACGAATCGCTGGCGGAGCTTCTTTCCATCCAGGCTGCTGGAGCATTTGAAAGCACATGGCTTCAACAGGAACTGCGTGCATCATTACGAATCACATCCCTGCTTTATCGCTTAAGTAATCAGATCATTCAAGCAGAGAAACTGGAAGATGCGGCATTAGATATTGCCAACACCGCGCACAAACTTGCGAAAAGCAATACCACGGGAATTATTTTGCTGGACAAAAATGGAAATATAACCACAGAGCTTGAAATCGACTCTTCTGGAATCCATCATGGGAATAAGCACCCCATGGAACTGATCAGAGATGCTATGAATTCAGGCCAGCTGATTTATCTTTCTCAGGGGCAATCCATTACACGAACATGCTTACCGATACAAACCCCCATTCAAAAATATGGCGCAGTCTGGATGGATGTGATCGAAGATCAAAACCATAAACCTGCAGCAAATCCAAGCGACTTGCAAGCGCTCGTAAATCAGGCCGCCATTGCACTGGAACGGTCACTGTTACTGGTCGAATCCCGCAGGCAAGCAGCAGAGATCAAAGCTGCCTACGATAAACTCGAAGATACCTACGATCAAACTCTTGCCGCACTTATGACGGCCCTGGACGCACGCGATCGTGAGACCGAGGGACATAGCTTAAGAGTAAGTCACCTGGTAGCCAAAATTGGAGAGACCCTTGGTTACTCACATGAGCAACTAAAGATACTGGAGCGTGGTTCTTTGTTGCATGATATTGGCAAAATCGGTATCAGCGACACAATTTTGCACAAACCTGGACCCTTAAACGAAGATGAGTGGAAAATCATGCGCTTACATCCAGATATTGGCGCAAAAATCGTTGCTGGAATTCCATTTCTACAGGAAACCATTCCTCTTATTCGCCATCATCAAGAAAGATGGGATGGCACCGGGTATCCTGGCGGATTAAACGGCGAGGATATTCCCATTCTTGCCCGAATGTTCGCGATCGTGGATGCGTTTGATGCATTGACCAGTAAGCGACCTTACAGGGAAAAAATATCAGTTCGTGAAGCAGTGGATTACCTGCGTGAGCAATCTGGTATTTTGTTTGATCCGAAAATGGTTGAAGTGTTCGAAAAAGTTGTTGAAGAAAATCGTTCAGATCTAGCAGCCTTGGAATAAATGGCAAAACCTCACAACGACCGTCGCGGCTTTAAACCTCAGGAAAACTTGATATCCACCCTGCCATCCATTCTGGCGGGAATATTTGTGTTATTTATATCCATTGCCGCCACCTTCATATACCTTCCTCCTCAAAATAATATTTACAAGATTTTACTGATTCTTTATGGGGTTATAGGGGGGCTATATCTAGCGTTATACTATTTCTTTTTCAGCGCATCGCAAAATAAGTATCTTTTTTCATGGGTAAATGCGATTGTTTCAGGAGTTAGTCTGGGCTTAGTAACAATCCTATTTCCAGAAGAAATGGAATATCTGCTCTTCACTCTTATTATTATTTCAGCAATGGCCACATCTTTAATTTCGACGAGAGGGCCCTCTTATTTTTTAGTTGCCAGCGCCACGGCCTTGCATTTTGCATCAGACTTGAGTAGTAACCCTCCTGCTTATCAGTGGGTTACAGAGCTGGGCTTTGTAATTGTTTCATTTATGGCTATTGAAACCATACAACAGTTAAAAAATATTGCAAGGGAACAAATAAATAGACTCGAAATCATTAATGAACTCAGCAAACAAATCGTATCCACCTTGGATACAAACCAGGTTTATTCCCTGCTTAAAGCCGCTTTTCAAAACGCCCTGGAAGCAGATTCTTATTACATTGGTATTATAGATGGAGACAATATTCGGCTTGAGCTTTTCTACGATGACGGAGAGTTCTATCACGAAATGTACACGACCAGAAAAGGGACGCTTTCCAACTGGGTAATTAATCATCAACAGGAGCTTTTCCTCCCTGATCTTAGGCAAGAAATCCAACTTGATGATGTTGAAATTGTTATTGTTGGAAAAGAGAAGACATCCCTATCGTGGATGGGGGTTCCCATGCGCAGTTCTCACATTAACGGTATTATGGCAATCGCATCCTACCGCCCCAACGCCTTTGATCGAAGTGACATGGAATTGCTCTCCACAATCGCACAGCGCGCAGCCCTCGCGCTGGATAACACTTATCAACATGCACGCGTGGAGCAGGAAGCAAGGCTGGACAGCCTTACCCGCATTTACAATCATGGGTATTTTATAAAAAAGTTAAACGAGCAAACAGGGGCCTGTCTTGATCTAAACCAACCTCTCAGCCTGATTATGCTTGACATTGACCACTTCAAGCAATACAACGATTCGTTTGGGCATCTTATTGGTGATGAAGTTCTCGTGAGTTTATGCGATATCATCCAAAAACATATTAAGAACACAGATGCCGTTGGCCGCTGGGGCGGCGAAGAATTTGCCATTTCCCTTCCAAACTCTGATGGGCACCAAGCCACACTGATCGCCCAGCGCATCCGCGAAACTTTGGGATTGTTGAAAATTAAAAACGAGGGAGAATTAACAATTCCCATCCCAACTGCCAGCATGGGAATTGCAGTCTTTCCCCTGGAAACAAATGCCACACCAAAATTGATCGATCTGGCCGATAAGCGGCTTTATATAGCAAAAGAACGTGGGCGGGATCAAATTGAACCCGCGCCCACGTTCTGGGAAAGCAAATAATTAATTTATTTTATAACTTCAACAAACGCTTCCACTGTTTTATCCACACCCGCATCATCAACCCAATAATGAGTTACCAAGCGAAAGCGACGCGGACCTGCCCAATCGACCAATATCCCACGGCTTTTCATTTCACTAATAATTTGATCGACACTTAATTTGACGTCATCTTTAATATCAAAATAAACCATGTTGGTGGATACGCCTTCGGCCGCATCTAAAACCAGACCATTTACCTGCTTCAAACCCTCAGACAGTTTCTTCGCTCGAGCATGATCTTCTCCCAATCGCTTCGACATTCTCTCCAACGAGATCATTCCTGCCGCCGCCAACACACCTGCCTGGCGCATTCCGCCGCCCAGCATTTTTCGCAAATGGCGGGCACGATTAATAAATTTTTTGGTTCCCACTAACATGGACCCAACAGGCGCCACAAGCCCCTTGCTCAAACAAAACATAACCGAATCCGCTGGCACGGTTAAATCTTTTACCGAAACATTTAATGCGGCAGCTGCGTTAAAGATCCGCGCGCCATCAATATGCAGCGACAAATTGTTTTCTTTTGCGATCTTCCCTACTTGTTGAGTATATTCCACAGAAAGCGGAATACCACCACACACGTTTTGTGTGTTCTCGATGCAAATGAGTCGCGTAATGGTGTGATGCACATCCTCGGTCTGGATCGAAGCGCGAATGTCATCTAATGCAAGCGTACCGTCAGCCTGATTTTTGACCGGGTGCGGATGAATCCCGCCCAGCGCAGACATTCCCCCTGCTTCGTTTAAATAAACATGAGATTTGTCTCCAACAATGACTTCATCTCCGCGCTGGCAATGCACCAGCAAGGCCAGCAAGTTTCCCATCGTTCCAGAAGGGACAAAAAGCGAATCTTCCTTGCCAAGCATCTCGGCGGCTTTTGCCTGTAACTTATTAACCGTGGGGTCATCCATATAAACATCGTCGCCCACTTCCGCCTCAGCCATTGCTTCGCGCATTTCAGGCGTGGGCTGAGTGACTGTATCAGAACGAAGGTCTATGTATTCCATTTTTATCTCCTTAAAACATGCTCTCTTAAGGGCTAAGCCGCTAAGAGAGCATAAAACTATTTTTTACTGGATATTCCCTACTTCTTCCAGAACTTTCTTCAACTCATCGGGAAGCTCTGCTTCAAACACATGCGGTTTCGTTTCATTAGGCAAAACGATCTTTAGTTTCGCGGCATGTAAAAAATGTCTATCGATATCCACCGTTAAGCTCTTCTTCCCATAAACTGAATCGCCCACAATCGGACAGCCTAAAAACGCACAATGCAACCTGATCTGGTGAGTGCGACCAGTATGCGGGTGGAATTCCAAAAGGGTATGTTCTTTGAAAGACTCAAGGGTTTTATATTCACTGACCGATTCACGTCCCTTGCCAGCAGGGACAATCGCCATCTGTTTTCTATGACTTGGGTCACGCCCGATGGAGGCTTCCACACGACCCGTAGGTGTGGGAGGCTTGCCGTCGACCAATGCAAGGTAAGTCTTTTCCACGGTGCGCAAACGGAATTGATCTTGCAGCCAGCGATGTGCGCGTTCGTTTTTCGCAAGCACAATCAAACCTGAGGTTTCCTTATCCAATCGATGGACCAGGCCTGGGCGTTCTTCACCGCCGATCCCTTCCATATCGGGGTCGTACCCCAAAACAGCATGAACCAACGTGCCAGAATCATGTCCCGCAGCGGGGTGAACCACCATGCCGGCAGGTTTGTTGACAACGATGATCTCGTCATTCTCAAAAATAATATCGAGGGGAATATCCTCCCCCACCAAACCACTTGGTACTGGAGGCGGCACGCGAACTTCAACCTCCACACCTGCATCAATGGATTGACCTGATTTTTTTGCAGCAGCCCCATTAACTAAAACAAAGCCAGCATCAATCAACCCTTGGAGGCGAGCACGTGAAAATTCAGGCAGACGGCTTACAAGGAATTTATCCAGGCGCTCTGCCTTTTCACCTTCATGGCGAAATTTCTCAATGCGCTCACTCACGATTGCTCACTGGTGGTCGCAGCGTTATTATTTGGTGATTGCTCATCTTCTGATTTTGGTTGTTCATTATTTTTTTTCTTTCTTTCCTGCTGCTCTTTGAGCCAAACACCTAACAGCAGCACAATCACCCCAATCGTGATACTGGAATCGGCAATATTGAATACTGGAAAAACGCTAACGGAAATAAAGTCTGTTACCTTGCCAACCAACAAACGGTCGATTAAATTTCCTGCAGCGCCGCCAAGCTGTAAACCCATGGCGAGTCGCAAAGTCCAGTCATCTGCATCTACTTGTGGATAGTAATAAACAATGGCCCCAATCACTATAAAGGCAAGCACGGTAAACACCAAATTCCCGTTTTGGAACATGCCAAACGCCGCGCCGCTATTGTGCCAATTTACAAAACGCGCGTACGGAGAAAGCCAGCTTAACCAGCCTGGGAGCCATTGTGTGCCAAATTCGATATTCGTACGCACCAACCACTTTGTCCATTGATCCAGCGCTATGACAGTTAGAGCTACCCCAAATAAATTTATATAGCCTTTAAACCTAGAATTCAACTTACACCTCAATTTCAAATTAATCTACTTATTATTGTACCGCACCCGCTCCAATATACACTCTGGGCACGCGCGCGCTGATATTCGTCATCACCTCGTATTCATTCGTACCCGTCCAATCGGCGAAATCTTCGGCGGTGATCCCGTTACCGAGTAAGGTCACTTCATCGCCCACATTGACATCATCCTCGCCGGCATTGACCATGAATTGATCCATACAAATGCGGCCCACTTGCGAATATGATTTTCCATTGATGAGGACTCGCGCCTGATTCGTCATGCGGCGAAAATATCCGTCAGCGTACCCACATGGGATGGTCACGATTCGCGACTCCATCTCAGCCTGCCACAACGACCCATAGCTGACTCCCCGCCCGGGCTGGGTGATCTTGCTATATACAACTTTTGATTTCCAAGTCAGTGCAGGCTTTACTTCAATCGTCTTATCAATACCTCGTGCTGGATACACGCCGTAAAACAATACTCCAGGCCGCACCATATCATAATGACTTTCTGGGAGCAGTAAAGTTGCGCCTGAATTTGCCGTGTGCCTGATTGATGGATGCGGCTCGCTTCGCTTTTCATAAATGGATAGGACTTCTTCAAAGCGTTCGAGTTGGAGGGAGGCTTTGACTATTCTAGGTTCGTACAGTGAACCGTCCGCAACCAGCAAGCTGGTTGACTCCAGAGTTTCTGAATTCGCAAAATGGGTAAATATTCCTTCTATTTCCAAGTGGCTACACGCCAAAGACTTCTCTATTAGGGCGTCTGCTTCATATTCGCGAACGCCGATGCGTTCCATGCCTGTGTCTATCTTGAGATGCACTTTGAGTCGCTTGCGGGTTGACGCTTCGCGTGCCAATTGTTCAGCAACAGTTAACAGGTCAAGTGAAGAGGCGGCGAGGGTTAAGTCGTATTCAAAGAAGTCAGGCAACTGCTCAGGGAGAGTCCCACCCATTACGAGGATCGGTGTCGCAATTCCCATTTTACGGAGGTGAATTGCCTCTTCAACAATTGCCACGCCGATGTAATCTGCAAAGGGTGCAATGAAAGGCGCAACGCCATCCACGCCATGACCGTAGGCATTGGCTTTTAAAACCACCAATACTTTTGCGGGTGAAACATGTCTGCGAATGTTTTCAAGGTTTTGTTTAAGTTGAGAAAGATTAACTTCAAGATGTGTAGGACGCATGATTTATTTATTAAAAGGATTTGCCCGCCAATGATATTCAACATCGGGTTCAGATTCTGGCTCAGGGCTGACGCCATATTTTTCGACAATAAAACCATTCTTTTCATAAAATGAGCGTGCCATTTTGTTGGCGGCATGGGTATATAACCACATATGCTTTGGCAATAGTTGACGTGCCTTCATCAGCAAAGCCTGCCCAATACCCCGACGATGATGTTCAGGATGCACATATAAACGATCAATGAATTCGCCTTGAATGGCAAGAAAGCCGAGCGGCGCCCCTTCGCTTTCGTAAACCCAAATTTGATCTTCGCCTACAACGACTCTCGAAAAATACTCGCGTGCATCTTCCAGTGTATGCCCCATACGCGCCATCAGTTTAGGCATGGCTACTTTTTCGGCCTCAAACCACAGGTAGGTAACTTGCTCAAAATCTTCAAACTTATATAATCTAATAATTGGCTGCATGGGACGAGTATACCCGACTCGCAAAAAGACTTCAGAAGTTTAAAATAAATTCACCCGTGAAAGATACTCTCACGGGTGAATTTACAGGCGAACTTATACCTTAGCGCCAGGCGCCGAGGATGATTCCAAAAAGGACAAGGTTAAGCAGGTGATTTCCGGTTTCGAGCACCCAGGCTTTGAGCTGACCGGCGAACAGTTTGTTGGTTAAGCTGGTTGCGGCTGTAAAGCCAAACCAGAGCATGAAACCGGTCATCGCACCGGAAGCAGGAGACACGCCACTCGACATGCTGCTGCCCATGAAGTTGACCATAATCGCCATGGATACTGCCTGCACAAATGAAGCGAGCAGAGTTCCGCCCCACATTAATCCCATGTTTTCGCCGCCAGGTTTATCGTTTTCTGTTTTGCCGATGGCTTTCCACCAGATGGGGAAAAACGTTTTGGGACCAAACCAGATACTTCCTGTGATCATGCTGACCACAACACAAGCCACAACCGCCAACCAGTTAATTGAACTAAAATCCATATCTGCCTCCATAAATAAAGTTTTAAATTGGCACATGCCAATTTATTTCGGCATTATATCAGAAAATTTGTTCTATAAACAGTGTTTAAATTGTTTCATGTCGTTGCCAGCCGTGTTCTTGGCGGCGAAGCAATCTCCAACTATATAGGAGATTGCTTCGGGAAAATCACCCTCGCAAAGACATATCTGTCTTGGGTTTTGGACACACTCAAAAGGTTTTAGATCTTACCCGCCACGTAATCAAGCACATCAATCTTGGTGAGGATGCCAATCGGTCGGCTATTGTCGACAACGATGAGGGCGTAACCTGCGGTGAGAGATGGCATGGCTTCTTCGAGCGGAGTTTCGGGCGGGAAGACTGCGCCTGCATTTTGTACGAGCGGATCAATTTTCTCGTCATTGCTGTGCTCGTGTTTTTCGATCATGTGATTGAGCAAATCTACTTCTTCGATGAGACCTACGAGCGTTCCATCCGCGCCGACAACTGGCATTTGCGAGACTGCATTTTGGTGCATCACTGAGACCACTTTGCGGATCGAGTCACCAATCGTCGCGGTGATTAATGCCTTGTTTGGCTTGGCAATCAACAGGTCGCCCAGAGCCGTTTCTCCAAATTCCATGGAGAGGAATCCGAATTCACGCATCCACTTATCGTCATAAAATTTCGACAGATAGCGTGATCCAGAATCGGGAAGAATCACCACAGGGATGCGCCCTACTGGGAGCTTGCGACAATATTTGAGCGCGCCCGCAATCGCGGATCCTGATGAGCCGCCTGCAAAAATTCCCTCCTGCCGCACGAGTTGACGCGCCCACAAAAATGACTCGCGGTCACCTGCACGCTCGATGACATCCACAACGGTAATGTCCATTGCGGACGGCAAAAAGTCTTCGCCGATGCCTTCTACTTTATACGTTTTGGGATATGCCCCGGGCGGAATGATGCCTTTGTTCTGCCAAATCTCAGTGAGAATTGAGCCTTCGATGTCCACGCCGACGATTTGGATATTTGGATTCTTGGATTTAAGATAACGCCCCACGCCGCTGATGGTACCGCCTGTGCCAATGCCAATGATGACATCGGTCAGCTTGCCTTCGGTCTGCTCCCATAACTCTGGGCCGGTCGTTAGCTCGTGGGTTTTGGGGTTATCTGGGTTGTGATATTGATTTGCAAGAATGGCGTTGGGAACTTCACGCGCAAATTTTTTGGCTACTTCATAATAAGAACGCGGGTCGCCGGGGCCAGCTTCCGTTGGCGTAATGACCACCTTCGCACCATAGGCGCGTAATAATAAAATCTTTTCCTTGCTCATCTTCTCGGGCATGACGAAGATGGTTTTATACCCCTTCAAAGCCGCAGCAATGGCAAGTCCCACGCCTGTATTTCCTGATGTAGCTTCAACAATTGTTCCGCCTGGTTTGAGTTCTCCCCGCTTCTCAGCCTGCTCAACAATATACGCCCCCACGCGGTCTTTGACAGAACCGCCGGGGTTCATGAATTCCAATTTTGCATATAGCGGAACAGGCAGGTCGCGCCCAATGCGCTCGAGTTTTACGAGCGGTGTATTCCCCATCGCGCCAAGAACATTGTTAAAAACTCTTCTTTCTTTGGATTCGGTTAATTCAATCATTCGCTCTCCTTGGTTGAGGGTATTTTACCAGTGTCCAGTCAGGAAGCGACATCCCTTACAAAAAAGATGACCGTCACATTAAAAGCGACTGTCATCTTAAGTATATAGAAATCATTATTTCGGAATTATGGTGAGAAAGCACACCGAAAACCGGCAGTATTGTCCGAATTTGACGAAACATACCTGTAACGTTTGCTGGTGCGGATGAAATTTTTCGTGGTATCCCACGAGCCTCCTCGTAACACCCGATATTGACCAGAAGAAGGCCCTAAAGGGTTTGATAAAGATGAACTCCTATAATAATTTTCATCATACCAATCATTCACCCATTCCCAAACATTACCAGCCATATCCAAAGCGCCATAAATACTCGCGCCTTCAGGATAACTGCCTACTTTTGTTGTGTCACCAACATTGTTGGCATAATTCAATAGTAAATCAGTTGGCGCAGCGTCGTCCCATGGATACGTACGAGCAACTGTGCTACGTGCAGCTTTTTCCCACTGCGCTTCAGTGGGCAATTTGCGTCCCGCCCATTCACAATACGCCTTCGCCATATTCCAATTCACATAAACAACAGGGTAGCTATCAAATTCAGGGTCACGAAAATAACTTAAGCGCGTATGAGATTTTATTTCCTTTGGTGGATCACATTTATTCGCGTCCACACATTTTGCATACATTTTATTAGTCACTTCGGTTTTGTCAATCCAAAACGCATCTAAAATCACTTGATGTTCTGGTTTCTCATCTACTTGATCGCTAACATTACTCCCCATTGTAAATGTACTCGCTGGCACGAAGAGTAAAATCATGCCATCAACAGTTTGATTCCATGTAGAGCCAGCAGCTGGATTTATTGGCGGAGCAGTCACGAGTTGAAGAGTAGGGGTAACAGGTGGATGATTAATAAGGTAATTCAATCCAAATCCACCAAAAATCAAGGCAAGCAGAATAACGCTACCAATACTTAACAAGCGAGGATTGAACCTTGGTATAGGTTTCTTGACACTCTGGCTATCAGTCTTGGGACGAGATTTCTCCTGTGGGAGTAGAGAGGATGGGTCAAGAAGTTTTGTGAAAGGCTTTTTCTGTACTGGTTCTTTGCGCTTTGCTTTTTCCTGCACTTCCAATTCCAATTTTTCACGCGTGGCATTTTCTTTTGCTTCCCACGCCAGCTTTTCGCGTGCGGCTATTTCAATTGCTTCACGATTACCTTTTTCTTTAGCTTCCAACTCCAATTGTTTGCGTACGTTTTTTTCCTTCTCTTCTAATTCCAATTTTTCAAGTTCTGCCTGATTTGGCGCAACAAGTTTAAGGGGTTTAGGCGTGGAATTTCTCTGCCGCGTATCTTCCAAAATCACTGGCGAAACATCAGAGCCAAGTTCGATTGCGCGTTTATTCAACCCCAGCAATAATCGCTTGTTACTATCCGGGCGGAACAAATCCACCCACTGATAACGGTTTAATCGTTTGGGAACTTCACAATCTTCCAACTTTGCGGGAATAATAAAAATCGTGCCATCAGGTTTTTCCAATGCTTTATCCAATGCAAAGGAAATTTCCTTTTGAACATAGCCTTCTTTATTAATCGAGTTTTTGGAAAGGCAAACCAGAATGACATCCGAATTATCGATTGCATTCGGAATTTCGACTTCCCAGTTTTCGCCGGGCAGCAAATCAATTTCATCCAGCCAGGGCTGTATCCCATGCTGTTTTAGGTAACGGTACAGTTTCCGCACAGCAGGTTTGTCTTGCGAGGCATGACAGAGGAAAACGCGGAGGGGGCGAGTCATAAGAAAGGATGAATTAGGAAGGGTGAAGGGTGAAAAAATCCCGATAAGGTGATTATATGCCTGTTAATTGAATTGGGCAAAGAAATACGACAAAAAATCTCCCGCCAGATTTAGCAGGAGATTCCTTATTACTTATTACTTTTCACTTATTACTCACTACTAATACAACGGCAAACTTGGGTCCACTTGTTCGGCCCAGGCGTTGATTCCGCCTTTGAGATTTTTCATTTTCTTGAAGCCTGCGCTGGCGAGAATTTCAATCGCACGTGCGGAACGGGATCCACGTTTGCAGAAGACGATCATCTCTTCGGCGGAGTCTAATTCGGACATGCGTGAGGCGACTTCACCGAGCGGGATGTTCTTTGCGCCTTTGATAGCGGCAATCTCCAACTCGTGAGGTTCACGTACATCAAGCAGGAGCAAGCCCGGGGTTTGTGCGATGCGGTCTTGCATCTCCTGTGGAGTAATATCCCATGCGACACCGGCGGAAGTATCATCCGCATGATGGCCGGGGACTCCGCAGAATTCTTCGTAGTCAATCAACTCTTTGATGTCGGCATTCGGTCCGCAGACGCGGCAATTTGGATTCTTCTTGAGTTTGACAAAATCAAAACTCATATCGAGCGCATTATATAAAAGCAATTTACCGATGAGCGGCTCGCCAATTCCAAGTAAAATTTTGATGGCTTCGGTGGCTTGAAGCGTACCAACGGTACCGGGCAGAACGCCAAGCACGCCGCCTTCTGCACACGAAGGGACAAGTCCGGGCGGCGGTGGCTCGGGGAAGAGACAGCGATAGCAAGGACCTTCCTTGGCGTAAAAGACACTCACCTGCCCATCAAAGCGGAAGATGGAACCATAGATGTTCGGCTTGCCAAGAAAAACGCAAACATCGTTGGTGAGATAACGTGTGGGAAAGTTATCGGTGCCGTCAATGATGACATCATAATCTTTAGCGATACGAAGCGCATTCTCTGAGGTGTAGGGTTCGTTGTATATGTCAATTTGAATATCGGGATTCAAATCTTTTAATCGATCCCGCGCACTTTCCACCTTAAGTTTATTAACCGTAGATGTGCCGTGAATGACCTGCCTTTGCAAGTTGGATGAATCAACAATGTCGTAATCCACCAACCCGAGGCGGCCAATGCCTGCCGCGGCAAGATACAACGCAACCGGCGAACCGAGTCCGCCGGTGCCGATGACGAGAGCCGATGAATTCTTGAGTTTGAGCTGTCCACTCATGCCCACTTCAGGCATCAGCAAATGGCGCGAGTAACGCAGGATTTGGTCGTGCGAGAGTTCTTCGATCATGAAGCGCCTCCAGCAATGGACGGGATCAACATGATACGGTCGTCATCTTTAATAAGTGTATCCACGCCCTGTAAATCTTTGATGTTGTTTTCGCCAACGAATAGATTTACAAAGGGGCGCAGTTCTCCGCTCTCGTTGAATAGGTGCGGTTTGATGGCTGGGAATTGAACGGTTAAGTCGGTCAATGCTTCCGATATTTTTACGCCGCTTACATTTACTTCACTTTGACCGCTAGTATAAGCACGTAACGGGGTTGGGATTCTCAAGGTTGTCATGGATTTTATTTATCTCTCTTTTCTTTTTTTACCACGAAGACACTAAGATCACGAAGGAAAGCCAACAGGAAGGTCTTAAAAAAACTTTGTGTACTTCGTGTCCTTTGTGGTTAAAGTATTTTATATAAACAATTGTACATCTGCATCGGCAGCGTATTCAAGGAATGTGGCCGCGCCGCCGATCTCTGCTTGCGGAATGAAGTCTTCCTTTTTGAACCCAAAGACATCCATCGTCATTTGGCAGCCGATCAGGCGTACGCCCATATCAAGACAGGCGTCGCGCAATTCATCAATGGTTGCCACACCCTTATTATGAAAAGTCTGCTTCATCAAACTAGTGGCTACACTTTCAAAGCCGGGTACATTTGCCATGAGCAAATTAGGCATTGCCCAATTAATATTTTGGAATCCTTCGGGGCCAAACGGCATCTTCATCGGCATGGCCGGGTTGCCAAGCGGAGAGACCGATGCAGTCAGTTCAGGCTTAAGTAATGTGAGACCATAGAAGGTGAAGAAGATCCCCACTTCCCAGCCCATTGCAGCGGCCGCACTGCCAAGAATAAACGGAGGGTAAGCCCAGTCCAGCGTTCCTTTGCTGGATATCAGTGCAAGTCTTTTTGGGGCGCTTGGGTCAGATTTAGACATTAAATTTTCCCTTATTTATTCTTCTTTAAAAAGAAGATATACTTTTTATCTTCTGTAGTGGAACGCAGCAGTTCATTTCCAGTTTGGCGGCTCCACGCTTCAATATCGGGTGGTGAGCCAGCATCTGTGGAAATCATCTTCAAAATTTGGCCGTTCTGTAATTCTTTGATCGCCTTGGATGTTTTTACAATCGGCATGGGGCAAAGCATTCCGCTGCAATCCAATATTTGATCTTCTTTAATAATATCAATATCCATTTCAAATCTCCTGATTAATTTATAGTTATATTTTCTTCATCGTACTTCGAGCGGTCTTCCAGCAATCTCCATGAACGGTGACTGACCGCCTTGCCTGCATCGACACGGGTGATGATGTAGGAGAAAAATGGCTGCGCCCACTCACGGTCATATTCGGAAGGAACATTCGGGCAATCCGGGTGTGAATGAAAGACACCGATCAGACTCAGCCCAAGCTTGTCTGCTGCCAATTCAGCTTTTAAATAATCTTCGGGTGTGAACAAAAACCGATTATGCCGAGCTTCATTCTCACGGGCGTTTGGCAAAGATAAAATTTGTTTTACTTCACCTTCAACACCGATCAAAAAACCAGCCCCTTCTTCCGGGTATGCTTCTTCAACATGCGCAACGATCTTAGTGATCAAATCATTAGATACAGCCAGCATTACTTACCCTCCCATAAGGATTTATCGCTTAAATATTTATAGCCTGCATCGGGGAAAACCGTTACAACAACGCCTTCATCCAGTTGACTTGCAATTTGCAAAGCCGCGACAGTTGCCGCGCCAGAGGATATTCCTACGAACAAGCCTTCTTCTTTTGCGAGACGTAACGTCATCTCATGCGCCGCTTCAGTCTTAACTGGAAGAGGCTCGCCAGCAAATGACTCATCATAAATCCCAGGTTTGATCGCACTAGGCATATGCTTGAGGCCTTCAAGTCCATGGAATGATGCATCCGGCTGCATGGAAAGAATTTTTACATTCGGCAATTGCTCGCGCAGAAATCTCCCTGTACCCATCAATGTACCTGAAGTACCGAGACCTGCAACGAAATGCGTAACTTGTCCATCCGTTTGGGCTGCAATCTCAGGGCCAGTAGATAGATAATGTGCCTGCCAATTAGCAGGATTATTATATTGATTCGAATACCAATATAGGTCTGGTCTTTCAGCGGCAAGCTCGCGTGCTTTTAGAATAGCGCCATCTGAACCTTCTAAAGGGTCTGTAAGAATGAGTTCCGCACCCAGAGCTCGTAATAAAGTCAAACGCTCCGGGCTGGCACTAGCAGGAATTGCAAACGTCACAGGGATGCCCAATGCCGCGCCAAAAGTTGCATACGAAATACCCATGTTCCCGGAAGTTGAATCCAATAAGCGCTTGCCGTTACCAAGGTCGCCATTGATGAGCGCATTCTGAATAATATTAAACGCAGGCCGATCTTTGATCGAGCCGCCAGGGTTGAACCATTCAGCCTTAACGAATACCTTTACACGCGGAGACAGGTTCGAGGTCACGCGGCGAAGCGGAAGTAAAGGTGTATTCCCCACATGGGATGTAAGTCCATCCAGGGGAATTGTATTTGAACTAGTCAATCGAATGTCGAGTAATGTCATAAATATCCTTAAAAACAAACAGTCAACGGGTAAACAAAAAGACGGCGAACAAACGCCACACTTTGCAAAATTTGCAAGCGGGGTCGTCCAACCGTCTGATTCCGTTGACTGCGGAAGTTTTTCTCAGGCGGTGGCTACGAGCCCCGCCATAGACACAAGCAATAGTTAAATGATTTCATGATTAGCATAGTAGATGCTGGCTATTTTACGTATCTTACCGAATTTGTCAATGATGAATTTGCCCGCCTGCCGCGCTCGCCATCAAAATAACCTTGTCATCTTCATTCAACGGTGTATTCAATCCATTCAAATCGCGAATATGAACACTATTCACGAAAATATTGAAGTGCCTGCGAAGTTCGCCATTTGCATCAAACAAGTGAGGTTTAAGTGTGGGGTAGCGCGAAAGGATATCTTCAAGCAACTCAGCAACCGTTGAACCATTCGCAAGGAACTCACTCTGGTTATCAACATAAAATTTCATCAAGGCAGGAAAGCGGACAGTTGGCATAAATATATTTTACATCGAGTCGGTTGTTTTTATACGAAGTCCCAAGGCTTTTCAACCTTGGGACTTCGTACGAAACACGAATTACGCTTAGCAGTTGGAGATTGCTTCGACGGAAGTGCGCCGCCTCGCAATGACATAAGCTACTCTTCCTTCTTTGCTTCCATTTCTTTTTTGTGCGCCTCGATAATCGGGCCTGTGATATGCGATGGAACCGTATCGTAATGATCGAAGTCCATGGTGAAGTAGCCGCGCCCGCCCGTCATGGAGCGCAACTGTGATGTGTAGCGCATCATTTCTGCCATGGGTATATGAGCCACAATGACCGTACTGCCATGTTCTGAATCTGTACCTTGCACACGTCCACGGCGAGTGTTAATATCGCTCATTACATCGCCCATATTCGAGTCGGGTATTGTGACACGCACATTCATGATCGGCTCAAATAGAACTGGACCCGCTTCATGTACGGCAAGTTTAAAGGCTTCGCGGCCTGCGATTTCAAACGCAACGGGCTTGGAATCCACTTCGTGTTCTTTGCCATCATAAACGATCACTTTTACGTTACTCATGGGGTAGCCAGCAAAGGCTCCATGCTCAAGCGTGGCTTTAATGCCTTTTTCAATTGGAGGTAAATAAGACTTGGACAAATTCATGCCTACCAATTCGTCTGTGAATTCAAAGTCAGCTGAAGGCAGAGGTTCAATCCGAAGATGGACTTCGCCAAATTGGCCTGAGCCGCCACTCTGCTTCTTATGACGGTATTGGCCGCTGGCTTTGCGTGTAATTCCTTCACGATAAGGAATACGCGGTTCATGCGTGGCGAGACCCACCTGGAACTTGGTTTGGGCACGATGTAAAGCTACATCAATATGCTGGTCGCCCATGCCTTGTAAAACAGTCTCATGTGTAATTAGATCGTTCAGCCAAATGAGGGTCATATCCTCTTCACATAACTTGGTTAGTGTTGGAGAAATCTTCGCGGCATCCGCCTGTGATTTTGGTGTAATCGCCACGCGAAATAATGCGGCTGGATATTTTGGCTTCTCAATCGTGAGTGGATGTCCCTTATCACAGAACGTATCCCCTGTTGAAGTTACATTTAATTTGGAGACTGCGGCAATGTCACCTGCGTGGATTAATTTTGCCGCAATCACTTCTTTGCCGCGTTGGAAGTGCAAGCCCGAAACACGTTCATCTGCACTTTTATTTTGATTCCAGATATGCGCTTCGGCCTGCATTGAACCAGAATAGACTCGAAAGTATGTCATCTTGCCAACGAATGGATCAGCTGTGGTCTTCCAGACATAGGCAGCCAAAGGTTCAGTATCTGACGGCTTCAAGGTTTCTTCGCCATCTTTGCCTTGTGCAACACGCTTGGGAGCATTCAATGGAGAAGGCATGAGATCAATGATGTCATTGAGAAGCGCAATCGCGCCAACTTCATGTCCGCCCGCCGCGCAGAACACAGGGACAAATTCTCCAGCGTAGACCACATCTTCCAGTCCACGTACCATTTCTGCGTCTGTGAGCGAACCGTTTTCTAAATATTTTTCCATCAGCTCATCTTCACCTTCTGCTGCTGCTTCCACAAGCGCAAAGTGAGCTTTTTCTGCAGCTTCTTGTAGATCCGCAGGAATCTCGGCAATGGTATTTCCATCACCCATATAAGATTTCATGCCAATGATATCGACAACACCTTTGAAGCCAGCTTTCTCGCCGATCGGCAAATGGACTTTAATGGCGCGTTTTCCATGAGATTTAACAAACGCTTCAATGGCATTGTACGATTCTTCAAAGTTCGCGTTGTCGCGATCCATCTTATTAATAACAAAAAAGCGTGGAAGGTTGAACTCGTCTGCGTATTTCCACGCAAGCTCCGTTCCAACTTCCACGCCTGAGACTGCGTCCACCAAAATGATCGCGCCATCAGCAACGCTCAAAGCAGATACCGTCTCCCCAATAAAGTCAGTGTAGCCTGGCGCGTCAATAACATTTATTTTATGATCATGATGTTCAATGGGAATTACACTTGCATAGATGGATATCTTTCGACGGTGTTCCTCATCATCATAGTCTGATATGGTTGTTCCATCATCGATCTTGCCTTGTCGGGTGATCGCCTTCGTAGCATGTAAAAACGACTCTGCCAACATTGTTTTCCCCGCGCTTCCATGTGAAACCAGCGCGACGTTGCGTAAAAACTCGGTGGTATACTCTTTCATGGGAATAGCCTTCCTATATGTAGTAGGATGTGTAGCAAGTTGTTCGATTGTAAAAGAACTCAAATGAATTGTCAAAGTGTGAAGCGTCACATTCAAAACATGACATTTACTGCTTTCAGCATACGCTTCAAAATCACCCCCTCGCAACATCAAACTACTGAAACGGAAAAGTACCCAATACTTCTAAAACACAAGAGGGTTATGTGATCCTTTTATTCCGAGAATACTCCTTCATTATTGTCGCCCTCGGGCTTGCCATCGTTGCAGGGTTTATCCTGCTTACCAATAAGCCCAAATGGAATGACTACCTTGCTTTCGGTGTCATTATGGCCAGCCTTATCACAGCCTGGATTATTTTACATCCGCGCCAAACACCTCTCATGGAAGACGCGAAAAGTGTGCAAGCAATGATCGGCGCAGGCACTCCCGTACTTCTTGAATTCCAATCCCCCTATTGCATTACGTGCACTCAAATCAAGCCAATGGTTGACCAGCTTGAAGAGGAGTTAAATAATGGCACCACCATAGGCGCGCCCATTCATATTATCCGCATCAACCTCCAGGAACAGGTCGGCATGGAACTTGCCCCGGTCTATAATTTTGTATTCACTCCCACTTTTATTTTCTTCGATTCGCAAGGAAATGAAGTCTGGCGCATGATCGGTGAATTTGATCCGCAAAAAGTACGCGACTCACTCAAATGAGCTTCTTCCGCCGCCTTGCCTTCAATTTTTGGTATTTTCGTAAACCGCCATTGGATAGTGGTATCACACCGCCTGAGTTGTTCGAATTCATTCAATCACACCCTGTAGGCCGCGCAATTGATCTCGGCTGCGGCACAGGCACAAACATCATCACGCTTGCAAAAACTGGCTGGCAGGTTACAGGTATTGACTTTGCATCACACGCCATTCAAATCGCAAAACGAAAACTTAAAAAAGCAAACATCAAGGCTCAACTTCTTACTGGTGATGTCACCAACTTCAAAGTTGATTCGCAATTCGATCTCGCTCTCGACATCGGTTGCTTTCACAGCCTTGAAAATAAAGCGGATTATCTGACTCAATTGAATAAAATCCTCGCTTCAAACGGATTCTGGCTAATGTACGGATTCTTCAAACCAGCCTCGAATCTTCCCGCACCCGGGCTTGTTGAAGCAGACCTAGATTTGATCTCAGCTCGAGCATTTACTCTTATTTCCCGCCGTGATGGTTTCGATAAACGCGAACGTTCCTCTGCTTGGTTCTTATTTCAAAAGAAAGTTAATTAGGAATTAGGTAACCAGGTAAAAAAAGCAGTACTCAACTCTTCCAATTACCAAATCACCTAACCCCTTATCTTAATATGAAAATCCTCTTCCTCTTCCTTGATGGTATCGGCCTAGGCGAAAATAATTCCGAAAAGAATCCTTTTGCCCAAGCAAGGATGCCGTATTTACAATCCCTGCTCGGCGGGCAGACTCTTATAAAAGACACAGCTCCGTTCGAAGGCGAGCGCGCTTCTCTTCTGGCAGTAGACCCGAATCTTGGCATAAAAGGATTGCCCCAGTCCGCAACGGGACAGGCCGTTTTGCTGACAGGAATCAACATCCCTGGAGAGTTGAATTATCACTACGGCCCAAAGCCAAACCCTGAAGTAGCCCAATACCTTGATGGAAAAACAATTTTTGCAAAAACAGTCAAAGCAGGAAAGAAAACCGCTTTGCTTAATGCGTATCCTGCAAGGTATTTTGAAGGTATCGATTCTGGAAAACGGCTATATTCCTCAATCCCCCTTGCGCTGACAAATGCAGGACTCCCCCTCTTTACACAAGATGACCTTTATGCAGGCCGCGCCCTCTCAGCCGATTTCACAGGCGAAGGCTGGCGTGAGTTCATGAAATTAAATGACTCTCCCCTTTTTGAGCCAGAAGAAGCAGGCAATAAACTCGCTGAACTCGCCAAACAATATGATTTTTCCTTCTTTGAATATTGGGCGAGCGATTACGCAGGCCATAAACAAGATATGGATTCGGCCGTCAGACAACTGGAAAGATTCGATGGCGTGCTAAAGGGGCTGCTTGAAACCTGGCAAGATGAAGACGGTCTCATCCTACTTACTTCCGACCATGGCAACATGGAAGATTTATCCACGCGAAAGCATACCGCGGCGCATGTTCCGCTTTTGTTGTTTGGGGATAAAAAAAATCGTCGCGAATTCCAAAAGGGTATTCGCGACTTGACAGGGATTGCTCCAGCCATAAATAGGCTGCTGGAAATTTAAGTAACGTCAGTTCAGGATAACCACTAAAAGGCGTTTGGGACGCAGATAAACGCTGATTTTCGCTGATTCAAAATAATTAATCTGCGTTTTCTGCGTGAATCAGCGTCCAAACTCCTTATCCCGAATTAAGGTTAAGTAATGGCCACAAATCCTTTACTCTAGAATCACAGCCTTAGTGCCTGCGCAACCAAACTTGCAAATAAACCCATCCAATACGCGGCTGTGTAATAAACAAACAATGGTTGTTTGCCGCGCTTCCAAAGAAAATAAGCCGAGATCATCGCAAGCAGGAAAACCACATATAGGTCAAGACCTATTTCTTCAAATCCAAGGTTAGCCAAAATCCCCGCACCTAGAAAAATTGAATTTATAAAAAGCAAAGCAATATCTTTTGCGACAAGCTGCTCTTTATGGGAAAATAAATCTTGCAGGAATAATAATGCGGCATTCATCATCACAAAACCTGTAAAGAAGACCCAGTGACCGAATTCGTCATCATTGAAAATAATGATGCGGCATAAATCGCTTATAGAGTCATTCAAGCAAAAGCGCACATGCAGGTAATTCGTCACTTCATGGTCGCCACAACTTGAGGCAAGTAAATAAACACCCACAATGAAAAATAAATTGATGACAAGATGCCTGCGGCTCTCACGCGCAGGCGAATCATATTCAATGGTTTTCTTGAGGATATAAAACGCCACGAGACTGATCAATGGCAGGACAAACATATTGTTAAAATCCACCCAGCGTAAAAATTGATTCGGCAAAACGTAACCCAAAGTCCATGAACCGAGGCGATTGATGGAAACCAATATTGCTACAAAAGATTGTACGGCTAAAAGTGAATGAATGCGTCGCACAATTTACTCCTTACCAATAAAAAAGTGACAGTCACCCGCTTCGCGAAAGTGACTGTCACCTAATATTACTTGAAATAAATTAAAAATCCTAAAACCAGTAACGAGCGACAGCCATGCAGATCACACTGATAATGAGAGAGAAGGAACTAATGGGCCCAACGACCTTCAATTGTTTTTGAGCCGCTTGAATCCGGGTCATTTGGTCAGCAGTTGGTTTGCCTTGCACCTGTGAACCAATCGTGGCAAGCGCACTTATATTCTTCCCAATCAGCATACCAAAGATAAACCCGATCAATCCAAAGAAACCGCCTATCCCAAAGACTGCGCCCGGGCCTGATTTTGTCCATGCAGAAGTGAAGCCGCCTGAGTCGATCCAGTAAAGTCCTATGCCCGCCAAAACGGTGAGGATAGCAGCAGTAGCAAGTACATTATGAATACGAGCCTTAAGAACCATATGCCCCATAAATTTTTGACCCGCCTCAGCAGTGGCAGCGACTGTGGGCGAGATAATAAAGCCCATCATGATTGCGCTTCCAAACCAGAAAGCACCGCCAACGACATGGATCAGACGAAGAACAATAGTAAGAATATGCATGGGTTGTCTCCTAAAAAGAATTTATTGGAACACAATCAATTTTGCAACTTATAACCCTGATTTGGATTATCCGATACGATGCACGCAGATCCTATTGTATATTTTGTAGTGTGTCGCGCGCCAGTCCCGCCATCTCGCGGTCGGCGCGGCTGGCTGCCATCTCCTGCAAAACAGGCAATGCGCGTTGATCGCGCAGCTCGCCAAGTGATTTGATGGCTTGTGTTTTCACGATTCGTTCAGGGTCGCTAAGCATTTCCATTAACACAGGAGCCACCCGCACATCTTGAATCTTCCCTAATGCGCTAATGGCACATTCACGAATCCCTGCTTCAGGGTGTTTCAAAGCCTCGAACAATATATCCACTGATTTTGCGCCAAACTTTGTCAGCGCTTCTGCGGCGGCCCTGCTTACTTCATGATGCAGGTCATACAATGTCATGCCTAATTCATCTATCGCGCGAACATCGCCTAAATTTCCAAGAACCATCGCAGCAAACTTGCGGACGGTGCCCTCTTTATCATGCAGGGCTTCGATCAACGGTTCAACAACTCCAACGCCCATATTCTCAATGGAAGCCAACAAATCCTTTGCGGCTTGTTCACGCTCGAACCACCAGAACGAATCGCGCAAGGCTTCCATCAAAAAGGGAATCGCGGCGGGGTGTTTGGTATCGCCCAACGCACGCGCAGCGGATTGACGCACTTCGATCATGACATCATCCAACAATACGTTCGTGATCTCGTCAAATGTAGAAGGCTCGTTAAATTTACCAAGCGCAATGCAAGCCGCGCTGCGAACTTCTGCTTCCTGGTCTTTGAGCAATGGCATCAGACTGGGAATCACCTGCATATCACCAATATTTCCCAACGCAAGCGCCGCACGCGAGCGGACTGTGTAGTATTCACCTTTCAATACGTCTAGTAAAACGGGAATTGCTGATTTATCTTTGGTGATACCAAAAATCTCCGCCACACGCCCACGGATGAGCGGATGTGCGGTGGCAAGAGCCTTTATCATTATTGGAGATGCGGAAGGGATTCGGCTGAGAATCTGCTGGTAGTACAGGAGCAGGTTCAAGTCTTGAGTTTGAAGCGCGTTGATCAATGACGGCACGGAGTCTGCACCCAATTTGATCAACTCCTTTGCGGCAGCGTCCTGCTTTGTTGAATCTGAAAGCAAAGATATGAGTTTTTTTGCTTCGCCTTGAGTTCCACCGGTAAGCCAGTTCATATTTTTATTTTATCTTAAAAAGAAATTCCCCACGTTACCGCAGGGAATTAATAATTCGCCAGCGGATAATTTTTAGAGGCCCTTAACCAACAAGGCAACCACTAGTAATACAAAGCCGATGAATAAAAGCCAAAAGGCTTCGATCGGCAGCAGAGTAAAAACACCGAGAAAGCTAAATAAACCGAGCAGACCTAAAGCGACAGCAATCCAGAAGGTAATTTCCTTGGGCGGGGTAAGTTTAAGATTCATGAACATTCTCCTTGATATAATAATTGATTGATCTAGCGAATTAACACATTTATAGCATATACAAGCCTGATATTCAATACTTTTATACAATTTAAAGCCTCTCAGATAAAAAAACAGGCTGAAATTCTCTGATATAATGCCGTGTTTGCCTAACAAGCACAACGCCATAGACACTCTGGTGTTATTTTTTGCAGTCTTTTTAGCGGAGTAAATATAAATGAAGAAAGAACAACAGCTGGATTTGTATTATCAAATGGTATTAATCCGTCGCCTCGAAGAACGCGGCGCGGAACTGTATCAGCAGGGCAAGATCGGCGGTTTCATGCACCTGTATATCGGGCAGGAAGCCGTATCGACAGGCTTGATCGCAGCACGCGAGCCGCGTGACCGTGTGATCACGGCCTATCGTGACCACGGTGTGGCGTTGAACTGCGGCATTTCTGCAAATGAAGTGATGGCAGAATTGCTCGGCAAAGCCACGGGTATGTCCAAGGGCAAGGGCGGCTCGATGCACATGGCGGATACTTCGAAGAATATGTGGGGCGGACATGCCATCGTCGGCGGTCACCTCCCCATCGCATCGGGATTTGCCATTGGCGACCAGTACGCTGGCAATGACAATGTTACGATATGTATGTTCGGTGATGGCGCAACCAATATTGGTTACTTCCATGAAGCGTTGAATATCGCCAAGACCTGGGGTTTGCGCGTTTTATGGGTTTGTGAAAACAACCAATACGGCATGGGCACATCCGTAGACCGTGCATCCGCTGTGACCGATATTCGCCAAAAGGCCGAAGGCTACGGCATGAAGAACGGACAAGCCGATGGCATGAATGTAATGAAGGTTTACGATGCCGCGAAAGAAGCGCTTGAGTTTGTGCGCACAAATTCCCAACCTTATTTGCTTGAAATTGACACCTATCGTTTCCGCGGACATTCCATGGGCGACCCGGAACGTTACCGCAAAGCTGAAGAAGTAAAGCACTGGCAGGAAAACGACCCGATCGGTATTTTCAATAAGCAATTATTGGAAAAGAAGGTTGCCACCCGTAAAGCTTTGGATGAGGTCGAAGCACGCGTGGAAGAGGAAATTGTCAAGGCGGTTGAATTCGCTGAGGCTTCTCCTGAACCTGCGATGGAAGAGTTGTATTCGGATATTTACGCGGACAATTAACCACAAAGGAAACAAAGGTACACAAAGGTTTTCCTTCATGCTCCTTTGTGACACTTCGTGGTAAAGGAAATTAATATGGCAAAAATTACAATGCGCGAGGCAATCTCGCAAGCTCTTATGGAAGAAATGGATCGCGACCCTAAAGTATTTATTATGGGTGAAGAAGTCGGTGTTTGGGGCGGCACGTATGCCGTGACCAAAGGCTTTTATGACAAATACGGCGCGGCGCGTATCAAAGACACACCGATCGCGGAGAATGCAATTATCGGCGGCGCAATTGGCGCGGCGATGGTGGGTCAACGCCCCGTTGCAGAATTGATGACGATCAACTTTGGTTTCTCTGCGATGGATTACATTGTCAATCAAGCTCCCAAACTTCATTACATGTTTGGCGGACAGTTCACATTACCATTGGTGATTCGTGCTGTCGGCGGCGGTGGACGTCAGCTTGGCGCGACACACTCGCAGACTCCAGATGCCATCTTCGCGCATTTCCCTGGCCTGAAAGTCGTCAGCCCTGGAACGCCGGAAGATGCCAAGGGTCTTTTAAAATCAGCGATCAGGTCGAATGACCCGATTCTTTTCATCGAACATGCCACCATGTATCAAGTCCGCGGTGAAGTGCCTGAGGGCGAGTACACCATCCCGATCGGAAAATCAAAAGTACAGCGCGAAGGCAAAGATGTCACGATTGTGACCTATTGCAAAGGTCTTGAGCTTTCGATGAAAGCCGCTGAAGAATTATCAAAAGAAGGCATTGAAGTTGAAGTCGTTGATCTGCGCACTTTGCGCCCGCTCGACATGGAACCCATTATCGAATCATTCAAGAAAACAAATCGCGCAGTCGTTGTTGAAGAAGGCTGGAAATCCTACGGCGTCGGCTCCGAAATCGTCAGCCGCATTTACGAAGAAGCATTTGATTACGTTGACGCGCCCATTATCCGCGTGGCGCAAAAAGAAGTCCCGCTCCCCTACAACCGCACGCTCGAACAAGCCGCGCTTCCACAAGTGGCCGATATCACAGCAGCGGTCAAGGAGGTTTTAAAATAATGGCTGAAACAATTTCCATGCCCAAACTCGGCTTCGATATGGCTGAGGGTTTGCTCGTCCGCTGGGTGAAACAAGTCGGCGAGACCATCAACAAAGGCGACGTGCTCGCTGAAATTGAAACTGACAAAGCCACCGTTGAAGTTGAATCTTCCGCGAGCGGCGTTGTGCTGCAACTCATCGTCGATCAAGGCACGATGGTTCCCGTGAATGCGCCGATTGCGATCGTAGGTGCTGCGGGCGAAAAAGTGGATGCGGCTGCGCCGTCAAAAGTCGAAAGTCCAAAGTCGGAGGCTGCGCCTCAATCCGCGCCGACGGCTGCTCCTGTTCAACAAACATCATCCCCCGTTGACTCTGGTCCTGTTAAAGCTTCGCCGCTCGCAAAGAAAGTTGCCCAAGATAACAAAGTGGATTTATCCAACGTGCAAGGTACCGGCCCCGGCGGACGCGTAGTTCGTAAAGATGTTGAAGCAGCTTTGGCTTCGGGTTCAACGTTGAACGTTCAACGTTCAACGTCAACCGCAATTCCATCATCCGCGATCATTGTCTCTCACGATGACAAAGTCATTCAAACTACCAAACTTCGCCAGGCCATCGGCCGCAGACTGGTCGAATCGAAATCAACTATCCCCCACTTCTATGTGACCCACGAATTCAAAATGGATGTGTTGATGGACATGCGCAAGCAGGTCAATGCGTATTTGCCTGATAACGAAAAAGTATCGGTCAATGACTTTATTCTCAAAGGCGTGGCGTTATCTTTACATCAATTCCCCAATTTGAATGCGACTCTCAAAGGTACAGAAATTATCCAATTTGGGCATGTCAATGTCGGTGTGGCAGTTACAGTCTCAGGCGGACTGATGACCGTCGTAGTCAAAGATACTGACCAAAAGACATTGCGCCAGATTTCAAGTGAAGTCAAAACCATGGCAGGCCGTGCTCGTGATGGCAAGGTCAAGCCAGAGGATGTGGACGGCTCAACATTCTCAACATCCAACTTGGGAATGTACGATGTCGAAGAATTCATCGCCATCGTCAACCCGCCCGAAGCCGCGATTTTAGCAATCAGCTCTGCACGAGAAGTGCCTGTTATAGAAAACGGTCAAGTTAAAGTTGGTTGGCGAATGAAGGCCACGATTTCGGTAGACCATCGCATCAGCGACGGAGCCGAAGCCGCCCAGTTCATGCAAGCGCTGGCAGGTTTCCTGGAAAATCCTGTCAGGATGTTGGTGTAGGAAGAAAAGCAGAATTCGGAAGTCTTGAAAACTTCCGAATTCTTTTTATAAAGCAACCATCTCCCTTGACCACCGCATCAGCGATGGAGTCGAAGCTGCGCAGCGCGAAGCGTGCAAGCGCTCCCGAAAAAATCATCGGGACGGTGTGGCAGGGTTCCTGGAAAATCCCGTTAGAATGTTGGTGTAATAAAAGTAGGTCGCGCTTCAAGCGTGACCTACTTTTTTGAGAATTCAGAAGTCTGATGTACTAACACGATTCGGAATATCAGAATTAGGGTGAGTCCTTCTAAGGGGATAGGCTATGGGCGCAACGGAAACCAATACTGAAATATGTATTATCAGGAGCGAGCCTGATACGATTCGCAGAACGGGATTCACCATTTGTGATATCCCACGAGCCTCCCCGAAGCACACGGGCTTTACCAGATACTGGCCCCAAAGGATTCGGCGAGGGTAAACTTTGATAATAGGTTTCACTGTACCAGTCGTTAACCCATTCCCATACGTTGCCTGCCATATCATAGGCGCCGTATGGACTTTTTTCATTTTTATAACTACCAACAGGTAATGTGTCGCCAACACAACTATTTTGATAATTGGCTTTATTGCAATCAATTCCTTCGCCCCAAGGATAAGTAAATGCTTTCGTACCGCGTGCGGCTTTTTCCCACTGGGCTTCGGTGGGTAAATCTCCGCCTGCCCATACCTCGCAATACCTTTTCGCTTTACCCCAATTCACGTAGAGGACAGGGTTATTATCAAATTCAGGGTTTCCGTAATAACTTGGATGTGTATATGAACTTATTAAGGATGGTGGTTCACACACACTTACATTCACACAAGCCTGATATTGCTTATTGGTTACTTCGGTTTGGCTAATCCAGAAGGCATCCAGATAAACTGTGTGAATGGCTTCGTCTGGGGAAACACTGCCTCCCATTATAAATTCACCTTTTGGCACATATACAAGAGTCGCGCCGTCTTTTTCAGAAATCATGGTTGAGCCAATATCAAGCGCTACTACAGTTGAGGGCTCAGTTGAGGTACTAGCAACGACTGGCATCTCGGTTGGCGGATTAGCAACATCAGATACCTCGGTGGCTGGATTAGAAACAACTGGTGCTAAAGTTGGCGGGGTATCCTTTCCACTAAGACCCAATGTTTTAATGCCAATGACTGCAATGATCAATAACGCCACAGCGCTAATTCCAATTATCAATCGTTTTGACATGGGCTTTTTTTCAGAAGGCGTGCTCATTACCTCGGGCACATTTGCCATTGTCTTTATTACTGGAGTTGCGGGAATAGAATCCGCTTTGTCAACGAGACTGCCTAATAATTCCTTGGCACTATCAAAGCCCTCTTCAAAACTTTTAGCTGTGAAATCTACATACTGAAAACGGCGCAAGCGCAATGGCACCTCACATTGCTCCAACAGAACAGGCAAAATTCGTTTACCATTGTCAATAGCATACCCTATTTCATCTTTGACATTCTCAGATGCAATAGAAGCACGTGTTAGGATAATCATAAAAATTGACGATTCACGCAAAGCTTTTTCTACTTCATCATCCCAACGAGAGCCTGTAGGAATATCAAACAAATCGAACCAAATGGGATATCCCGCCTTCCTTAAATCATCTGCAAGTTTTGACGCAAACTCCTTATTGACTCGCGAATAACTGATAAAAGCACGTCGTTGTTTATCAGCAGCCATGTTTCCTCCAAGAATATACAGATAGGTTAATCATTAAGTTATTATAAATCAGGATTGTCAGATTACAGGAAAAGAGTTTTCTTGTAATCTCGTCTCATCACTGTTAGCACATGAAAGCAACCATCTCCCTTGACCACCGCATCAGCGATGGAGTCGAAGCCGCGCAACGCGAAGCGTGCAAACGCTTTCAGGTTCCTTGAGCATTCTGTCAGGGTGTTGGCGTAAAAAACAAAAGCTCCGAGTTCTTGAAGAATTCGGAGCTTTTACATTCTATCTATCGCGGCACATAATATTCGATCTGCAAATGCGGGCGGTCTATTTGCGATGGAGCATCTCCGCTATAGAACCTTATCGAATCTTCGCTCATATCGTCATTATCATCTAGTTGGAAAGCTAAACGAATTTGCGTGATATCGGTCAGGTTGATATAAGAAAACGCTCTGCTATCTAATGTGGCCCAGTACCAACCGCTGACAGGGTTATTCTGGATCACGCCCACAGATGAGACATCTGCCGGTGACTGAAAATCTGTCAACTGCAAAGACCATAACGTAAAAAAGTTATAGTTGCTAAACAGGCCTTTACGAATATCGATGGCGATATTTTGGTGAGTAGTGAATGGGTCAGTACCGATTACATCCTGCTTCTTGATCATCAGAATCACCTGGGTAACTACAGCATTATCTGGCAGGTAATATGTTGGGAAATGCAAAATAGAGCGGAATTGACGATCTTGAGCATCATCTCCAAGTTTAATAAAACTGGCGCTGGAGTTCTTTGAACCGCCTGTGTTTGAATTTTCGTTTTTTTCAAGAACCCAGCCATCCCGCTGTCCCGTGGATCGAAAATCAGTGATCACAGGCACGATGACAACTCTATTGATCGTGATGAAATCACCTGTATTGAAATTTCCATTGGCAACGCCCAACCCGCCAAGCGGATGGTTTACGAAATCCAGGATGCTGTCATTATCGATAATATCAAGACGCAGACTGCCATTTCCGCTGCCCGTAGCGGCAGTCACTGTATAAGTATTGGCCGAGCCGTTCACAGCTAAGATGGAAACGCCTGCAAGGCTGTCTGTTGTGGTTAGCATAAAGTCGCTCGTGTCCACTCCGCTTACAGCTTCAGAAAATGTCACATTGAAATGCACAGTGTCTGCAATCGTCGGGTTCGGAGGAACACGCAGACTGCTAATCACCATCGGTGCATTTTTATCCACGCTATATATATCACCGCTAATGAAAACGCCATTCCCAATTCCAGCCCCGCCCAATGGGTTGGCTGTAACATCGGTAATGCTATCATTATCCAAAACTTCCAGACGCAAAGTACCGTCACCTGAGCCAATATTTACCGTGACCGTATAACTAACTCCAGCGCCGCTGACATTAACTATATTCACGCCAGAAAGACTGCCTGTCGTTGCAAATGTAAAATCACTCGCATCCACGCCGCCCACTTCTTTAGAGAACGTCACTATAAAATTGACAGTATCCGCTGAGGTAGGGTTGGGATCAAGCCGCAAACTACTAAGTACAGCGGGAATTCTGCTGATCGTGTATTCTTCGCCATGGGTGAAAGTACCATTATCAGCGCCATCGCCGCCAATGGGATGATTATCGACATCGCGGATACTGTCGTTATCGATCACATTTAGTTTTAGCGAACCCTCGCCTGAACCAGTACTTACCTTTACGTTATAGTTCTTTCCAGAACCTGTGACTTCGGATACCGCGGAACCCACTATATTTCCGATTGGATATGGAATGAAATCAAGAGCATCGATTCCGCTGACGTCCTCGGAGAATGTGATGGCAAAATTGACATATACGTTTGCCGTTGGGTTTGGATCTACCCGCGTGCTTCCAACAACTGCGGGAATATTTTTATCGACAATATAGATTTCACCTGTTGTGAAATTGCCATTACCTGCGCTTGCCCCACCTAATGGATTGAGCGCAATATCCCTGATACTGTCATCATCAAGCACATCCAGCCGCAGGGTACCATCGCCTACACCTGTATTGGCTGAGACGACATATTCATTGTTGGAACCTGTGACACCGGTCAAAGATGCGCCAGAAATAGCGCCAGTGCTACTCAAAACAAAATCATCCACCGTTACCCCGCTAACCGCTTCTGAGAAGGTTACTCTAAATGAAACAGTGGTAGGAGTGGGAAGAGCACAGCTAAAACCACATATTGGCGCAACCGAAGAGACAGTCGGCGGCAAATCTTGTCCAAAAGAAAGCTCGCGTACAAAGATATCAGGCATACCATTTGTATCATCTGGCACCAGTGCTGTGAAATCAGAGGCAAAAGCAACGAAGCGCCCATCTGCAGAAATTGACGGGCTGCTGGAAAAACCCCCGCTGCCGAGCGCTGCGCCTCCACCCGAAGCAACAGTGTTCAAGCCTGTTTGACGATCATGCACATAGATATAAAATCTGGCCATCCCATCCCCTTTATCATCGAATTGAAATGCCACATAACGCCCGTCTGCAGAAAGGACAGATTGCTCAGACCTTTCTACCATTGGAGTACCACCAATTTCGGATGAGGCAAGGGTAGTTGTCCCCGTCTGAAGATCACGCACATAAATATGCTCGAACTCCAAACTGTCCTGACTCATCAGGTTTGTTGAGAAGGAGGAGAATGATACAAAACGCCCATTGCCGGAAACAGAAGAGTCGCAGGCCCCGCGATCTGCCTCTACTCCGCTCGAATTAACTGAGACTCGAGTCGTTAATCCGCTCTGGCGATCACGTGCAAAGACATCTCTATTACTATTAGTGTCCCCGCTCACCAGATTTGTTGCACCCGAACAGAATACGACAATACGCCCATCTGACGAGATGGACACGTCACCCGGAGCGGCGTTTGCCTGTGCCCCACCAGTTGCAATGGAGACAAGTTCAGTGACACCTGTCACCAGGTCACGTACAAAGATATCGCTGACACCATTCGAGTCGCTGCTGACCAAATTCGTAGCATCGGATATAAAAGCTACAAAGCGGCCGTCACCAGAGATTGCCGGCGATTGGCTTTGACCATTTGCCTGGGCGCCGCTCGAATTAACCGAGACACGCGTCGTTGCTCCGCTTTGACGATCGTAGATGAAGACATCATTCAAGTCATTCGTATCTCCAATGATGATGTTATTGGCAAAAGAATCGAAGGCGATGAAACGGCCGTCACCAGAAATAGCCGCATTCTCACCATCAAAAGCAACGCGTGTCGTGGCGCCTGACTGGCGGTCTTTTAGAAAAAGTCCGCCGGATCCGCCGACTAGGTTTGTTGCAAAGGACTCAAAGGCAACATAGCGGCCATCAGCGGATATGGCAGGGCGCATACTGCGGTCATTCGCCTGCGCTCCACCTGAATCCACAGAGACGCGGGTTATATTCCCTGCCGCCAAAGCCGATGTCATATTAACTGGCTGAATGAACAGGCCAATCAAAAACAACACAGATATCCCGCGCAGAAAAATCTTGCCTGATTTAGTATACATTTTTCACTCCTTTACTATCCAACTGGAGGTATTCCCCACACATCTCCACACTTACATCATACAATTTTCGCCCCAAAATACAATATTAATTACATTCTAAAGCAAACACCCCACAGATTTAAAGCCTGCAGGGTGTTTGGTTAATTTCGTTATCTTTTTGCTACGGTCCTGGTAAATTCTCGCACTGTTTCGTATACGGCTCATCGTTAAAGAAGGATACCCACTGGGCGGCATCAAAATTCTGATTCAATCTCGAACAGGCAGCCTTAATCAAATTGTCCCCTTGAATTTCGGGTATTTTTTGTGCATCCCAAAATTGGATGACCCGTTGACTTGCAGTAGCGAATGTTTTTCCATCAGCAGAATACGTAATCCCTGTGACAGCATCTTTATACCGAATTCTCGCAACTTCAATACCAGTCTGCGGATTCAAAAAATAAACGTTTCCAGGAACCCCAACGAGTAATTCATTACCCAAAGGGTTGAACACCAGGGAAGAAACCTGCTCGCTGGAGAAATTTTGCAGGGGGGAAAAACCATTTCCTCTATCTTCCCAGATATAAATTTGGCCCGATGAGTTATTTGCAGCCAGTAAAGAACCATTCGGGCTGAAAGCCATGAGCTGATGATCACCAGGGGTTTCCATTTCAGCTACAACATTCCCTGTATTGGCATCCAGAATCATCACTTTATCCACGAGACCCAGCGCAAGTTTTTCATTCTGAATGGCAAGAGAATTTGCCTGGGAGCTGGCTTCAAACAAGGTGTCAATCAATTTTCCGTTAGTAACATCCCATTTTTGAACAACGCCATTAACATCGGCTGTGATCAAATATTGGCTGTCAGAAGAGAAAGCAATCTTCACATCTTCAACAGTTTTTTCGATCTTTTTCTTTCCATGATTTACAGCATTGTACAAGGTCACACTTCCATCACTGGTTGAAACTCCAATCCAATTTGAATCGGGGCTGATTATCAAATTCGTCACATCCCATTCAAAAGAAAGGATGGGATGCTCCTGCACGACCCCGCCCTGAGTGGATGACCCTTTCCCCTTGAGCAGCCAGACGTTGGTTAAGTCTGAAGCGACAAGCCAATCTTCAGATGGACTAAAAGCGATTTTATCTACAGAAATATTTTCAAATTGATAGTAATTTTTGGAAGCCGGCAAAACGGAAGTATCCCAAATATTAATATTTCCAGCCTGATCACCTGTAACAAGATAATTTCCATCGCTGCTAAAAGCAAGTGTATTCCCATTATCGGAAAGCGGGATCTGAAACATTTCGGCGCCCGAAGCTGCATTCCAAACACGGACAGTATGGTCGTAACCCGTCGTGGCAATCCACTGCCCGTCAGGGCTGATGGATGAATCACTTACAAAACCATCCTGCAGCATGCGAAGTCTTTCCTTGCCTGTTTTGGTATCCCACACCCTAATTCTAAAATCATCAGAACCTGTTACAAACCATGAACCGTCCGGACTGAAAGTAACATCCTCCACCCAATCTTCGTTTGTGATCTTAAATAATCCCTGACCAGTTTTGGTTTGGATTACATACGCAATGTTATCAGTGCCGCCCGAGATCAGTTTACTGCTATCGGGGCTGAATGCCAAATCTAAAACCTCACCATGGTGTGTAATTCCAGTAACAATTCTTCCATCATTCAAATTCCAAAGTGTGATCGTTCCTGCATTCGAGCCTGCGGCCATCCACTCTCCGTTTGGACTAAACGCCGTTACAAATAAACTTCCATACGTAAGCAGTTCATAATCAAACTTGCGGGTTTCAAGTTTTACAAAAGTGATTCTGCCGTCGTCTCTTGCAATCGCAAGTTCCTTCCCGTTAGGGCTGATGTTCACATCCCAGATCGGCACAGAATAATCAAGTTCATCAATGACATTTCCAGATTTCGAATCAATAATTAGTACTTTGCCAGAGTCATCCCCTGTAACAATATATTTTCCATTTGGACTAAATACCGCATCTTCCACCGCTCCCGGGCTGGTTACACAAAATTGACTCTCGCCACTCTTTAGCATCCACACACAAGCTGTACCGTCTGCACTGGCTGTGACAAACTCTGTTCCATCCGGACTGAAATCAAGTGAGGTGATCAAATCACCTTGACTTATTTGCGCAACAGGAACTGGCAAAAGACTAATGTTCTTACGAAGGATTTCCTCTGCTTCAAACGACTGGTTTAATTTCCAGGACTCAATGGCAAGCAAGGTACTCGTAAATAAGCCGCCCGTTCTGGATTGATAAATTTGCGCGCGAGCAACACTCCGCTGGGCGCGGGCAATAATTTCGCTCTGTTCAGCAATTACCTGTGCATCCTTTGCAAGCTTTTCGTTCTGGTTTGCGAGTTCAGCATTCTTTTCTGCCAGAGACTTTTGCTCTTTAGCCACTTTCTCATTTGCAGTTGCAACTTTTTCATTTGCAGTTGCCTGTCGCCATTGACCTACTGCGGTTACGGAAAGAATAATCATAATGATGATAGCAGCGGCCGCCGAGACCCACAGGGTGGTCTTTCGCCTTTCATCTCTTCGGCTGTGTTCAATAAACATCTTCTGTAGGTCTGAAGGCTTAGGGTCATTCTTCTCAGTAGAAGCAATCATATTGCGTGCACGTTTTAAATCGCTGCCGCGCAACAAGAGGCTTGGGTCTTTTTTTCGATCCCAATCCAACGCGCGGACTTGCAACATACGATGTTCTTGCACCCACTCAATATCCAGCGTAATGGCAATTGTTACTTTTTCCAACCCCACTTTGAAATCATCCTGTTCCCGCAAGAAGATCCAATTTAGTTCACGAATAGTAGGTGTAACTGTTTTCGGGTCAGCATCACGTACCACAACCGGTATGATGCGCTTATGGTTTTTTCTGGCATGCTCCACCTCCACTTTGCAAACCTCAGAAGCCGCCGAATCAGGACTCACCAGGAAAATAAAAGCATCTGCCTGTTCAATTCCCTGCAGAACCTGGTCAAGCCAATCCACGGCGGGCGGAATATCTTCCCAGTCCACCCATACATCCAGGTTGATGGCTTTGAACTCCTCGATTAATTTTCGGGCAACTATAGAGTCTTTTCTTGAGTAAGAAATAAAGATACCAGTCATAACCACTTCCCTTCGCCGATTGAGAAGGTGATTATAACCTTTGAAAAAGAAAAACCCCAAGCTACCGAAAACTTGGGGTTTTTTGTATCAGCTTTATCACTCTCTTCTGAAAAATTCAACAGGCGAGCGCCTCATTCATTACTTTATCAAGATTACCGACGGTACGTTACATTAACTTTATGATGGGCAGCCTTGAAATATTCCGCGGCAAATTTTGCGGCGTCTTCAGGATCATATGGCGCGCAGCTAAACACATCCAGATAAATGGCGCGGCTGGCATTTGCAAAATGGGCGGAGATAAGGGATGTTTCAATTAATTGAGTCATGCTAAATCCCTGTACACGGGGTTCATCGCCAAAGAAAACCACTTGCGTCTCTCCATAACGCCGCATTTTGATACGGTCACATAAGATGATGACAAACTCACGAATCGCATCTGCATTTTGCATCAGTGCCAGATCACAGTCATACAAATCAATGGAAGAGGACACTCCCCAATATTCTGTTGTTTCTTCTTTATTTACTTCACGTTCGTCTTGTAAAATATTCATCCGTACAACTCTTTTCTAAAGAATTCTGGCAAGGCAAACGCCGCCTTGTGGACGTCAGGATTAATATAGTTATTCACCCCAGGCGGGAACGAGGTTTTCAACCCGTTTTCCCATGGCGTGTTTGAAACGTACATGAAGCCTATCCCGCCGCCTGGATAGGTTGGGATATTGGCATAATAGTAAGCAGGATTCTTCGTTAGCTGTTTTGCAGACTGAAAAATAGTTTTGATCAACTCAGTGTCAAAGAAAGGCTGTTCACATTGCGTAGCGGCCGCTCCGTTGGGAGTCAATGCGCGTACCATGAGTTTATAGAATTCATCGGAGAATAACCGCTCTGCCATGCCGATTGGGTCGGTGGTATCCGAGATGATGACATCAAATTGAGCGGGGTTTTCTTCGAGAAATCCAAAAGCATCGCGAACTAATAATTTGGCACGAGGATCAGCCCACGGGTCGCCAAAAGATGCGAAGTGTTCGCGTGATAAATCCACGACACGCTGATCCAACTCACAGACAATGGCCTCTTCGACGGAGGGATATCGCAAAACTTGCTGCAATGAACCACCGTCTCCCCCGCCGACAATTAATACACGTTTCGGCTTTCCAACTGCCAGCATCGGAACATGCACGATCATCTCGTGATAGCCGATGTTATCGCGCTCAGTCAGTTGGATGATGCCATCCAGGATCATAGCGTTGCCGAAAAACTCAGTTTCAACAATTTGTAGATGTTGAAACTGAGTCTGTTCATCGGCAAGGATTTTATTAACGCGAATGCCTTTGCGGTAATACGGGTGTAATTCTTCGGTAAACCAAATACTCATTATTTCCTCAAAAGACCAGACAGGTTTTAGAAACCTGTCTGGTCTGGTATTTACACCGCGATCGGGAATCTTGTTTCAACCGATGCTTCACGGTCGAGCTTTCGCATTGAGAAATCATCTGCACCAAACGCCTTCTTGATGCGCATCAGCAAAGGCATCATGTCCATGCCGATCGCGCAGGTAAAAAGATCAATGGCGCAGTATCCATGTTCAGGCCACGCATGCAAACTTGCATGCGACTCTGAGAGAAGCAAAAAACAGGTAAAGCCATGCGGACTAAACTTGTAAAAGCCCTCATCCACAACCGTCAAGCCGCTCTCACGCACGGCTTGCGCAAACAGCGAATAAGCTCGCTCGCTATCCATGAGAATCTCATGGCTGCAGTCGGAGAGATCAAAAATAAAATGCTCTCCCAATTTCAAAGTCGCGTTCACTCACACCTCCGGTATTAAAAAATGAAAGAACCCGCCCGAGAACATCATCTTTTCATTTCAAACGATCCGCAAGATGTTCTCCTTGCGTAACGCCGAAACGGTTCTCGTGCAGACTCTATATATGTCATTTATACTATGACACGACGGAGAGTCAATCTTTTAAGCCAGTGAATATTTTTCATTATAGCATCCCGTTGAAATCAAAATCATCATCGCGCTGGGCACAGAGGTCATAATCATTATCCAAACGACCCTTGAATAGATGATTTACAATCAGTACGAAATTGGCAATAAAAATTGAATGTATGGTTAAATTCAGCGAGATACCTGTTATCATCGCCGCAGCTTGAAACTTGGAACCTGAAACTTGACATCTGAAACCTCGATCTACCTGCACATTCCCTTTTGCAAACATCGCTGCGCCTACTGCGACTTCAACACCTACGCCGGCCAGGAAGATTCTATTCCCGCATACGTCAGCGCTTTAATCAATGAGATTGAATTTATTGGACAGCGCGCCGAGCAGACGACCATTCACACGATCTTTTTCGGCGGAGGAACTCCATCGCTTCTTTCCGCGCCGCAATTTGATTCCATACTACGGGCATTACACTCCGCCTTTACATTGACCGCTGACGCGGAAGTCAGCATCGAAGCCAACCCTGGCACGATCTCACCCGAAAAACTAAATGCCATCCGCAAATCAGGCATCAACCGCATCAGCTTTGGCGTGCAATCTGCGAACACCGAAGAACTGCGCATGCTTGAACGTATTCATGATTTCTTCACCGTCATCGAAGCCGTATCCACGGCTAGAAAAGCTGGCTTCGATAATCTCAACCTCGATTTAATTTATGGTCTCCCCGAACAAACATTATCCACCTGGCAGACCACACTTCAACGCATCGTTGAACTTAATCCCGAGCACGTCTCAGCCTACGCGCTGACTCTTGAACACGGCACTCCATTTGGACGTTGGTCATCTAAAGGCCTGCTCCCCCTGCCCGACCCCGATCTCGCCGCAGAAATGTACGAATACGCCGAAGAGTTTTTGGAAAGCAAGGGATATGTGCATTACGAAATTTCGAATTGGGCGAAAACAAATTCAGAATTCAGAATTCTGAATTCTGAATTTGCCTGCCGCCACAACCTGCAATATTGGCATTCCCTCCCCTATCTCGCCTTCGGCGCAGGCGCACACGGATACGCCAATGGCTACCGTTACTCAAACGCATTAAGAATCAAAACTTATATTGAACGTCTTACCAATTACCAACACTTGCACCGTACGCAAGTGCAGGTGTTACCAATCACCAATTATCAATTTCCTCTCTCCCCCGCCACTGTCAACCAGCACAAGCAAACGCCGCAAGATGACATGTCTGAATATATGTTGAACAATCTCAGGCTAACAAATGCCGGGGTGGCTGAATCAGATTTCAGATTAAGATTCGGATGCGGGCTGCAGGATGTATATTCAAAGGAGTTGGGAGAATTAATCGGAAATGGTCTGCTTGAAAAAAAGACATCCGAGTCAAAAATCGACTCGGATGTTTACAGGCTTTCCAAACGTGGAAGACTATTGGGAAATCAAGTCTTCATGCGGTTTGTTTAATTACTTTTCTTTGCAACTTTCTTGACAGCTTTCTTGATGACTTTCTTCGCGACGACTTTCTTCGCAACAGGCTTCTTCGCAATAACTGGTCGATGCTTCAAGGCTGCATGAGCGGCTGCCAAACGAGCAATCGGCACACGGAACGGGGAACAAGACACATAGTTATTGCCGATCATGTGACACCATTCGATGGAGTCAGGGTCGCCGCCATGTTCACCGCAGATACCCACTTCAAGATCAGGGCGGGTCTTGCGACCTTCGCTAATTGCCCATTGCATGAGGGTTCCCACGCCGTGGCGGTCAATGGTTTGGAAGGGGTTCTTCAAAAGAATGCCCTGTTCCTGATAGGTAATGAGGAAGTTGCGTTCGGCATCATCGCGTGAATAACCATAGGTCATTTGCGTAAGGTCGTTTGTGCCGAAGGAGAAGAATTCAGCATCGCGAGCCACATCCGCGGCAGTGATCGCCGCGCGCGGAATCTCGATCATGGATCCGAACTTATATTCAAATTTTATTTTCTTTTCGCCCATGACTGCGGCCGCAATTCTTTCAAGGCGGGGTTGAATCCAATCCAATTCCTTGACCGTACCTGTGAGCGGGATCATCACTTCGGGCTTCACGACAATTCCACGCAAAGTACAATCTGCAGCGGCTTCAAAGATGGCGCGCACTTGCATCTCGACGATCTCAGGCATGACGATACTCAAGCGTACGCCGCGCAAACCCATCATGGGATTCGATTCGTGCATCCCCTTGATTGACTCAAGTAAATCTTCCTTGGCTTTGAGACCCACGGATTCGTGCTTGACGCGCATGGTGACAACTTCTTCAAGTAGTTTTTCCTCGTCTGGCATGAACTCGTGCAATGGCGGGTCAATCAAACGGATGATTACAGGATATCCGTTCATTGCCTCAAAGAGACCATCAAAATCCTTGCGTTGATGCGGAAGCAATTTATCCAACGCGGATGTGCGTCCTGCGGAAGAGTTAGCAAGGATCATTTCCTGAACGACGGGCAAGCGCTCGGGCTCAAAGAACATGTGCTCAGTACGGCAAAGGCCAATACCTACAGCACCATACGTGCGGGCACGTTGTGCATCCTTCGGGTAATCTGCATTCGCCCAGACCTGCAAACCGCGCGTCGGTCCGCCATTTGGTGCAGAGCGAATATTTTTGCGGGCGCAAATTTCATCTGCCCACTTGAGCAGAACCAGTAATTCAACCTGTTCTTCGATCGAAGGAATGGATACGGGAATTTTGCCAACAAAGATATTGCCTGTTGTGCCATCTACTGAAATCCATTCACCTTCCTTCACAACCATATCGCCAACATTCATGATGCGTTTATCAAGATCGATCTTGATCGCTGAAGCGCCCACTACACATGGAATACCGAACTGACGGGCCACCACTGCCGCATGAGAGGTAGCGCCGCCTTCACTGGTCAACACACCTTTGGAAGCGATCATGCCATGCACATCATCTGGCTTGGTGAACGGGCGCACCATGATGGTGTCCTGTTTACCTTCTTTCGCCATCTTCTCAGCCATATCCGCATCAAAATAGATCTGACCTACAGCCGCGCCTGGCGAAGCGTTTACACCTTTGGCAATTAGTTTGCCAGTAGTCTCCGCATCTTTTTTGGCCTCATTATCGAACTGAGGGTGCAAAAGAGTATCCACATTTTCTGGGGTAACACGTTCAACTGCCTCATCTTTTGTGATTAAGCCTTCGTTTGCCATATCCACAGCCATTTTGACTGTGGCTTGGGCCGTGCGTTTGCCATTACGGGTTTGGAGCATCCATAGTTTTCCACGCTCAATCGTGAATTCAACATCCTGCATATCCTTGTAGTGTTTTTCAAGACGGGCAGCGATCTTCATGAATTCATCATAGGCTTTGGGCATGCGCTCGTGTAATGTCTTGATCGGGTTTGTATTACGAATACCCGCCACCACATCTTCACCCTGCGCATTGAACAGAAACTCGCCCATCATCATCTTGTCGCCAGTGGATGGGTTACGCGTAAAAGCCACACCTGTGGCAGAATCATCGCCCATGTTACCAAATGCCATTGTCTGAATGTTGACCGCAGTGCCTAGCGTATGTGAAATGCCAGTCGCATTACGATAGTCAATGGCGCGTTTGCCATTCCATGATTTGAAAACAGCTTCGGTTGCCAGCTCCAATTGTTTATATGGATCTTGTGGAAAGTCAAATCCTTTTTCTTTTCGAATGACAGCTTTGAATGCCTCGACCATCTGAGCCCAGTCATCGGCGTTCATTTCTGTATCAAGTTTATAGCCTTTGTTGTGCTTATATTCTTCGAGCGGATGTTCAAAGGATTCATCTGGAATCCCTAATACCACCGAGCCGAACATTTCCACCAAACGGCGGTATGAGTCGTATACGAAACGGGCATTATCCGTCAACTTGACCATGCCTGCAGCAGTTATATCGGTCAAACCTAAATTCAATACTGTATCCATCATGCCCGGCATCGAAAATTTCGCGCCAGAGCGGCATGAAACCAATAATGGATTCTTGGGGTCACCGAACTTCTTGCCTGTTTTCTTTTCAACTTGTTTTAATGCTTTTAACTCTTGATCCCACAAACCTGCTGGGAATTTCCCCGCTTTTTGATATGCATTACACGCTTCGGTTGTCACCGTAAAAAATGGCGGAACAGGCACGCCTGCACGTGTCATATCCAACAACCCGGACCCCTTCCCACCTACGAGAGCTTTTACGGCATCCCAGGAACCACCAGCAACTTTCTCAGCTTCTTTCACTTCATTAAAGAGATAAACCCATTTCGTCATTGTAGCCTCCGACAAGAATTAGAATTTAATTTTGATTGTGAAATATTTTACCAAGAACAGTTGAAATTATAACATGACAAAAATCATCAGATAAGCAGATATCAATCCACAATAACCAGGGAATACTTCATGTTTTGAGCCTTAATTCTGTAAACTCATTGCAAAGCACAGTTTTCCACTTCTACGTGATAATGTGTCTACGGAAAAAAACTTATGCCAACTAAAATTCTAGTAATCGACGACGATATTGCAATCACGGAGCTAATGAGCATGTTGCTCAAAACTCACGGTTTTGAAGTGATCACAACCAACACAGGTGCCGAAGGCATTAATATTGCCAAGGCCAAAAACCCCAGCGTGGTGCTTCTAGACCTTATGATGCCTGATGTGGATGGATGGCAGGTTTGCAAAGCAATCCGCAAATTTAGCAATGTCCCCATTCTGATTCTTTCAGCCATCAATGACCCTCGTATGGTAGCCAGTGTTCTGGATGCAGGCGCAGATGATTTCCTCGTCAAACCTGTGCCAAGCGGAGTACTTGTTGCTCATATCAGGAAGATGGTTAGACGGAACACTGGTTCTTTGGATAATGTAAATCTAAAGAAAACAGGCTCATTAGCCTCTCCAGCGCTTCCTAATTAATCTCATAATTGATTCTAATTAACGAACATTCCCGCCCCTGTAAAAAGGGCGGGAATGTTCGTTAAAAAGCGCAATCTGGATTAAGCAATACTACTCTTTTAAAGAACGCAAAGCATCCGCGGTTTCTTTTGCAAACTCCATCATCGGCATATGGCCAGCCCTTTTTATTTCAAAATATTGAGCAGAAGGCAGTATGGCCTTTATTTCCTTTGAACGATCCATCGGAATTAGCGCATCAGCATCTCCGTGGATAAGTACAATTGGAAAATCAAACAATGCAAATAATGGCGTTGAATCTTCACGCTCAGCCATCGCTTTCAATGCGCCGATCACACCATCTTTGCTTTGCCTCCCGATCACACTATGTACAAATGTCTGCACACGAGTATCGGCGGATAATTTTGGGGTCATTGCGTCAGTAACCACACTAACACCATGTTCAGCTACATCGTTTGCAGTTTTATAGCGGCCTTCTTTACGATCAAGCGGGTCTCCCGCAGCTTGCGAAGAAATCAACCCCAAGCCACTTATCCGCTTAGGATATTTTTTAGCGAAAGCCAAGGCAACATATCCGCCCATTGAGTGACCAACGAGTAAAGTTTTCTCCAACCCTAAATGATCCAACAACCCAGCAAGATCATCAGCCATATCTGAAATTGTATATGCAGATTCTATTGTCGTAGATTCACCAAATCCGCGCAAGTCTGGTGCAATAATGTCAAACTCATTCTCTAACAATGAACCCATTTCATCCCATGAGCTGGAATCCAAAGGGAAACCATGCACAAGCAGAAGCGGAGTCCCTTTGCCGCGGCGGTTATAAGCGAGCTTAATCCCATTTACCATAATTGAATCTTTTTTTATTTCCATTTCGCCTCCACTTTCAACTTACTTCCCAGTTTAGATTTATAAAAGACATGACCATTGTCACGCCCAAATTCATATACACGACGCGTAATATCCACATCGGCTTTGCAATATTCGGCTACTTTATCCAGTTCACCTGCACGAAACCATTCCACAGATTGTATGCCATCGGCGGTTTTGGCGGCACCAAGGCTGGCGCTAGCAATACTGTCGAGGCTGAGGCGAAAGCCAAGAGTCTTTTGCAGTTCGAGGAGCATATCAAGGGTCGGGATGGATGCGAAACGCACCTCAGGTGCGTAAGGCTGAAGCACCAAATAGTCAAATCCACGCAAATTAAATCCAACGACTTTGGTTGCAGATCGCAACTCTTCGATTAACGCAGGGACATCCTTCTCCCAATAAACAGTGAAATCATTTTTCTGCGTTGACCATGTAATGCCACATGCGACACGTAGTTTATCAATATTTTCCCGACCGCCTACATCCTCAAACAGATTTTGCGATTCCAGATCAAAAAATACAAGGTTCATAATTCACCAGTCAATCCTTTCTTTAATTCTTCACGTGCAAAAACCAAAGCCTGCTCTCGGTTTTCGATTTTCCCTGCAGCTTGATTCTCGCGAATAAATTCAAGCAGCTGACCAACCATATGGCCCGGCTTAAGATTAAGTTCCCTCATCAATTCATTGCCATCCAGCAAACGAGGAGGAGCAACAATGTCTTGCGGCCTTTCCCAATAATTCTCAAGCAAAATACGAGCGACATCAAGATAGGCGTTCCATGTATCCATGGTTAGTGCATGCACGCGAGTTGCACGCACATCCGCAAGGGCGAGTAAAACAAGATCCACGCCCGCTTCGCCGCTATCTCGGAAGAAACGATATATCGCTTTGCGCGAAGGTGTTTGTTTTTCTTTTTCGACTCGGTCTGCAAAGAAATGAATCCGCATATGATGTTTAATAATGTTACATAATCTCTCAATCTCATTATTGCTTAAATTGAAGGCTCGCGCTCTTTCCGACACAACTTCCACACCTTTGACATCATGGTCAAAGAAACGAATACGCCCTGATTCCTCCACAGTCTTTGTTTCTGGCTTGCTCACATCATGATAAAGTGCAGCAAAGAAAAGTAAGGAGCGCATCGAGCGGTCAATATTGAGCGGCTCGGCAAAGTGTTTGGCAATTTGCTCACGGTATCGTCCCAGCCTGAGAGTGAGCAAGCCCGTGAACATGTCATTTGTTTTTTCAGCATCGTATCCAACTCGCAAAGCGGAAATGACCTGGTCAAGATAATCAAGAACAGAGAGGGTATGCGTCCAGACTTCGTACATGTGCGGCTCAGATTGCTCCACACCTTTCATCGCCAACAATTCAGGCATTAAATGCGGAAGTGCGCCGAGCATCTCAAGCGCACGCATGGCTGCATCTGGTTTGGGACCCTGGAGAATTTTAAAAACTTCGTCACGTAAGCGTTCTGGCGAAATAGTTTCAAGTTTACTTACAGCCTGCTTCATGAGTTCGCGTGTGTTTCTTTCAATTTTAAATCCAAATGCCGCTGCCTGGCGTATCCCGCGCAAAACCCGCACAGGGTCATCAGACAGTGCAGTCGGCGAGCAGGCACGGATTGATTTTGCGCGAAGATCATTTCCGCCTTCCAAAGGATCAAGGATCGTTTCGTCACGTAAATTATAGGCAATGGCATTGATACAGAAATCGCGGGCGCGAAGATCTTCTTCCAAACTATGTATTTTATTTTCGGAAAACTCCAGGCTGCGATAGACTGCAAAATCGAGAAACATTCGAGTTCCGTCTTCATTCGTGATGACCACGCGGCCCGTATCACGTTCTTCATCAAGGGGCACAAAATCTGCATGCAGGGAATTTGCAATTTTTCGGGCAAGGGAAATGCCGTTTGACGGCACAGCAAAATCCAAGTCAGGTGAGACGCGGGAAAGTAACAAGTCACGTACTGCTCCGCCAACCAGGTAAATTTCCTGATCGGCAGGTATTACATCCATTACTTTTTTAATGATTAAAGGAAGCAAAAAGGAAGATGGCATGAATATAATCTCTGGCTTTTCTTTATGTCGACTGTGAAGTGAAGCACGCAAAGCTTGCTCAGGCGTGCCCCCTTGCGCAACGATCTTTCCGCGGACACGGGCTACCCAGCGGCCAGCATATGGAGAATTATTTTGCGAGGGAGAAGATGCATCGTCTTGCATATAACCTCGAGGTGAAATTTCAAATCAAGCGGCTGGTTTATATTTATTCAAATCTACAACGCCGACAAAAGGCAAATTACGATAATATTCATCCAGGTCAAGGCCATATCCAAAGACGAATTTATTGGGAATGGAAAAGCCAAGATAATGGATGGGCACTTCTGCTTCACGCCGTTCAGGCTTATCCAAGAGCGCACATACTTTGAGAGATTTAGGTTGGCGGGTTTCAAGCATTTGTAAAACTGACGAGATCGTGTGTCCGCTATCGACAATGTCTTCCACTAGTAGTACATCCTTGAAGCGAATATCTGTTTGCAGATCCAATGCAACTCGAGCAGAGCCGCTTGATTCACGCTTACCTACGCCATAGGAAGAAACGGCCATGAAGTCAATCATATGTGGAGATGTAATATTTCGACTTAAGTCCACTAGAAATGGAACGCCGCCTCGTAAAATACAAATGAGTAAAAGATCTCCATTCGGATAGTCTATGCTAATTTGTTCGCCAAGTTCCTTCACACGCGACTGTAAAGCTTTTGAGTCAATGAGTATTTCAGCGAGTACATCTTTATAGTTTTGCATGGGATAGTTCCTTTAGCTTTCGTTCAACCAACTACCTGGGGACCTCGTGATGCTGCCTGCAACGCGCTTCATACATTTCCGATGCGCCAACAATGACAATGGGTTCATTATAACGAGCGGGCTTGCCATTGAGCAATCTTTGGGTACGCGAAGCGTCATCTCCGCAGACCATACAAATCGCATGGAGTTTTGCAACATCTTCTGCTTCAGACATTAGCACGGGCATTGAACCAAATGGCTCGCCGCGAAAATCAGTATCCAATCCTGCCACAATGACCCGTACTCCACGGGCGGCAAGTTCCTGGGCTACACTAACAACTTCCGAATCAAAGAACTGTGCCTCGTCAATACCAACTACGGTTGTATCCTTATCTAGCTTTGAACGAATTTCTGCAGCCTTTTCAACAGGAATTGCGTCAAATGTTGAGCCCGCATGAGACGCGACCTTTTCGACTGCATATCGAATATCAATGGCAGGTTTGAATACCTGCACTTTTTGTTTTGCGATCGTTGCGCGCACAAGCCTGCGAATCAACTCATCGGTCTTGCCGCTGAACATGGAGCCGCAAACAACTTCAATTGAACCGTGTGTATGTTTCATTCAGAGTCTCCCCCTCTCCCACAACTGGAAAGGGTTGTATTGGGATTATTTATGAAAACAGGCAGACGCTTTTATGCATCTGCCTGTCTAGTTTACCTGAGAAATCTTTAACTGACAAAGTAATCAGAGAAATACTGTCTACTCGCCTGATTCAGCGGCTGGTTCTTCGGTTTCCGCTTCTGATTCTTTTGCAGCTTTAGGAGCCTTAGGAGGCTTCGGTGCATCTGGAACTTCTGGTACTTCAAAGCCCATGGAACGAAGCTTTTTCTTCGTAGCAGTAAGTGATGACTGGCCAAAGCCGGCAACTTCCAACATGGCAGCATTTCCTTCACCAAGTTTGGCAAGTACTTGACCGATGGTAAGAATTCCAACTTTCTTGAGCGCATCAGCTGCACGAGGAGCAAGGTCCAAATCATCAATGGAGCGATCTGGAGAGCTCAGAGATTCTTCTTTTGCCTTCTGCTCTTCGACATAGGTCTGACGAGCAGAAAGTTTCTTATAGAAGCGATCTACCTGACCTTCAATATCAATCAAGCGGGCTGATTCGCCGGTAAAGAATGGATGACAATTTGAGCACACATCAATACGCAATTCCTTTTTGGTGGAAGTGGTTACCCACGTCTTGCCACAGGAAGCGCAATGGACTGGTGCATCATAAACTACGGGATGGATTTCAGCTTTCATTTTATTCCACCTCGGCTGGGACAATATTTACACGTTTGCGGCCATGGACCACATCAAACATCACAACTCCGTCTGCAATCGCAAACAAAGTATCGTCCTTGCCAACCAGAACATTGAGACCTGGCTTAATCTTTGTGCCGCGTTGGCGAACGAGAATATTTCCAGAAAGAACAAATTGACCGGCGTAACGCTTCACACCCAAACGCTGGGAGTTGCTATCACGGCCATTGCGGGTTGATCCGCCACCTGTTTTATGTGCCATTTCTACCTCTTGTCCTACTTATCAGTCTTTTTGGTTGTGGGCTTTTTTACTGCAGGAGCTTTTTCAGCCTTCTTTGCAGGTTTCTTCTCCGCTTCTTTTGCGGGAGCTTTTGCCTTCTTCTCAGCTTTTGGCTCTTCAATTACTACTTCAGCTTTTTCAACCTTGGTTACTGGTTCTTTCTTCTCAACTTTGCGCTCTTCGCCAGCCTTGCCGATGAAATCGATCATCAAACGAGTATAAAAATGGCGATGCCCACCCTTCACACGGATGCGTTTCTTGGGGCGATATTTAAAAGAGGTAACCTTGGGACCTTTGATGTGATCCATAACTGTGGCTGATACTATGATTTCGCCAACAGTCGGAGTACCGATCATTATGACATCACCATCTGCCATAAGCAGGACACGTTCAAAGTCAAATTTCTTGCCTACTTCATGGGCCAAGCGGTCTACATCAATAGTAGAACCTTCAACGGCGCGGTATTGTTTGCCGCCGCTTTCAACGATTGCAATTCTCATTATTATCTCCAGTCATCACTTCGCCGCGTACCCTGCGGAGAACTTACACTCTACGCCTAGTCACGGGGAAGCTGGGTTATTTAGCGGACGGTATTATACATGCGGGTTGGCCCACCTGTCAACGATTTGGGGGCGCAAAAATCTAATCCACTCCCCTCTTCAAAGGAGTGAGAATACAGAAAATGAATAAGGCTTTGGAATGCCAGGGAAACAGACTCAGCTCCAAGGTCGAAAGAATCGGCAAATGCTATTTAGGAAGCATGCCTGAGAGGGTTCTGGTCACATTTTGAAGTTGACCAGCATGTCCCTTGATCTTATTCACATCACCTGTCTGCAGACCTGACCGAACATCGGTGATCGTCTTTGATGTATCTGCCTCATTATCAATGATCTTCTGGGTCATGCTTTCAAGATTAACAAGCAAATCCATTACACTCTTGGGAATAATTGGCAGGTTCTTAAGGATGGGAAGAAGAACGTCCAGGATTTGATTCGCAATCCGAGCATATTTAACGGTGAGGATATGCAGCGAGCCAATGGAACTGGTAAGCTCAAGCGCGATTTCCTGAATTGAATCAATCATTTCCTTATGCTGTTCGATGATCTTGGTTATGTCATTGATCGAGCCTGTCAGCTTATCTGAGAATTTTACAAATGAAGTCTGGTTGGCTGATACTGCTGCAACTTTAGCAACAGTTTTGAGTGGTGTGGGCATGTGGTACCTCCGTGAAATATGTTGGATTATTTAGTTTTGCCCTACTATACAATACTTCATTTCTAAAGACAACCTTATTGACAAACATCCCTAACTCGTATATCCTGAACAAAACCAAATAGGAGCTATCATGAATCAATCTGACTTGAAATGGAACCAAATTGGCACGTGGTTTATTTGGCTGGTGCTTCCTCTTGTTGCAGGCCTGATTCTTGCATCCATAATCCCACGGCCCATAATTGGGGTCATTCGGCTAAACGATGCGATCTACTCCCAAACAGCACGAGACATGATCGCACAGATCAATTACGCAATAGACAACCCTGAAATTCGCGCGGTGGTACTGGCATTAGACAGCCCGGGCGGAACCGTTGTGGACACCGAAGCGGTATATATGGAGTTGACAAGATTACGTGCGAAAAAACCTGTCATTACGGTGGTGAATGGAATGGCAGCCAGCGGCGCCTACTATCTCTCATCGAACACGGACTATATTTATGTCAAACCAACTTCAATGATTGGAAACATCGGGGTAATTGGATACCTGCCCTCTTCACCAATTATTTACGAAGATATCATTTCTACGGGACCTTATAAACTCTGGGGAGCGCCACGCGATTCAGATATGCGCCAGATCGATATGATCAAAGAGGGATTCTTTCAAGCTGTAACATTAGGCAGAGGAGATAAACTCAAAATTGGAACTGAAGTTATATTGAGTGGAAAGATATGGGCAGGGAATGAAGCAGTTCGTATCGGTATTGCCGATGAGCTGGGCACTGAACGAGATGCGATCAACGCAGCAGCGAGATTGGCCGATGTGGCGAATTACCAATCCGCTGATTTGTATAACCTGGTTGGTATCCAGAATTCTTCAGGTTTTCCTTTCTTTGCCCAAAGCCAGGAGGGTATCAAATTGCCTTATCCCACTGAACCAGGCATGTACCTTCTTTTCATTCCACAGCTACCTACAAAACAATAGGAGGCGATCATGAAAAAAAATATGCTTTGGATTGCATTGGCAGCATTAATCATTCCCATTCTTGCACGCGGATTGTGGTTTTATCGCGGCATCCCAAATCGACCTGAAATTTCCACTCCAGATTACCAGGGGCTTTCAGTTTCCCAACTTCCTTTGGAAACCCCGATTGTAGAAACAGATATAAAACAAACGAACGGTGTTGTATTATTTGATTTCGCACATGTAAATCAGTATCAGCCCTCTGAAATACTCTCTCTTAAGGAAGCCATCGAAAAACGCGGCGGGCATTTGGACACAGTCTTAGACGCCATCTCCTTGGAATACAAATTGAAATATGCCGCCTCCTACGTAATCATTTCTCCATCCACTACATTCAGCGCGGACGAAGCCAGAGTGATTCAAGCATTCGTACTTCGCGGGGGAAGACTGTTAGTGTTTACCGATGCCACACATGGATTGGTATATTCAGATTACTTTACAGGTTCCATCACAGCCCTGCCAGATGCGAACATCGTTAATCCCTTGTTGTCTCCTTTTGGAATCACGGTCAATAATGATTATCTTTACAACGTTAAGGATCACGAAGGTAATTTCCGCAATGTTTACTTCGACGGGTTTGGCAAAAATGAATTAGCTATTGGTCTCAAAAAAATTGCCTTATATGGAACTCACTCGATCACATCACCGTCAGGGCTGATTCTGCTACGAGGAACAGAATCAACCCTCTCGTCCATTGACGATGCGCAGGATCCAAGCCAGGGCGGTGCAGTACTCAACAAAGATGGAAATGTTCTCGTGTTCGGCGATTTCACATTCCTATCCTCTCCTTACAAAAATGTGCTGGATAATTCAACATTGATCGCCAATATCGCAGACTTTTCTTTAGGCAGTAAGCAAACGCTCTCATTTGCAAACTTTCCCTATATCTTTACACAGCCCGATTTACAGATTTATTTATCATCCAATGTACAGCTGACAGCAGAGACAATTTCAGCAATCAGCGGACTTCAATCGTCGATGAAACTAATAAATATGTCCACTAAAATCGTGGATAAAGCACCGCAGGATGGCGATGCCATCATTCTTGGCACATTCACTCCAAGTGACGATCTGTTGAAATTCACCGACCCATTTAATATTAATTTCGATGACCTTAGTGAGACAATATCCATCAAAAATTTTGGCGACATCGGCCGGGTAGGTAATGGGTTGTTACTCTTTAAGAAAAACAAAAACGGCAACACACTGACCTTGCTTGCAGATACCCAGGAAGACCTGCTCACTCTACTTAATACGATAACCAGCGGCTCATTATATGGCTGTGTTCTGCAGGATGACATTGGTATTTGCAGCGTTGGTTACGGCGGAAGTTTTTCAGAAAACACTAGCGAAGCATCCAGTACAACTGAACCTGCCAACAGCGATGCTACGCCCACTCCAGGAGGATAAAAATGAATGAATTAACTCAACTTGGCTCGGTCAAAGGGTATCTTGCAAAACCAAATGGAAATGGTCCCTGGCCTGCGGTGATCGTGATTCAGGAATGGTGGGGCTTGGACGCACAAACCGAATCCATTGCAGATCGTTTTGCAAAGGAAGGTTATCTTGCTTTCGCGCCGGATCTTTATCATGGTGAACTCGCACAACTCGGCGACGGCGATACCGCAATGAAACTCGTACAAAAATATGCGCCGAATGCACACAATGATTTGGCATCCATGTTTGATGCACTCAAATCTCACCCTGATTGCAATGGAAAGATCGGCAGTGTCGGCTTCTGCTTCAGCGGGCGCATGTCATTAATGCTCAGCACAATGCGGCCATTAAATGCTGTATGCACCTATTATGGCGGCGGGATGCAAACTGTCTTTGATCAACTTCGTACCAATCTCAAGGCTCCAGTACTCGGCTTCTTCGGCGACGCAGACGGTTCCATACCCGCAGGCACAATTCAAGAGTTTGACAAATTACTGGACGAAGTCGGCGTGGAGCATGAAGTCATCACCTACCCAAATTCAGGTCACGCTTTCTTCCGTGATAGTGATCCAAGTGTTTATATTTCCCATGCATCCTTGGATGCATGGGAACGCACAAAAAAGTTTTTTTCAAAAAATTTGAATTAGATAATTGACAAAACTCCCCACATCCTTTACCCTCGCTTCATGACCAGCTTCAGCCTGCTTCAGCATCAAATCATTGAATCTCCCCGAGACATTCGTCTCTTCGTATCAGGCCGTGCAGGGACGGGCAAAACAACTGTCGGCGTAGAAAGGATGCGCTATCTGCTCGCGCAAGGCGTCCCTGCAGACTCAATCCTCATGCTCACCCCGCAGCGGACAATGCAGGAGCCCTATCTCGATCTGCTGCTTAGCCCTGAACGGCGCGCAGGCGGCGAGGTTACATCTGCCACGATTGGTGGTCTTGCAAAACGAATGACCGATCTGTTTTGGCCGATTGCTGCTGAAGCTGCAGGATTCAAAAATCCAGATCAGCCGCCTGTGTTTTTAACACTTGAAACTGCACAATACTACATGGCATATCTCGTGCGGCCTTTATTGGAGCAGGAATATTTTCAATCGTTGACCATTGACCGCAACCGCCTGTACTCTCAAATCCTCGATAACTTAAATAAAGCCGCAGTGGTTGGTTTTCCTTATACCGAGATCGGCTCCCGCATGGACGCCGCCTGGTTCGGCGACCCTGTCCAGCGCCGCATCTATCAGGACGCACAGGATTGCGCAACACTCTTCCGTGAATACTGCCTTGATCACAACCTGCTTGATTTTTCCCTGCAGCTTGAAATCTTTTCAAACATTCTCTGGCCTCAAGCACAGGTACAGAATTATCTTAAGCGTACCTATCGCCACCTTATTTATGACAATGTGGAAGAAGACGCACCTCGCGCACACGACATCATCAACGAATGGCTCGCAGACTTGGACTCGGCGCTGTTGATCTACGACAATGATGCGGGCTACCGCTACTTCCTCGGAGGTGACGCAGTGACCGGGCTTGCCTTGAGTGATGCCTGTGATGAGAAAATCGAATTCACTGAAAGTTTTGTCTCGTCTGAAAATATTATCCAGCTTTCTGATTCACTTGTTTCTGCACTCACCCACCGCGAACCTGAAAATGAGAATCCAAACAACTCGCTCGAATTTATTCTGGCTCATTATTATCCTGAGATGCTGGACGTTATCGTTTCCAGAATCAAAGCGCTGATCGAAGCGGATGGAATTCCCGCATCTGAGATCGTGGTACTGGCCCCATATCTTTCAGATGCGCTGCGTTTCTCCATTACAAATCGTTTGGAAGAAGCAAAAATTCCGTGGCGCTCCCATCGGCCGTCACGTTCGCTGCGTGACGAGCCTGCGAGCAAAACATTACTGACCTTGTCTGCGCTGGCACATCCAGGCTGGAATGTGCACCCCGCAAAATTTGATGTGACGCACGCATTAATGTTCGCGCTGGATACCGATCTGATCCGCGCGCAATTACTAACTGAAATTGTTTATCGTCCAAAAGATCTGGCACTTTCATCCTTTGACCAAATCAAGCCCGAGATGCAGGAACGCATTACATATTTACTTGGCGAAAAATATTCAAACCTGTGCAAATGGCTGAATGAATATCGTGAAAATGCACCCCTGCCGCTGGATTTCTTTTTGCGAAAGTTATTCGGCGAAGTGCTTTCGCAGCCCGAATACGGATTCCACCGCAATGTGGATGCAGTTCGCATCGCATCCAGCTTGATCGAATCCATCAAAAAATTCCGTTACGCAATGGAGTCATTAGACTTAACAAGGCTTGAGTCTTTCGATCTTGGCAGAGAGTATATTTCCATGCTGGAAGACGGCGTAATTGCAGCACAATATCTGGAATCATGGCGCAGCGAAAATAAAGAGACGGTGTTGGTTGCACCTGCACACACCTTCTTAATGATGAACCATCCTGTGGCCGTACAATTCTGGCTTGACCCTGGCTCCAGTGGATGGGTACAGCGCCTGTCGCAGCCATTGACACACCCTTATGTTCTGTCACGTCATTGGGAATCAGGCCGATTGTGGATGGACACAGACGAAGTCAGCGCAGAGACAAAATCATTAGCACGTCTGGCTGGCGGATTGTTAAGCCGCTGTCGTGAAAAATTATTCCTGGCATTGGCCGATCTAAGCGAGACGGGTTTTGAACAACGTGGGACATTGCTGAGAGCGTTTCAAAAAGTTATACAAAGGCAAACTGAGGAGTAGGCCTGATTATTTACTCTAACCCAGAGATACCTGAAGCTCCGACAACGTACACCTCCGCAGGCAAAAAGCAACTTTATCAACAAAGGAAGATATTATGACCATCTCAAAGGAATTTAAATGGTTTATTCTTTTCTCTATATTATTCGTAATGGGGCTGGCCCTGCGAATCATGTTCATTCCCGCGAGGACATTGGACATGGAAGCATATCTGAAATGGTATTCCTACATTACACGTAAAGGCATTGTACAGTCGCTGGGGAGTCAACATTTTGGATACAACCCACCGTTCATATATCTGCTTGTCATCGCCACCCTCACACAGTCATTTCTACAACCTCTTGTTGCCATCAAATTCATCCCCATTATATTTGATGTTCTCAGCGCAATTCTTATTTACCAAATTGTCAAAACACACCATCAGGAGGAAACAAAACCCATACTTGCCGCACTCATATTTTGGGTAGCGCCAACCGTTATGGTCAACAGTTCTTTCTGGGGACAAACCGATTCGCTTTATACCAGTTTTCTTCTGCTGACAGTTTTTCTACTCATTAAAGAAAAACCAACTCTTGCGCTCGCCGCATTCGCATTATCCATCGCAATCAAAGCCCAGGGCATCCTGATAGCTCCCTTTCTCGCGATTCTTTTCTTTAAAAAACAAATTTCAATCTATTCCTTCTTTATTGTTCCATTTGTTTATGCTGCCACGTTCATCCCTACACTTCTTGCCGGGCGTCCTATTAATTCACTTCTTTCAACCTATGAGGTACAAGGTGAGACATTCGCAAAAGCATCTTTGAACGCCGCAAATTTTTACTACTTTATTGGAGAGAGTGGATACAAAACTGCCCTTTATGCGGGTATTCCCCTAGCCGTTGTCATCCTGCTTGCCTGGGTGCTTATTTATGGATATAAAAAATATGAGCTGACCAGATCCACTTTTATCTTAAGTGCGCTTATCTCTGTCGCACTTGCACCCTTTGTTTTACCCAAAATGCACGATCGATATTTCTACCCTGCTGATGTCTTCTCCATTGCGGCAGTTTTTTTCCTGCCTGAACTATGGTTCATTCCCATTGCATATCAAGTCATTTCGCTTATATCCTATATGCCTTATCTGTTCAATATTCCTGGCAATGGCATTATGCCCTTCGCCGTTGTAATTAACGCAATTGCCATCTTATTTCTTTTATGGAAACAATGGACTTTGACAAATGAAAAATAAAAACTCCATCGCATACATCATCCTCATTATGGCTATGTTGGCATGTAACACACAAGTCAACCCGACGCCTACGACACAACCAGCCAGCGCCACTCAACCGCCGCTTCCCTTGACCGAACCTGCCACAGTTCCGGGCAATATCAACTCCATCTCAAACTGTCCAATCTTCCCTGCAGACAATTATTGGAACACGCCCATTGATTCGCTTCCGACTCATCCGCAATCTGATGCGTGGACGAATAGTATTGGCTCGGCTGAAAGTTTCCACATGGACTTTGGCTCGGGCGAATGGGATGGCGGCCCAATCGGGATTCCATTTAATATCGTGACAGAATCAACTGTCCCGAAAGTTGGATTCGAGTTTTATTATCCAGATGAATCTGATCTGGGACCTTATCCCCTGCCTGATAATCCAATCCGAGAGTGGGGATCTGATCATCACATCCTTGTGGTGGATTCAGAAAATTGCGTACTGTATGAAATCTATGATGCAAGTTTTGATAATGGAAAATGGAGCGGCGGCTCTGGCGCAATATGGGATTTGAACTCCAACGTTCTACGCCCCGCAGACTGGACATCAGCCGATGCAGCGGGTTTACCCATTTTGCCTGGGCTTGTTCGTTATGATGAAATAATTACTGGCAAGATCAATCACGCCTTGCGATTTACTGCGGAAGACACGGCTGGATACATTTGGCCCGCGCGCCATTTAACATCGGATGCGCAAGATGGAGTGCCGCCCATGGGTGCGCGTTTTCGCTTGAAAGCAGATTATGACATTTCAAGTTTTCCACAAGAAATGCAAGTAATTCTGCAAGCCATGAAAACATACGGCATTGTTCTCGCGGACAATGGGTCGAATTGGTATATAAGCGGCGCACCCGAGGAACGCTGGGACAATGACATGCTGCATCTACTGGATGTATTGACAGGGAACGATTTTGAAGCAGTGGACACCTCAAGCATGATGGTGGATGCGAATTCGGGTCAGGCGAAATAATGAAATTAAATAATCGCACTCTTCTTCTAGGCGTGTTTATTTTTATTAACATTGCAGGTTGCCATGTTTCCGCCCCGCCAACCAAGGCTGCGCCAAGCGAACCATCCTTTGTGATCATTCCCATGGACGGATCCATCACAAAGAAAAAAGCTGAACTCTCAGGCATGGCCTGGATTGGTGATACATTGATCCTGATGCCGCAATATCCCGAGAAATTTGGGCCGAATGAAGGCGCGCTATTTGCCATTCAAAAACAAACGATATTAGATTATCTGGATGGCAAATCAAAAGAACCGATCATTCCATCCAAGATCATCCTGAGCGCACCAGGCTTGAAGGACAGCATTCTAAATTATGAAGGGTTTGAATCGATCGGCTATCTAGATCAACATATTTATATGACCATCGAATCGGGAAAGGGCAATAAGATGATGGGGTATTTAGTATCTGGGACAATATCGCCTGATTTGAAAGAAATCGTCCTCGACACAACTCATATAGTTGAAATACAACCAACCATTCAAATGGATAATCGCACCAACGAAGCGCTTGTCATTATGCAGAATAAGATATTTACTTTTTTCGAGGTCAATGGAACGGAGTTGAATCCACAGCCCACTGCTCACATTTTCAGCCTTGACCTGATACCAGAAGGAACGGCTTCATTCCCCAATCTTGAATATCGTGTAACAGATGCAGCGCTTGCAGCAAATGGAGAGATTTGGGTCATCAATAATGTTTCTCCAAACGACACTCAACTCTTTACCACATCTGATCCGCTTCTCGAAAACTATAATGGCGGAACATCATCGAAAGATATTCAGCAAGTGGAACGTTTGGTTAAATTAAATTACTCAAGCACTGGTTTCACGCTGGCAGATAATCCGCCCGTTCAAATTCCATTGGATACAGTCTCACGCAACTGGGAAGGTCTGGCGCTGTTGGATAACCGTGGGTTTCTTTTGGTCACAGATAAACACCCTGATACGATATTGGAGTTTATATCCATACCCTAATAGTTGAAATACTATATGCCATATTCAAAACTCTACTATCACTTTATATGGAGCACAAAGAATCGTTTGCCATTAATTGATTCTGTCATTCAGCCTGAACTATATCGTGCCATTGCCGCAAAGGCACAGGATATAGGCGGATTTGTTCACGCCATCGGTGGGATTGAGGATCATGCTCACCTTGCTGTTTCAGTTCCACCAAAGGTGGCTCCCGCGAAATTCGTTGGAGATGTAAAGGGTAATAGTTCACATTTCATAAATCATGTGATCAAACCTGATTTTGAATTCCACTGGCAGGATGAATATGGTGTGTTGTCTTTTGGCGAGAAAAATCTTTCATCGGTGGTAGGATATATTCATCATCAGAAACAGCACCACGCAGATGGTACGTTGATCGCAGCAATGGAGCAGATGGATGAATCGTAGTTATGTGGGTGCGGTGTGTTGCTCGGCATTTCCCGCCGTGGGATAAACCCCACGGCTACGCCTACGAAGACGGCACAGCCGCCTAGTCCGCGCTTTAGCGGACTTTGTAACGCGAAGCGTAGCACGATGGTTCATCACCGTGCGGGTTGACAGAGTAGAATCAAACTATCGAAACAGAAAATACTTGACACCTGACACCTCAACACCCAAACCCATGACACCCCCCCCCTTCACCCCTCGCCCCTCCCAACAAAACATCCTCCGCTACACAGGCGGACGGCTTGGTATTGCTGCCGTTCCTGGCGCGGGCAAGACGCACATTCTCTCCGCGCTCGCGGCGCAGATCATTCACGAGAACCAATTGCAGGACGGGCAGGAAGTGCTCATCGTCACGCTGGTCAACTCGGCGGTGGATAATTTTGAGACGCGCATCAAACGCTTCTTCGAGAATCCTGTTCAGGTGCTTTATAAATATCGTGTGCGCACACTGCATGCGCTGGCACATGAAATTGTGCGCGAGAAACCCGCCAGCGTGGGATTGGAAAATCAATTCAGCATCATTGATGAACGCGAAGCCGAATTTATTCGCCGTGAAGCGGTCAATGCCTGGCTGTCGGCTCATCCCGATTTTTTGGATGACTATCTCGACCCCGCGCTGGAATCTTCCAAACGGGATTGGGTGAAACGTCAGCAATTACCCAATTTAGTAGACTCGCTGGCTGTGGCATTTATCCGCTCGTCGAAAGATCGCCTCTTGACTCCCGAAAGCCTGCGACTCAAACTAGATGCATCGTTCGCCCCGCTGCCTCTCGCAGAACTTGGCTATAGCATTTACGCGGACTACCAACGTGCGCTCGCCTACCGCGGCGCCGTGGACTTTGACGACTTGATCCGTTTGGCATTGACCTTGCTTCAAAATGACGAAGAGTATCTGGAGCGATTGCGTTTTCGTTATCCGTTCATTTTGGAAGATGAGGCGCAGGATTCAAGCAGGACGCAGCAGAAGATACTTTCACTATTAAGTGCAGGTTTCGACGAGAATATGGTTTCGATACGCCCCGCGAAGAGCGGCGGGGCTACTCAACCACCGTATGAAATTGGAGGAAACTGGGTGCGCGTGGGTGACCCAAATCAGGCCATCTTTGAAACCTTCACAACCGCGGATCCTGATTTATTGCGTGAATTTATTCGCATGAATCCAAGTGCGGACATGCCCGAGTCGGGGCGCTCACAGCCTGCGGTGATTGCGCTGGCAAATCATTTAATTGATTGGGTGATGACCGCGCACCCTGATGCAAACGCGCGCTCGGCGTTATCACTCCCCCACATTGAGCCAGTGCCTGCGGGGTATGAACCTGTCAACCCGCCCGATAACCCTGAGGGGATTAAGTTCATCAGCAGGAAGTTCACACCTGAAGATGAATTGGAAGCGGTGGCAAAGTCGGTTAAGAGTCATTTGGATTCATTTGCTGATTCAGCGCAGGAAGAAAAGCCGACTATCGCGGTATTAGTCCCGCGCAATCAACGCGGCGTGGAAGTGGTCAATGAGTTACGCAAACGCGGCATTGAAGCCATCGAGTTGATCTCGTCCACGGCGAATACACGCGCGGCGGCGGGATCGTTGAATTATTTATTGTCGTATCTGGCAGACCCGCAATCGGCGCGGAAGTTATCGAAAGCGTATGAAGTGTGGAGGAGGGATTGGAGGGAGGGTCCGTCATTGCGAGGAACGAAGCAATCTCCTTTTGACGAGGTGAATGCCGACGATGAGGAGATTGCTTCGCAAAGTGCGCTCGCAATGACATCACAAACTGAGCTCCTCACAACGACATCTGATATTTTGCGGACGCTGGTTCATGTGGAAAAATTCATCGCGCCGAGTCAGGCTGATGATTGGCTGGCAGGCTTGGTTGAGTCTGAGGCGTTCGAAGTCATCGAAGAATTAAAAGAATTTCGAGTCAACGTTCAGCGCTGGTTGAATGCGGTCACGCTTCCAATTGATCAGTTGGTGCTGACCTTGGCACAGGATGTGTTTACAGAAGCATCCGATTTGGCGCTGGCGCATAAATTGGCATTGGTCTTACGCAAGGCTGCCGATGACCACAACGATTGGCGCCTGCCTGAGTTGACCTCGGAGCTGGCGGTGATCGCAAAAAATGAACGGCGCTTCATCGGCTTCTCGTCGGATGATTCGGGCTTTGACCCTGAACGGCATCGCGGCAAGGTGGTGGTGACGACAATGCACAAGGCGAAGGGGCTGGAGTGGGACCGCGTGTATATGATGTCGGTCAATAATTATGACTTCCCGTCGAACATGCCGAATGACCGTTTTATTTCGGAGAAGTGGTTCGTGCGCAGTGGACTAAATCTCGAAGCGGAGGCGCTGGCTCAATTGACCGCGCTCGAGTCGACGGGTGAATATGATTGGTACGAAGAAGGCGCGGCGACGATGCATTCACGGCTGGGATACGTGAAGGAACGTCTGCGTTTGTTGTACGTGGGCATCACGCGCGCGAAGAAGGATTTGATCGTGACGTGGAATTCAGGTCGTCAGGGGGATGCGACGCCGAGTCTAGCAATGAGTGAGTTGATGGGATGGTGGGAGTCAGTGAACGGTGGACAATAATAATCATCGTCAACATGGAAATTTGTCGGTGCTATAATGACAACAGTTAAATGGAGGTAAACATGCCAAACCCACTTGAAGAGAAATCCGCAAATGAGATATTACAAGAATTCTTTAAAAATCTCGAAAAACTTCCAGATATTGATCCAGATGTTGCAACTGCTATAAAGAAGTTATGGAATGAAGGAAATCTCAATCGTGATGAATTGTTAACTGCGCTAGAACTAACGCGAAGCAATCAATAAGGAGGAAATAATGCCAACCAAGAAAATTTCATCTCTAACAATTACTGGTTTCAGGGGAATAAGACATACAATTAATGTTGATTTTACAAATCGTAATAACAGTATGCTTATTTTTGGGGCAAATGCAAAAGGGAAGTCAAGTATTGGGGACGGGTTTGAATGGTTTTATACAGGTAACATTTCTGAGTTAATGAAAGAAGGATGTTCAAGGGACGACTATCGTCATCGCCTTCTAGGAAGTGATGAAGCCTCATCTGTAAGATTTGACTTTACGGATCCTGCGCTGAATTGCAGCTTAACCCTTGATTCGGTCCGCAAACAAACATATTCAAATGACGCCTCTGTCTTTAGAGAATATTTGGACAAAAGTAAAAATGAACTTTTATTATTACGGCATAAGGATTTACAAAAATTCGTAGTTGAGACAAAAGGAAATAAACGTAAACAAATCTCCCACTTAATTGGAATGGAGGGATGGGAAGATATTCGAGATAATATTGGGGCTGTTGAAAATCGTCTAAAGAAGATTTTGGAAGACGAGAAAGCTAATCTTGAATCAAGGCAAGCAGAAGTAAAAAAACTAATAAAGTCAGACGTTTTCACTAATTCTGCTTGTTGGAGATATGCTGAACTACAATCGAAAAAACTAGGTATCAATCAGAAAATAACCAATCTGGTTGAACTAGAAGCGGTTGACGAAAAGGCAAAGGAATCTTCAAAAACCGATAATAGAGCAGCTAAGCTTGCAAGACTAAAATCAGCCGAAACAATACTTGAAGAACTTTTAAAGAATCCTCCGCAACTAAAACACTTTCTACAATTCGCTACATCTTATAACGAAATATGTTTACAACCTATAAAAGTTCTTTCAGCTCAATTACAAGAACTTTTAAATCAAGGGAAAATTATTCTAGAAAGTGGGCAATGGGAAAAGAGCACTTGCCCATTATGCGATGTTCGATTTGAAACCGATCGATTGCTAGCTCACATAACTGAACACCAAAATAAAGATCAAAGCATCAAGAAGGAAATTGAAGTATTTGAAATTAGCCGCTCTAATGCAAAAAAAGAGTTGCAAAATATTAATTCAAGAGTAATTACAGTTAACCAATTATTTATTAGCACCAAAAAAGATTTTTCATCTCTAAAAGAATTGGCAGTGGAAATTGCAAATGCGCTTTCAAGAGCTAAATCTTTGTCGGACGAAAAGCTTCAAACAAACAAAACAATTAACCTTGTTCAATTAGGTTTAGAAGATAAGCTAAAAGAACTAAATAAACGGGCAAAACTCTCGCTGGAAAAAATTCGTACTGCTCAAGAAGACCTTAAGCCAACCAAAGATGAGATAGCTAGGATTGAAGCATTTCAAAATTTAAATAACCTTGCTTCACACATGAATGTATTAGCGAGTATGGAAGCAAATTTAATTCCATTAAAAATACAAACTTCTTCCATCGAGATTGTTTCGAAAGCATTTCAGGATTTGAGAAGACAAACGCTGGGGAAAGTATTAGATGCGATTTCAGAAAACGTGTCAAGATATTTCTTGAAAATCCATCATGATGAAGGCTTTGACAAAATACACTTAAAGTTTTTACCTGACGAAGACGGCGTTGAGTTTCTTATTTATTATAAAGGGGAGGAAATAACGCCTCCACGAAAATTCCTTAGCGAATCTTACTTGAATGGACTTGGCGTTTGTCTTTTCTTAGCCACCGTGCGTGCGTTTAATGTCGAGAATAGCTTCATTGTGCTTGACGACATTATCAACAGTTTTGACGCAGAGCACAGAATTGATTTGGCAAAACTTCTGGTGGATGAATTTAGTGATTATCAGCTATTGGTTCTTACACACGATAATATTTGGTTTGATCAATTTCGCAGATTGGTAAAAAAGGGCTGGCAGCATAAACGGATTAAGAACTGGAGTTATGAAGATGGAGTAGATATTGAAAACACTCCAGGCGAGCAACTTGAAGATTGCCAAGAAGCACTAAAAAAGGGACAAGTAGAATTTGCGGCTCCTATTATCAGAACCTATATAGAGAATCGATTAAAAGCATTATCAGAAAAACTTGGGGTCAGGTTTAGGTTTAGACAGGGGTCTCAAAATGAAGAAAGAATGTCTGGAGAATTATTATCAGAGTTGAAACGAGAACTTAATGATTGCAAGTTTTTCAATGTAGTTGATGATAAGATTTTCAATGAATTGGAAGCCTCCACTTTCATAGTCAACTATGGGAGTCATGATCGAACACCTGATGTAGCGGGTCTTGTAATTGGCGATGTGAATTTCGCTTTTGAAAGAATAGATGTGCTTGAAAATATATTCAAATGTCCGAATTGCACAAAATATGTTTGGAATATAGTTGATCGCGGGTCATACAGAATGCAATGCAAATGTGGCAACCTTAGTCTCCGATGAAGAGATTCTAGAGAAAATTTACTGTACATGAATTTGGAGAGCGGTGCTAGTGCTGCCTGCTCAGTACGTGGAAGCCCTGCGGGCTGATGATCGAGTCGAATTTATTCGACTTTCACGAACTGAGGCAGGGACTGCGTAGCGTCCCGCCGATTTGATGATGAAAAATGGTCTCGGGCGGAATGTCAACGAGGCTGTTTTTGATTGCGCAATGAATGGAATTATTGACTCATTCACGTCGAAAAATCTTCTAAAAGGTTACGGCTCTTTTGACCAGTTTTCCTTTCATTTCTGATAAGCCGATTTGGGGGTTTTGCATGGGGCATTGGACATTATGATGTTATGTTTACAGGGTAAGGAGAAACCAAAAAATGAAAAAAACATTCGTAAGTACGGTCCTCACGTTGGCATTACTGGCTGTGTCTGTTAGTGCGGTCTTCGCACAGGCAGCAACGATCACAGGTACAGTTCAATCTATAACCATTGGAACAGACGCCAATGGCGCAACAACGGTCGCTGTCAGCTTGCTTGATGGTCAAGGCGCTACGCAAACCGTAACGCTTAGCCTCGCGACGGCAACATCGCTCGGATTGGTCACGACCGATCTGGCAGGTGTAACCACGGTGAGCAACACTGCCGTGGGTGCCCCGGTTACGGTCAACACCACCGATGTAATCACAGCATCCGCAGAAAAACAACATCCTGTCGGCTCTGCCTTATCGGATTTCTTTAGCAGCCTGACAGGCGTCGACTATGACACCATTATGTCCTACCATAATGACGGTATGGGTTTTGGAGTAATAGCCCAGGCGCTGTGGATGACCAAATCGCTGGACGGTGATGCCACTACATTTGCGGCTTTGCTAGACGCAAAAAAGAGCGGCGATTTCAGCAATATCACTCTGGCCGATGGCTCAACACCTGATAATTGGGGTGATGTTGTCAAGTCAATTAAACATGGTGACAATCTCGGAAGTGTGATGTCGGGCAAGGCGGACGGCAGTCCTTCTTTAACTGAAGATACGAACAGCGACACGGCAAACGCTAACCACAAGCCTGATAACTCTAACGGTCATGGGAAACCCGATAAAACGAATGGTAATTCTAATAATCATGGCGGTGATCACGGCAAGCCGTAGAAGCTAATTCGATCACATAAATAAAATCAAAGGGAGCCAAATAAAGCTGGCTCCCTTTGATTGCAGAATTCCACATTGTGGATATGGTAACGCTTTTCGACAAAAATGAAAAACGGTCGCGGGCACAATGTCCATGAGACCGTTTTTGTGTTTTACAAGTTATAAAATAAACACTCAAGGAGTAAATAATGGTAAATGGAAAATGTCCCCACTGCGGTTCAAGTGAGATCTATGTCAGCGACAATCCCTTTCACGATACTTTTATGGTCAAAACCGACTCAGGATCAGATGTATTTTCGATTGAATGCTATGTATGCCTTGGCTGCCGCGCCATGGAGATGCACGCGGCAGAACAATCTCCAAGTCTGTTTGGGAAGAGCAAGTCGCTTATCGATGAAGTTCCTAAAAGCAGAAACTGGAAAAAAGTTGCGTAAATATAAAACAGAAGAAAAACGGTCTCGTACCGGTCAAAACATGACCGTGTCAACGAGACCGTTTTTTGTATCAAAGCATATTTTTTAGGGCGCCAGCAATACTGTTTCAGCAGATTCAAGTTGAGCGTAAATAGGAATGATGGCTGGAATCCCCGTGATTTCAAGCACACTTTGTACTTCGGGGCTTGGGTTTAACAACGCCATTTTCCCGCTGCGGGTGGCAACGAATTTGGCGGTCAGCACGAAAAGTCGAATACCAATGGAGGCGAAGAAATCAACATCAAATAGGTCCACGATCATGCGGACATTATCACCCGCGCAATAGCCCGTGAATTTGGTTTCAATTTCACCGACACCAATGATATCCAATTTGTCGCCGAGTTTGATCAGGCCAATGCCGTTATCTAGTTCACTATAGCGAATTTCCATATTTATTACCTTTGTTTTGAGAGTGGAACAATTATATGAAGTCAATGAAAATTATTGGTAACAACAGGTTATGGTTTGGGATTCGGAAATAATGAACAATCTCGGGCTTAATATCAATATCCCCACCCGTCCTTCCTCCTAATGGGTCTTCGCAGACACACTCCCACGCGAAGCGTCTATGGTGAGAGTACATCCTACGGCAGGCTGGGAATTTTGTCCAGGTCCCATAGTTTCAGGTTGTAAACATTTATAACGACTCCATTTCCGTGATCACTAATCAGGCGGAAGGAGATATTCCATTTCTGCAATTGAGAAGTTGGGCTGGTTCTACAATGACTTGAATACGTGAGAGGGTCATTGTTGAGATACACAGCGCATTGGGAACCCTTCATCAGCATCGTCACGGGCACATATTCTGGGGGAAAATGAGGATAAATATCAGCTATGGACTGTAAATTATTTTCGGGTCCCCATTGAAATATCCAATTTCTATTATTTGACAGGTCAAAGGTCACGCTTTGATTTTTGGATGGGTCAAATTGGATTCGTACTGTTGTCATTTGGCTGGTCGTGATTAAACCTCAGGTTAAAAGTCAACGCAAAGTTTTTCAGGTCAATCCTCGGATTATAGAAGATCGAATCATGCGTCCCCTTGGACAGTTTTAGAATCAAAGCTCCATCCTGCCGATCTGCATAACGCGGTAAAGGAAATCCTGAGATGACATTAAGCCACCCGCGATCTCTGGAGAAGTCGTCATGAAAATCAGGCTTTCGGTCTGCTATCGCTTCCATGATGGGGTCTGCAAATTCAGTGATCCATACTGGAATTGGCGCCCCTGTGAGATTTATTGCAAGCGGCGTGGGACTCGCCGTTTGAGTTGGGAGTGGAGTAACAGTCAGCGGTTCAGGAGACGGGACAGTTGATGCGGCGATAGGAAAATTCCCTGCGATACAGGCCAATAAAAAAAGTAGAACAACGATAATCGGTAATAATAGTTTCGGTCGCATATGGATATGGCCAGTGTAACATCCCTCAGCCCCGGTCATGAAGACCAAAGACGGTCTCACATCATGACTTGGGGAAAATAAATATAATTCAAGGTAGAATAAAAAAATATAACACATTGAGCGGGTCCGCTATGATGAAATAAAAAAGACATGAAAAAGTCTCGAATAATGTCCGAGACTTTTTCATGTCGGGCACAAACAATTATTTGGGTGCCATCAATTCAAGCATTTTTGCACCAAGCAAAAACGGCATCCTAAAAACAGGATGCCGTTTTAAAATCAACATGAAAAGTTTATTGCTGCTTACTCTTAGGAACAATGGCAATCCCTGAAAGCAAATACCCATAACCCAAAGCGAACAAAAGGTAGATCACAAGCAAGGCCCATCCATTGGAGCGAAGCACAGAAACTACTCCGAACACTGTAAGGGCAAACCCAACCACGGCACCGATCAACAGGACAATCGCCAGGTTTTTCTGAATCTGTGCGTCATTAATTTCTTTGACAAACCAAATTAATATTGCGATCAAAAGCATGGACGCACCAAAGAATCGGACAGCCAAAATGGTGGATACATATTTTTCAGCCACGCTAAACTGTGAGAGGATTAATTCAGGCGCAGCCAAAAACAGCAGTCCAAACACAGCAACAACAATTGCATTTATTACAAACATGGTTCGATAATTCATTTCTATTCTCCTTTTTGAAATAGTAATTCCTAAATAACTATACAGCACCCTAATCCAAAGGCAAAGAAATTTTGAGAGTAAAACCTTACATTCACTTTGCAGCAGAGCAGCATCGTTATCACCCATTTGTCCTACGCAAATTACTCGGGCTGATATCAGTAAACCCCACCCAAACACTCTCCTTAATATCGAGCACTTGAAAAAACGCTGTTAAATTCACAGGTTATTAACCAATAACTTTGTGCTATAATCGCGCCACGATGTTTAACTACAACTACTTCGCCAATAATGATAATAATAATGACGATCCCTGTGTCGTTGGGCGAAGCTTTGCTGGTTGACAGATAATTAAAGTCAAATCAAATCGCCCGACGCAAACGCGAAGGGCGATTTATTTTATACAAATCTTTAACCACGAAGGACACGAAGAGCGCAAAGGTGGGGCAAAGGCTCAATGCAATGACTTCCTTCAGATTTTCTTAGTGCACCTTAGTGCCTTTTGTGGTTAAAAAATAACTGGAGGCGCACTATGTACAGAACTCATACTTGTGGAGAATTACGGGCCAGCCATGCAGGGACGAAAGTTACCCTTAGCGGCTGGGTTCACCGACGACGCGATCATGGCGGCGTGGCATTTTTTGATTTGCGTGACCGCACGGGATTGGTACAAGTCACTATCAATCCAGATTTGCCAAAAGAAATACTCGATCAAGTTGCCAATGTCCGTTTTGAATGGGTATTGCAAATTGAGGGGATTGTTCAAAAACGACCTGACGGGATGGCAAATCTCAAAATGGAAACGGGCGAGATCGAGGTCATTGCAAAAAACATCACAGTATTGAACCCTGCAAAGACTCTGCCATTCATGGTCAGTTCGGATACAGACCTCGCCGATGAAAACACACGCCTCAAATATCGCTATCTTGACCTGCGCCGCGAACGTATGACCCGTAACATGGTTTTGCGCCACAAGGTCATCAAATTCATGCGTGACTATCTTGATAAGCAAGGCTTCATTGAAATCGAAACGCCAATCATGTTCAAGGCCACTCCTGAAGGCGCGCGTGATTATCTCGTCCCCTCGCGTGTTTATCCTGGACAGTTTTACGCTTTGCCGCAATCTCCGCAGCAGTTGAAGCAATTGCTCATGGTCGCTGGCATGGACAAATACTTCCAGATCGCGCGCTGTTTCCGTGATGAAGATTTGCGTGGCGACCGTCAGCCAGAGTTCACGCAACTTGACCTTGAAATGTCCTTTGTCCATCGTGATGATGTACTCGCGTTGGTCGAAGACCTATTTACCAAAATGATTCCCGCTGTCACGCCGCAAAAGAAATTGCTCTCATCACCGTGGCCGAAATTCTCGTATCATGAAGTATTGGAAAAATACGGATCGGATAAGCCCGACTTGCGCTTCGGTATGGAATTGATCGATGTCTCTGACATTTTCGCCAAAAGCGAATTCCGCGTCTTTCAATCCACACTGGAGGCTGATGGTGTGATCAAATGCATTATCGCTCCTCGCAGTGCAGACATGTCCCGCAAGGAAGTGGATGCTCTCACAGAAGTAGCGAAAACTTTCGGGGCGAAGGGAATGCCCACGTTGGCCATCACAGGCGAGGGCGTGAAAGGAAGCGCGGCAAAGTTTGTGACGGTGGAAGAAGTCGAAGCGTTGAAATCCAAAACAGGAGCAGGAGTCGGCGATCTTATCGTCTTCGCAACTGATACACGTGCCATTGCAAATAAAGTTCTCGGCGGTTTACGTTTATGGTTCCGCGATAAATTAGACCTCGCTGACAAAGACATGATGGCATTCGCATGGGTCGTGGACTTTCCATTTTTCGCATATAACGAAGAAAATAAAGCCTGGGAGTCGGAACATCATCCGTTCACCATGCCGAAGATGGAAGACCTGCCGAAGTTCGATACCGACCCTGGCGCAGTGATGTCGGATGCGTATGACATGGTCTGCAATGGGTATGAGACGGCGTCTGGCTCGATCCGCATTCATCGCCGCGACATTCAAATGAAGATGTTCCAAATGCTTAAATATACCGATGAAGAGATCAAAGAAAAGTTCGGTCATATGCTTGACGCATTTGAGTATGGCGCTCCCCCGCACGGTGGCATGGCTCCTGGCATTGACCGCCTCGTCATGCTCCTCGCCGACGAACCCAACATCCGTGAAGTGATCGCCTTCCCCAAGAATCAAGCGGGACGCGATGTGATGGCAGATGCACCGTCTGCAGTGGAGCCGAAGCAGTTGAAAGAGCTGCATATTAAGTTTGAGTAGATTTTAACCACAAAGGAGACAAAGGGTTACAAAGGAAAACCTTTAAAACCTTTTGTGGTTCTTTGTGACCCTTCGTGATAAAGAGGTTTTATGACAAATAAAATAGACACCGATATGGTCAAACACGTAGCCCACCTCGTGCGGCTTGGAATCTCTGATGATGAGGCCGAAAAATTCAGCCCGCAATTTACTTCCATTATTAATTACTTCAACATGCTCAACGAAGTGGACACGGAAAACGTCCCGCCCGCATCAGACATCACTAACAATACAAATATCCTGCGTGAAGATGTAGCCAAACCATCCATGAGCCGCGAAGAATTTTTAAAGAACGCGCCAAATTCAGAGCGCGGATATGTCAAAGTGCCAACTGTTTTAGGCGACGAATAATTTTTTTTACCACAAAGGAAACAAAAGGTCGCAAAGGTTTAAAAGCTTTTCCTTCGTGTACCTTTGTGACCCTTCGTGGTTAAAGGTCTTTATGCAACTACATAACCTCACCATCCGCGAAGCGCACGAATTGCTCGCAACAAAACAAATCTCCAGCGTCGAACTGACTCAGACGACTCTTCAACGCGCCCACGAAATTGACCCGAAGATAAAATCCTATGTCATCATCACCGATGATGTTGCACTCGAACAAGCCAAACAAGCCGATAAACGTATCGCCAAAGGTGAAAACGTCACTCCACTAACAGGTATTCCCTTCTCTGCAAAAGATTGCCTCTCAACAAAAGATATTCGCACAACCTGCTCATCTAAAATTCTTGAAAATTACGTCCCGCAATACAATGCCACCGTCATCAATAAACTTGCGGATGCAGGCGCTGTATTAATGGGCAAGAACAACATGGACGAATTCGGTATGGGTTCATCCTGTGAAAATTCTGCTTTCTTCAACACACGCAACCCCTGGGATTTGGAACGAGTCCCTGGCGGTTCTAGCGGAGGCTCTGCCGCGGCGATGTCCGCAGGGCTGGCATCCTTCACCATCGGCGAAGATACAGGCGGATCGGTTCGTATGCCCGCAGGCTTTTGCAACGTCACAGGCATCAAGCCCACTTATGGTCGCGTCTCACGCTACGGCTTGATCTCGCTCGTCTCTTCCTTCGACTGCATCGGCCCCATGACTCGCGATGTATATGATTGCGCGACCGTACTTGAAACCATCGCAGGTCATGATGAGCGCGACAGCACAACTTTCAACTCGCCTGTTCCGCAATATCATCAAAATATCAACAAGTCTGTCAAAGGCATGACCATTGGTATACCAAAAGAATATTTTGTGTCAGGCATGGAAGCGGGCGTGGAAAGTTCCATTCAAGAAGCCATTCGCACGTATGAAAAACTTGGCATGAAAATTCAAGAAGTCTCATTGCCCAACACCCAATACGCGCTGCCTGTTTATTATCTTTTGCTTTTCGCCGAGGCCAGTTCAAATCTTGCGCGCTTCGACGGCACACGTTTCGGTCTCTCCGTTTCAGAAAATGCAAAAGATGTGATCGACATTTACTTGCAGACTCGCCACGAAGGCTTTGGCGAAGAGGTCAAGCGCAGGATTATGCTTGGGGCATATGCATTGTCCGCTGGATATTATGACGCGTACTATCTCAAAGCTCAAAAAGTACGCACGCTTCTTCGTCGTGACTTTGAAACTGCTCTGGCCTCCGTTGACATTCTCCTCGCCCCGACCTGCCCCACCACCGCATTCAAACTCGGCGAGAAAACAAACGATCCACTAGAAATGTATCTCTCTGATATTTATGTAGTCGCCACAAATCCAGCAGGTGTGCCAGCGTTAGCTCTCCCCTGCGGATTCTCCAACAACATGCCCGTCGGAATGCAACTGATCGGCAAGCATTTAGATGAGCAGACATTATTCCAAGTCGGTCACGCGTATCAACAAGAAACTGACTGGCATAAACAAACACCAACGTTATAACGTTGTAACGTTCAAACGTTTAAACGTTACAACAAACAACTACGAGACTAAACGACTATGAAATACGAACCCGTCATCGGACTTGAAATCCACGCCGAGCTGCAAACCAACTCAAAGATGTTCTGCTCTTGCTCAGCGGATTATTCCAATGCGCCAGAGCCGAACACATTTATTTGTCCTGTTTGCACAGGCTTGCCGGGCGCGATGCCCGTGCTCAATAAAAAGGCAATTGAACAAGCCATATTGGTTGGCTTGGCATTGAATTGCTCAATCAATGAATTCAACACCTTTGCGCGCAAAAATTATTTTTATCCCGACCTGCCCAAGGGTTATCAGATCTCGCAATATGATTTACCTATCGCGTCCAAAGGTTATTTGGATATTTTAGATGATACAGAATCTCCACAGCGCGTGGTTGTCCGCCGTGTGCATTTGGAAGAAGACACTGCCAAACTTTCGCACGAAAAAAATTATGCCCTCGTAGATTTTAACCGCGCAGGCGTGCCGCTGCTTGAAATTGTCTCTGAACCAGATATGCGGAGTGTGGAAGCCGCGCTTTCGTATGCGACAAAAATCCGCGCCATCTTGCGTTATCTCGGAGTCAACTCTGGGGATATGGAGAAGGGAGTGCTACGCTTCGAGGCGAATATCTCTGTCAGACCGAGCGGCAGCTCTGAGTTAAGAACAAGAACCGAGATCAAAAATCTAAACAGTTTCCGCGCGCTGACTCGCGCATCCGCTTATGAGATCGAACGTCAAATTAAAGTTTATGAAAATGGCGGCGAAGTGACGCAGGAAACTTTGGGCTGGGACGAAGCGCGCGGTATGACGGTTTCGCAGCGCGGCAAGGAAGATGCGCACGATTACCGCTACTTCCCCGAACCCGACCTGCCCCCGCTTCAATTGGAGCGCACGTGGATCGACTCGATCAAGGCGCAGTTGCCAGAGCTTCCAGATGCGAAAACGCAGCGGTTCGTGAATCAATTTGAATTTAAAGAAAAAGAAGCGCGTTTCCTTACATCCGAAAAAGCGCTGGCAGATTTCTTTGAAAACATTCTTGCCAAATCGAAGAGTCCAGCCAAAGCGATTCACTCATGGATTGCGGGCGATTTCTCACGTTACTTAAATGATTCAGGTGTGGACATAAAAGATGTTGCGCTTTCTACAGAGTCAATTGCGCAGCTGATTGATATGACAACAGATAAAACCATTAGCGGCAATTCGGCCAAGATCGTGTTTGGTGAAATGATAAACGCGAAGCGTGGCGGCGAGCCTGCACAGATTGTCAAAGAGAAAAATCTCGCGCAGGTTTCAGATACGGGTTTTATTCAAGAAGCGATTGAAAAAATATTAAGCGATAACCCTAAAGAAGTGGAACAATTCCTCGCTGGCAAAGAAACCATTGTCCAATGGCTGATGGGACAAGTGGCACGCGCCACCAAAGGCAAAGCTGACCCGAATGTGGCGAAGGAGTTGTTAGTGAAGGCGTTGGAAGAGAGAAGAAGTTAATCCCCTGCCATGTCATGCTGAGCGAAAGCAAAGCATCTCTACGGTGATGTAAGAGACCCTTCGCTTTCGCTCAGGGCGACATAATTAAGAGTCGGTACTCAGATGGGCAAAGAATACTATGTCTACATCATGACAAACAAGTCGCGCACGCTCTATACTGGCATTACAAATAATTTAATGCGTCGTGTGGACGAACACAAAAAGAAACTTGTCGCAGGATTTACCAGTAGATACAATATTCAATTTTTAGTTTATTACGAGTCAACTCCAAGCATTCATGAGGCTATTTTAAGAGAGAAACAAATTAAAGGTTGGCTGCGAGTAAAGAAAATCGCATTGATCAATTCCATGAATCCCGAGTGGAAAGACTTAAGTGAAGAATGGTTTATATAAAAGTCTTGTCATTCTGAGCCACGCTCTCCCTGGCACTGCCCGCTAGGGCATGTGTGTTCTTGGTGGCGAAGAACCTCTGAGATTATCGTAGAGATCCTTCGCTTCGCTCAGGATGACAAAATAAAAGAGTCTCTTTGCGAGACCCTTTTCATTCTATTTCTTCTTTTCTTTCTTCTCTTTCTTCTCTTTTTTCTTGTCAGGATGTGCCATCATATCAATAGCAACAGCGACAGCTAAAATGAGAATATCATTCTGCCCGGGATCGATCTCGACGCCGTAAGTATCTGTAAAGCTGAACCATTTCTTCGACACTTCAGCGACCTTGATGCGCCCTTGTTTGATCGAATATTCATGCTCAAGGATACTACCCTGCACATCAAGGTCTTCCCCATTCTTAACCTTGACCGTCCAGCGGTCACGCAGCGGTGCGATGAGCGCCTTTTTGATGACAGCGATTTCCTTTCCATCTGCATCGTCAATGACCATCGTATCGCGGATAGTCAGCAGGCGTTCTTGAATCTGAGCGAGTTTCTTGCCCTTCGCATCTTCAAAGACCAATGTCTTGCGGATGCGTAACACTTTGCCATCCACTTTGAAGGCTTTCTTGCCTTCTGCATTTTCGATCCAGAAGTCGTCTCCAATGGAGATCAGGTTTTGACGTATTTTATAGCGAGTTGACATAGGGTTTTCCTTTTTTTGTTTATATAAACCAATTTTCTTCATTAGTATAACGCATTGATATTGACTGCGGTAAGGAGGAAGAAAACAAAATACCATGCTAAAATTATGATAACAAGGAGTTTCCTATGGCTGAGACATCTTTTAACGTACAAATTCCAAATAACCTGCTTAAGTTGGGAATGGGACAGGATGAAATTCAACGTCGAATTTCGGAGTGGCTGGTATTTTCTCTTTTCTCCGAAGAAAAAATTTCATCAGGCAAAGCGGGGAAATTGCTTGGCATATCTCGCCTTGAGTTTATTCAACTGCTAAAAACTCGCGGGATTGCCTTTATCAATTACAGCGAAGATGAAATTAAAGAAGAGTTTGAAGCGGTCAAAAAACTTACTCCTAAAGCAAAAAAATGATCGTAGTCTCAGATACCACACCTCTAATTGGATTGGCATCCATTGACAGACTTGAACTTTTACACACATTATTTGGCGAAGTTAATATTCCACAGGCAGTTTTTGATGAAACAGTCACCTTTGGGCGTGAAGGAAGTAAAGCCAAACAGGAAGTTTCCAACGCAGATTGGATTCATATTATCAAAGTAAAAGACCGCCTTGCAATAAATGTTCTTCTTGATGAAATGGATTTGGGGGGAAGTCGAAACAATCATTCTCGCAAGCGAATTAAACGCAGACTGGGTATTAATGGACGAGAAAAAAGGGCGCAGGAAACTTGCTCAATTAAATATCCCCAAAATTGGGACTATAGGTATTTTGCTTAAAGCCAAACAACTTGGTCTTATATCCATAATAAAGCCTGAAATTGAAAATCTGCAAAGATCAGGATTCTCTATTTCTCAATTAGTTGTTGAAGAAGTGTTGAAAATGGCTGATGAATAATTCGTCCGCGCTACCAAAGATAAAGTAGACTCGAATGTGGCGAAAGAATTGTTGGTGAAGGCGTTGGAAGAAAGAAGAAAGTAAGATACAGTGCTAAAATTATAGAAACAATAAAAGTTGTTTCCATAATTTATTCATATCGTTGGGGAGAACCAACCCATGGCCTACACTAAAGAAGAAGCTCGAATTGAAATTAGAAAACTTGTGGAAGATTTTCGCGCGCATGAATCCACGTTGGAATCAGCGGCGGAAGCGCAGATCGAGAATAATTTTATTCGTCCGTTATTCAATTTTTTGAATTGGAACACAGAAAATAGAGGACTTTCACACGCGCATTATGAATTCAAGGTGCAGGTAACCAACAAAAAGGGACTGCGCCCCGATTACATTTTGAATTTGGACGGGCGCGATGTTTTGGTAATGGATGCCAAGCAGGTCAAGTATTCGATGAAAGACCCGCGTTGGTTGTATCAAGTATATTCGTATGCGTATTCGACGCAGAACAGCAAGCCCTCTGAAAAAATAGACTTCGCCATTCTGACTGACTTTCAGGAATTTATCGTTTTGGATTGCACTTTGTTCGCGGCAAAACCTGAAGCAGTGAACAACTTCCGTGTACTGGACTGGACATATAACGATTATATTGAAAAGTTCGATGAATTATGGGAGTTGCTCGAACGAAACAATGTACTGAACGATAGTCATGTCGTTGCGAGGAGGGCGCTCTCCCCGACGAAGCAATCCCCCACAGACGAGAAGATTGCTTCGGGCAAGAGCAAGAGCGCTCTCGCAACGACATCACGCGGACTCTGGTCTCGTTATCTTTCCCCACAAAAAGTGAAAGCAAATCGCATATCGCCAGATAAAGCCTTTCTCGCACAGATGGACGATGAGAAAAACGGCTGGCGCGTTTTGCTTGCCAAGGATATGAAGAAGCACAATCCTTCCGCTAACGGTGAACTGATTACAGCGGCGGTGCAATTATTAATTGACCGCCTCATTTTCATCAAAGCGCTTTCCGACCGTGAAGTGGACAAGGATTATCTCGGCGAACTCGCGCAGACTGTGGCAAAAAGCGGACTCTCCGATAACGACACGGGTTGGTTCAAAGCCTGCAAAACGATCTTCGATGAATTGAATAATTTTTATAACGGCAGTATTTTTCAGGAGCGTCGTGAGTTGGAAAATATCACGGTCTCAAATAAGGTCGTGCAGTTGGTAATCAAAGATTTGCAGCCTGAAAATTCGCCGTATAACTTTGCGGTTCTGCCTGTGGAGATTCTCGGCACAATTTATGAACGTTTTCTGGGGCGTGTAGTTCGTACAACAGAAAAGCAAGTCAAAATTGAAGAGAAGCCCGAAGTGCGAAAAGCGGGCGGCGTATATTACACCCCGCAATATATCGTGGATTACATTGTAAAAAATACATTGGGCAAATTGCTTGAAGAATGCAAATCTCCAGCGGATGTTGCCAAACTAAAAATTCTTGACCCATCTTGTGGATCGGGTTCATTTTTGCTGGGCGCGTACAGCGCATTGATCGAATGGCATAAGGATTATTTTGCACGCGCTGGAAAAGAAAAACGTGACCGCGAGTCTTTTTACAAAGATGAAAGCGGAGGCATTCGCTTAACCGCCAAATTGAAGCGCGAGATTTTGAAGAACAATCTTTTCGGCGTAGACATTGACCCGCAAGCCGTAGAGGTGACGCGCTTCTCGCTTTCGTTGAAGGCGTTGGAGGATTTGCGCGAGGGTGAATTGACCGAGGAACGTTCGCTTTTTCATCAAACCGTTTTGCCTGATCTGAGTCAGAATATCAAGAATGGGAATAGTTTAATCGGGAATGATTATTCACTAATTCCAATGGAACGAATTGAAGTAAAAGCTTTTGATTGGAAACAAGAATTTAAAGAGATTATGGGAAACGGTGGATTTGATTGTATTGTTGGAAATCCACCGTGGGGTGCAGATTTAGATCCTATAAGCCAAAAATATTTTCATTCCACTTTTGAAGTCGGTAAAACTTCAACTTTAGATACTTATAGTTTATTCATCGAAAAATCAATGCAACAACTCAGAGAAGGTGGCTTTTTAGGTTACATAACCCCAGATACATTTTTGAGGAAAGACGAACTTATTAACACAAGAAAATTTTTATTAGAGAACACAGTTATAGTCGAACTTATTGAAAGTGGTCCCGTTTTTTCTCAAGTACGAGATACATGGTGTCTAATCCTTACCATTCAAAGAAGGAATTCAACGGATAATAAAATCCGTCACAAGAAAATCAGTAGGTTTATAACAGGTGCTGAAGAACGGCTTGAAATTTTTGGCGCAGAAAATTGGACTACAGACACAGAGGTTCACCAGTCTGTTTGGAAGAATCGACCTAAATTAATTGTTGGTTATCGTTCCACAGAAGTGGAGCAAGAAATTATTAAGAAAATTGAAGAACACCGAAATATCGGTGAACAAAATCATCTTTACAAACTATCACGCGGCGAAGAAGGCAGTAAGTTTGCCGTAAAAACAGATGAAAATGGCAAATACTTTATGGTGATACCAAAAGATGTCGAAAGGTATATTGTTGATTCTGGTGTACGTATTTCAGACGAGACTTTAACTGCTACCAAGAAAGTCTCATTATATAGTCACCCTAAAATATGGATTATTCGTATTCAAAAAATGCGTTGGCGACAACGGATAGTATGCTCTTTTGATAACAGACGAAATTCAGCTGGCATGAAAACTTTGCAAATCATTGTGTCGCCAAATGACAATGAAAACGATTTGAAATATATATCAGCTATTCTTTCTTCGAAATTAATTAACTTTTGGTGTGTAAATTATTTAGCCGATGATTTGAATCAATCCTATCTCGAAAGAATTCCCATTCGCGCCATTGATTTCAGCATCCCCGCCGAAAAAGCGGCACATGAGAAAATGGTCACATTGGTCACGTCCATGCTGTCGATGCACAAGTCCAAGGCGGGCGCGAAGACGCAATCTGAAATTGATTTGTATGAGAGGCAGATCAAAGCGGTGGATGAGTCTATTGATCAACTTGTGTATGAGTTATATGGGTTGAGCGAGGAAGAGATCAAAATTGTAGAACAAAAATAAAGTTAGCCTTAAAATAATTTACAAGGAGAAAACATGAAACCGCTATTATTTCTTGCAGCAGATTATGCCAATATTACGGGAGATGGAAAACTCAACGTAATGGGTATTTTTAACGATATTTACTCTTTTAATTTTCCTGCGCGTCATCCAACAATGCATTTGGTGGGAAAACTAGGTGCAGAACTTGGCGAATATGATCAAACCAGAAATTTCATCATCAAACTTCTTAACGAAGATGGCAGTCAACTTATGGATATTTCAGGGCAATTTCAAATCCCCAAAGGAGAGCGTGGTAGAAAGCCAGAAGTAAATCTAATCCTTGAGTTGAAAGACATCGTTTTTCCAAACCCAGGTATTTATCAATTTGTCCTTCTTGTTGAAAAAGATTACAAATGTGATTTGAGCTTGTATGTAAACAAAATAGAAGCGCCGAAGCCAATTGGAGAATAGTCAATATGCCCTCCAAAGCCGAAAAAATCCTGGAGCAAATGCGCAACTCAAAATCAAATTGGAAAAGGACAGATCTCGATACTTTGTACGAAGGGTTTGGATTTGTTGTTTCGCATGGTGGAAATCACGACATTGTGAAACACCCGAATTTCCCCGAATTACGGGCTACATTGCCTCGTCACCGCCAGCTAGCCAAAGGCTACGTGGAATTTGCGGTAAAATTAGTGGATAGATTGTTGGAGCTTAAAGGAGAAAGTGAAGGATAACCATGAATACACATTCGCAAGCCGAACAACTGGCACAGCGTCCTTATTTATTAGTGACTTCCATTGAAGAAACAACTGATGAACAACCAATATACTTTGCGCGCATCCTTGAAATGGATGGCTGTTTTGGTCAAGGTGAAACTCGCGAGGAAGCCATTGAAGACTTAAAATTGGCAATGACAGATTTTATAGAAAGCCTGATTGAAGATGGATTACATGTGCCTGAGCCTAGTAAGTTAATCAACACTACAAAAGGCACTTCTACAGAAACAACGGTAACATTTATAGGCGAAGGCAAAAAACTGCAACAAAAGCAAAACGAATTCCATCGTGATGCTTATGTGTTGTCATCTCACAAAAATTGAAAAAAAAATGCAAAAAGTCTCCCAGATAAGTCTGGGAGACTTTTTTGTTGAAGGTATACGAGAGAAAAACCCTCCAGAACCAGACCTGACAGGTTTTATCATGGCGTGAGTTAATCGGACTTCTGTGAATGAGTTTTTACTCGGTCAATTTTGGCTTGGTGAAAACCTGTCAGGTTTTGAGTGCGAAACAAGTAGGCGGGATACCTCTTACCTGTAATATAATTACTAAAATCAAATTATTAAAGGAATTCACATGGCTGAATACATCAGCGTTTCACAAATTTCAAACTACGTCGAAAAAGAAGTCACCATCAAAGGCTGGGTCTACAACCGCACCGATAAAGGCAAGCTGGTCTTTTTGCTTGTGCGCGATGGCTCTGGCTTCGTGCAATGCGTGGCCTTCAAAGGTGACCTTGACCCCGAGGTCTTCGACCAACTCACCCGCCTGCCGCAAGAGTCGTCAGTGATTATCACGGGCTTTGTCCGTGAGGATAAGCGCGCGCCTGGCATCCCTGGCGGATATGAAGTTGGCGTGAAGCAAATCGAGATCGTACAGGAAGCGGGCCTCGACTACCCCATGTCACTCAAAGATCACGGTCCCGATTTCGCGCTCGATAACCGTCACCTGTGGATTCGAATGCAGAGTCAATGGGCGATTCTACGTATCCGCGCCACGGTCATGGCTGCCACCCGCGAATGGCTCGACACCAACGGCTTTGCCGAAATGAGCACCCCCATCCTCACACCCGCCGCCGCCGAAGGCACAACCACTCTTTTTGAAACCGAATATTTCGACGAAGGCAAAGCCTATCTCGCGCAAACAGGTCAACTTTATAACGAAGCGAATATCTTTTCATTTGGAAAAGTTTATTGCTTTGGCCCCACCTTCCGCGCGGAGAAATCAAAGACGCGTCGTCACTTAACTGAATTCTGGATGCTCGAACCTGAGATCGCTTTTTGCGATCTGGATGGCTTGATGGAAGTCGAAGAACAGATGCTGACGCACATCATTCAACGAGTCCTGCGTGACCGTTTGCCTGAGTTGAAATCCCTCGGGCGGGATATTACCAAACTGGAAAGAATCGTCGGTCCCTTCCCACGCATTTCGTATGATGACGCGGCCAAGATGATCGAAGAATTACGCGAGAAAGAAACTGATCCCGAAAAGAAAGAACTCCTCGCCTTCGAATGGGGCATAGACTTTGGCGCGCCGCACGAGACCGCCATCACCAGTCAATTTGAAACGCCAGTCTTTGTCTATGGCTACCCCAGCGCGGTCAAAGCCTTTTACATGGAACCGTGGCCGGGCCGCCCCGAAGTCTGCAAGTCTGTGGATCTGCTCGCGCCAGAAGGCTACGGAGAAATCTGCGGCGGCTCCGAGCGCATGAGCAACCACGACGCATTACTGGCTCGCATCCGCAAAGAAAAACTTCCCGAGGATGCATTCAAATGGTATTTGGAATTACGCAAGTATGGCTCAGTCCCCCACTCAGGTTTCGGCATGGGCACCGAACGAGTCACATCCTGGATATGCGGCATTGAACACATCCGCGAGGCAATTGCATTCCCGAGGACGATCAAAAGGGTGTATCCATAATCACCAAGACCTGACAGGTCGCTTCGCGAAAACCCTGTCAGGTCTTTTTATTTAGTTATTATCGTTTCGCCCTTTTATCAACGGAGCAAGTATGGCGCAGAGAAGCGTTTGGTTGGAAATTTTATTGGCGGCTTTGGGGGATAATCCGTGACTAGTTTATTCATCTCATATTCACGCAAAGATATGGAATCCGCCCGCAAGCTGACCGACGCCTTCAAAGGTCAGAATCTAGATTTTTGGGTTGATTGGGAAGGCATCCCGCCTACTGTGGATTGGTGGAAGGAAATTGAAAGAGGCATTGAAGAATCGGGTATTTTTCTTTTCCTGATCAGTCCTGATTCTGCCAAATCAAAAGTATGTAAACAGGAAATCGAGCATGCTGCAAAGAATGGCAAACGGTTGATTCCTGTCGTTGTCCGTGATGTCAAAGCTGAAGAAGCCCCAACGGAGCTTGGGCATTTAAACTGGATCTTTCTACGCGAGAATGATGATTTCAATTCTTCATTCTCCAAATTACTCACCGCCATTCGAACCGATTTCGGCTGGGTGCAGGCTCACCGCCAATTACAAATCAAAGCGTTGGAATGGGAAAGAAGTCATTACGAGAATAGTTTTTTCTTACGCGGAAAAGAATTACAGGATGCCGAGCGGGAACTTGCCACGAACTCATCCAAGGAACCCAGGCCAACTGATGTGCAGCGCGAATATGTTCTGAAAAGCAGGCAAGCCTCAGACAAACAACGCAGAAATGTAACCATCATCGCCATCGCAGGAGTCATAGCATTGGCTGCGTTGGCTGTCTTCGGATTCGTGCAGGCTGGGCTGGCCACAGCTAACGCATCTGAAGCAAACAAACAAGCCCTAACCGCTCAAGCAGCCAGCACTCTTGCAATCAACAACCAAAATCTTGCTGAAGAACGGGCAAAAATTGCGCGGGCAGGCGAACTCACCGCTCAGTCTGCTGGTTTAAGAGATTCAAATTTCGAACTTTCATCTCTTTTAGGGGTGGAAGCCTTTAATACCTGGGACTACTTTCGCACTCGATCGATCCTTGTGAACAATCTCAATACAAACCCTCAACTTCGACAATATATGATTAAACACTCGGACTGGGTATCGACTGTCGCATTCAGCCCAAAAGGCGACATCGTAGCATCTGGCGGTTGTTTAAAACGCGAAGGTTTATCCTGTTCAAAAGGTGAAATCGTTTTATGGAGTTTGCAAAATGGGGAACTCACTCAAAATATCTCTTTGCAAGCACACAACTCTGCAGTAATCAGTGTTGTATTTAACCCATCTGGAACCATACTGGCTTCTGGGAGTTGTTCATCATATGAAGCAGGGTTTTGTAATAAAGGCGAGATCATTCTTTGGGACATGCAAACTCATAAGCCGATCGGTGAACCATTAAGAGGACATTCAGACCAGGTAAATACTTTAGCTTTTAGCCCGGATGGAAAAATTTTGGCATCGGGAAGCTGCTCGATCTACACCGGGTTTTGTTATGAAGGCGAAATCATTTTATGGGATATTGAATCTCACACTCAAATTGGATCACCCATCCACGGACATACCGCCTGGGTGGGCGATATAGCCTTTAGTCCGGATGGAAAAATCCTGGCTTCTGGCGGCGGAGATGGAAAAATACTATTTTGGGATATACAAAACAATCAACTCGCCAACCCGATCATAAGCACTGGAACAGATTCAGGAATCATTACCAGCATCGAGTTCAGCCCGGACGGAAAAGTTCTGGTATCAGGAGACACCGATAACAAACTTATCCTTTGGGATACTTCCAATGGCGAGAAAATTCAAGAGCTCAACACCAACGACACTGATGTTCGCGACCACGACATATATACCGTTACATTTAGCCCTGATGGAAAGATATTAGCTTCAGGAAGAAGTGATGGGAAAATATTTTTATGGAATGCAGAGAACGGCAATTCCATCAATGTACTGCAAGGACATTCTGGAATTGTGACAAGTCTGTCGTTTAGCCCTGATGGAAAATATCTCGTATCAGCAAGTCAAGATTCAAAAGTCATCTTATGGGATATTAGTAATGATTTTCCACTGGGCAAGCTGGTCACAAACAAAGCTTTTAGTTTGTGGAACACAACTTTTGATATTAACGGAAAAGTTGTTGTTATCGAGTTCAAAGATCAAGCATTACTTGTTTCTGATTTGCAAAGTAATCTGCATATTGGCAAGCCCATTACAAAATATCCAGACGGTGCTTCCTCACTGGCGTTAAGTGCTGATAATAGTAAATTGGCAATCGGCAGCGAAGGTTCTATCGACTTATGGGATATTAACCATGCCCAGCCATTACCTAACACACCCATTACGGGTCATTCAGGTTTGATCTCCAGCCTTGCTTTTAGCCCGGACGGAAAAATTCTTGTATCAGGCGGTTGTCAAAATCGTGATGAAAGCCTTGTATGTCACTCGGGGAAAATACTTGTATGGGATATCGCAAGTGGTCAAATAGTCGGAGAACCGATTGTTGGGCATTCAAGCTGGGTGAACAGCCTCGCGATCAGCCCAGACAATCAGTTATTAGCTTCTGGCAGTTCAGATGGCAATATCCTCCTATGGAATTTAAGTACGCATCAAACGATCGGAATTCCGTTAATCAGCCATCAGGGGAAAATAGACAGTGTTGCATTTAGTCCAGATGGAAAAATGCTGGCATCTGGAGGCAATGATGGATCGATCATTTTATGGGATGTGGAGACCCAGAAGTCTATCATTGATCCTTTATACAAAGGAATTGGCCCAATAGACAGACTTTCTTTCAGTCCGGATGGACAACAGCTAATTTCTGCCGACTACTACAATGGCAAAATTATGCTCTGGGAAGTTGACCCCGACAATTGGAAACAAAAGACTTGCCAACGAATTGGGCGAAACATTACTCAGGAAGAATGGGCTTTGTATTTTCCTGGCGAAGCTTATCGAACAACCTGTCCGCAATGGCCGACAGGAGATTAATAATTACAAAAATCCCCGCCAGTTGAAACCTGGCGGGGATTTTTGTTTACATAAACTACGGTATCACCAACACCTGTCCCACTTTAATATTATTGATATTCGTAATATTATTCGCCGAAGCAATCGCAGCAACCGTCGTCCCGTATTTCACAGCGATTACAGTTAAATTCTCTCCAGACTGAATGGTGTGAGTCTTAGCGCCGCCACCGCCGCTAATAATTTCCTGTGGAATAGACACAGCAACGGGCACGTTCAATGTATCGCCTGCCTTAAGTAATTGAAGATTGGCAGATGCCAGTTCTCGAACGGTTACACCATATTTGTTCGCAATAGATTCGAAGGAATCGCCTGCTACGATCTTATGGGTCTTCGGCTTTTCAACAACGATATTCACACCTGCAAATTTATACAACTCTTCCAGGGTGCCGTTAAATAAATCCATATCTGCAGAAGCATTGATCCCATTGACCACACCCTTGTCGCTGTATTGCCAGATGGTGTAATTGAACCAGCCGCGCGGCAGGGTAGGCTTCATCCCATCCACATATTGATTGGGGTATTGCGCCAGCCAAAGCGGATAATCCTTCGCCCACGGGGGAGGCCCGCCGCCTGGTTGAACCAGAAAATCTTGAAGAAAATATTGGCCCGAATAAATAATGGGCTTCTTTCCAAAAGCACCTTCCACTCGGTCCAGCCAAATTTTCACAGCAGGAACGATTTTTTCCTTTGATATTCCATCGTTGGTTTCAAGATCCAAAACAGGCGGAAGTTCGCCGTTATCTTTGACCGTTTTTACATAATCAATAAAGTAATCAGCCTGCTTCTTCGCATCCACATTACAACGGAAAAAGTGATAGGCACCTCGCAGAAGACCAGCAGATTTTGCGCCATACCAATTATCATCAAAAGTAGGGTCTTTATAAGTAATGCCTTCAGTAGCCTTGGCAACAACAAACCGCTGCCCTGTGGCTCGTACCTTCGGCCAATCAATACCTGAATCCCAATAAGAGACATCAATACCTGGAACGGTTGCCATGTTTTCCTCCGTATGAATAAAGTTGGATACGACCTTTAAAGCGTAGCACAAAATTATATAAAAATCAATCAGTTTCCCAAACTCGCAGAGATGCTGGTTTAATTTTTATCTTTCCTTGCGCGATTGATTATGGTATAAGAATCACAACCCTTCTGTGTTCGTGATATCGCCTTCACGTTTTGAGCCAATAACTACTAAAAGGGTCCTTAACTTAATAGAAATAACGCGATAGGCCTGAGCCAAGGCGGCGTTTCTAGGTAGGGACCCACCTGCACTTGCAGGTTCAAAACCTGGTGGTACACGGCATTTGCGGGGTTTTTTACAACCTTACCCAAATGATGAGCTTTCTAATTCTTGAAAAACATACTCATTTAATAATCCTGTGAAATTAAACAGACATGCCAACCTATGTCTGTTTTTATTTTCACCTGCATCATTGACCATTCACAAAATGGAAAATGAGCAAGAATCGGGTGGCTTCTGTGAAACATAACCAATACAATCTCCTTCATCAAAAGGAGAACCCTATGAATTCCACCCCTGAACTTTCCCAGCACTATCAACGTATCGAGCAGGCACTTCAATATATTGAAGCCAATGCGCATCGGCAGCCCGAGCTTGATGAAATTGCCGCAGCCATTGGTTTAAGTGAGTATCATTTTCAAAGATTGTTCACGCACTGGGCAGGCATCAGCCCAAAGCGCTTTATGCAATTCCTAACAAAGGAACACGCCAAGGAATTGCTTTCCCAATCTGAAAACCTGCTGGATACAACCCATCAAGTGGGTCTTTCAAGCCTGGGCCGCCTGCATGATCTTTTTGTCAATACTGAAGCGGTCACCCCAGGCGAATATAAAACTCAGGGCGCAGGGCTAAACATTCACTATGGCCTGCATCTCACACCCTTGGGGAAATGCCTGATCGCAACAACCGAGCGCGGCATTTGTCATTTGGGATTTGTGCAAACCAGCGAAGGGAATGCAATTGACAATTTAGTTGCAGATTGGAAGCAGGCAAACATGATCGAAGATTACGCAGCCACCGCCCCACTCATCACCCGCATCTTTCTTAACTCGGAAGTTGATTCGGCTCTCGATCAAACGAATCAACAATTGAAGCTTCACCTGCGCGGGACAAATTTCCAGATCAAAGTATGGGAAGCCTTGCTTAACATCCCAACAGGCTCAGTGACCACTTATGAGCACATCGCCACGCAAATCGGCAGCCCAAACGCTTTACGTGCAGTTGGTACGGCGGTGGGGCACAACCCGATCGCAGTGTTAATCCCATGTCACCGTGTGATTCGTAAGAGCGGCGAATTTGGAAATTATCGGTATGGCACCGCACGCAAGAAAGCGTTATTGGCAAGAGAATTCGCCAGTACGAACGCTTCATGAGAAGTAGTCTCTACGCAAAGAAAATATATAATCAAGGAAAAAATGAAAACAAAAATCTGGGTAGCATTAATAGCTTTGTATATTGTTTGGGGTTCGACTTATTTTGGCATCAAAGTCGCAATAGAAACCATTCCACCATTTTTCCACGCATCCGTGCGATTCCTTATCTCGGGCTTGATTTTGGTAATTTGGCAGCGAGCTGCAGGTCATCCACTGCCTACACGTAAACAATGGATATCTGTTGCCATTATTGGCACCTTCCTATTATTAGGCGGCAACGGGCTGGTGGCGTGGGCAGAACAAACCATTCCTTCAGGCATTGCAGCGCTCATCATCGCTACTGTTCCTATGTTTCTTGTGATTGGGGAAGCAATTCGCCCTAATGGAGTGAAACCAAACTGGCAGGGAATTGTAGGCCTGCTGATTGGCTTTGTTGGTATATTTATTTTGATCGGCCCCTCCGAATTTTCAGGAAGTAATATAAAGTTAAATCCATTAGGGGTGATAGCACTTCTTTCCGCCTGTTTGTTCTGGACATTCGGCTCCATGTACAGTAAGTCGGCAGATCTGCCAAAATCATCCTTAATGAATACAGGCGCGCAAATGTTGATGGGAAGCATCAGCCTGTTTATCGTTTCTTTAGGCTCAGGTGAATTGCATGGTTGGAATGTTGCAGAAGTTTCCATGCGCTCGATTTATGGAGTAATATATCTTATTCTCATCGGGTCCTTAATTGGGTTCGCATCTTACGGCTGGTTATTGCAAAATGCACCGATCTCCCTTATTTCAACCTACGCATATGTTAACCCAATTGTTGCGGTTCTACTTGGAACTTTGTTTGCCAATGAAGTGCTGGAGCCGCGCATATGGCTGGCAACAGCAATCATTATCGGGTCGGTCATCTTCATAAACAGTACCAGGCCAAAGGTCAACTATGAAGCGAAGGAAGTTGTTGAAGGCACATCATAGGCAGAGAATATTCAAGTTTGGAAATAGCATAATTCAAAAAAGTATAAAAAGCCTCCGGGAAGAATCGGAGGCTTTTGTGTTTAAATCCACAGCGGGCATCAAAGAGATGTATTGTTGATATAATCTAGAAATTCTCAAAAATTTTCGAAAACCAACGATATGACATCACCTCAAATAGACACGCTCAAAAGCTACATTCCGGACATCTTACAAAGACGAATCCTAAACGATCCCACGCCGCCAAATAAACCCTTTGTGGAAAGGTTCACGGCGGCTGTTTTGTTTGTGGATATATCAGGGTTCACTGCATTAACAGAGAGCTTTGCAGCACTCGGGCCCTCGGGAGCGGAGGATATTTCCAGCATCCTGAATAATTTTTATGGGCAATGGATCAAGATCGTAAAAAAATACGGGGGTGATGTTATTAAATTCGCTGGTGATGCCCTGCTGGTGATCTGGCAGGAACCCAATTTGGAAAGAGCCACATTGCGCGCAGCCTATACTGCGATTGAGGCGCGCAAGGAGCTTGAGAATTTTCGAGCGGGCAACAATACACTGGCCACTCGCATTTCAATTGGCGCAGGTGAGATCGGTTTGACCGGGCTTGGCGGCATATTCAATCGATGGGAAGTATTGATGACTGGTGAAGCCATCGAGCAAGTTGGGTACAAGCAAAAGTTATTGCAGCCAGGTCAGATCAGCATCTCCCCATTTGCATGGGACCAGATCAAAGCGTACGCTTCGGGGAGTCCATACGAAGATGGGCATATGATCTTAAACGGGATCAATCTCCAGATCCCGCGGGAAGCGCTTAAAAAATATGACCTGCGGGAAGACTGCATCCCTGCACTCCGTTCCTATATCCCCGGCGCAATTGCAAAACGCATTGACGCAGGCCAATCTGACTGGCTGGCAGAACTGCGCCGGGTAACGAGTCTCTTTATCAACATTCCTGAAATGACTCGTGGAACAGATACAGCTGCCGCGCAAAATATAGCGCAAATACTACAAGGCGCAATCTACCGTTACGAAGGCAGTGTGAACAAAATCTCTGTTGATGATAAAGGAGTGTCACTTCTGGCCGCGTTTGGCCTGCCGCCCTTTTCGCATGAAGATGACCCATTGCGCGGTGTTCTGGCTGCCCAGGATATCAAGGTTGCAATCACAGAATTGGGAATGGATTGCTTTATTGGCATTACAACCGGGCGTGTCTTCTGCGGCGTGATCGGCAATGAACAGCGCAGAGAGTACACGATCAATGGAGATGCAGTTAACCTGGCAGCCAGGTTAATGGCTGCATCTGCTTTGGGGTTGTCCCTGCCGGATGGAATCCCTGCCACTATTTTGACAGATACATCCACATATGAATTGGCAAAAAACCGAATAAATTTTTCTGCACTTGAACCGATTACAATTCGCGGCAAAGCGCAGCCCGTGGCTGTCTTTGTCCCACAAGCGCGGCATGCAAAAGACATGGGCAAGATCGCACTAACCGATATGATCGGCCGCGAAGAAGAACGCTTCGCTCTGGCAGAAGCATTACGCGCGCTTATCACAAAAGAAAGCAAAGCGATCATTATCGAAGGCGAAGCAGGGTTGGGCAAGTCTCGGCTCGTTGAAGAAGCATTTCGTCAGGCTTCTGCCATGAATGTAAACACACTGATCGGCTTAAGCGAATCCATAGAACAGACCACCCCATATCACATTTGGAAAAATATCGTTTCAACCATTTTTGAGATCGAGACACAAACCGATGTTTCAGAACAGCGTACACAATTTGAAAAAGCGCTTAATGCAAACAGCGCGCTGGCAGAACGCGCTCCACTGCTTAACGTATTACTTCCATTTGACTTGCCTGAAAATGATTTCACAAGAAACATAACAGGCGAAGCGCGCGCCAGCGCCATGCATGAATTGATCGTTGAGCGGCTTGAGAAACTCGCCAGCAAATCGCCCACGGCTTTGGTAATTGAAGATGTCCATTGGCTGGACTCAGGTTCATGGGCTTTGTTAAATCTTGTGGCGCAAAGAGTCAAACCTATTTTAATTCTGATCACCACACGCCCAATGAGCGTCACTCCGCCTTTGGAATTTACAATCCTGCGCGACATGCCTTTCACGCGCTTTCTATTATTGAAACCACTAGGCAACACCGATATTGAAACGCTCTTGTGTCAGAGATTAAATGTTCGCCAGCTCCCTGAGCAGCTTGTCACATTTATTCGCAACAAAGCAGAAGGGCATCCTTTTTACAGCGAAGAACTTGTCTATGCTTTGCGGGATGGCGGTATTCTCCAGATCAACGATAATGAATGCACCCTATCCCCCACTGCAGGAAATTTGGATTCGTTGAATCTGCCTGGCTCACTGGAAGGTGTGATTACCAGCCGCATTGACAAAATGCCGCCGTCGCATCAACTCACCCTGAAAGTTGCCTCCGTCTTCGGACGCGTATTCGCCCTTCAGGAATTATCCGCGATCTACCCCATTCGCTCAGAGATTCTTTCCCTGCCAGATTATTTAACCCATCTCGAAAAACAGGAACTCACCATCCTGGATGCGCCCGACCCTGATACTTCCTATCTATTCAAACACATCATCACACAAGAGGTAGCCTATAACCTTTTACTTTATTCGCAAAGACGATCCTTGCATCGTGCCATCGCTGAATGGTATGAAGAAGCATTCGGCAGCAACGCGCCCACTCATTTCCCTACGCTTGCTCATCACTGGAAGCAGGCAGATGTTGCGGCAAAGGCACTCGAGTATTTTGAAAAAGCAGGAGCCATGGCCTTATATAACGGCGCCTACCGCGAAGCAATTCAGTTTTTTAGTCAGGCCATTGAGAAAATAGAAAACACAAAGGTCGAAAATATTCCACTCGCCAAACAGGCATACTGGCTGCGCGCTATCGGCGAAGCCCACCTTGGGCTTGGTCAAATGGAAAGTGCAAGAAGTCATTTCCGTAAAGCCACGCAGGTATTAAAACACCCTGCGGCAACCACACAGGCAGCCATGTTAATCAGTTTGTTACAGCAATACTTTATACAAACCTTACATCGGCGATTTCCCAGCATCTTTATTGGGCAAAACAAATTGAAAGACATGGAACTGCAAGAAGCTGCGCAAAATTTTGCCCTCCTATCACATGTCAGTTTTGTCGGCTCTGAAACCACATCCATGATATACCATGCCCTCAAGGGACTAAATCTCTCGGAGACAGGAGGCAGCATGTCGCCGCCGCGTGTATGGTCCCTCGGAACCACAAGCGCCATTATCGGAACGATACCCAATCACGCGCTTGCAGAACATTATGCACAAAAAGCGTTGCAAGCCTCCGCACAAGTAGATGACCCTCCTTCACAAGTATGGACCCAGCTGGCAGTTGGCACCTATAAATTAGGGACCGCAGAATGGGATACTGCCAGCCAGGCTCTAAAAACTGCCAGAGATCTTTCCCGAAGAACTGCCGACCGCCTGCTGGAAAGCAATAGCCATGTCTTATTAGGTGGTTTAGAGTTTGCGCGCGGCAAAGACTTTTCCCTTTGCAATGAGCCATACAATAATCTTTACTCACTTATAAAAGGAACAGGGAATAATTTATATCTAACCTGGGCAATATATGGATTTGCACTTTTGAATTTAGTCCGTGGTGAATTTGAAGAAGCGCTAAAAGCCACCCAAAACGAAAAATCATTCGATAATGCCCCCATCAATCTTACTCATTTATATGGCATCCGCGCCATGGCGCACTGGCGAACAAACAATGAAGAAAAAGCCATCAAGTACTGCGCCAAAAGTCTGCCAATTCTAAACACCCTTCCTCCGCAGTTATATTCCCTGCTTGTTGGAGAACGTCCGCTTGCACAGATTGTTTTTGAAGCATGGGAGCAAGGCAATTTTTTTGATATTACGGGTTTCCGAAATTCTTCAGAAGTAAAGAGAACCGCATCAACAATTGTTAGTCTACTAAAGAAATTCAAACGCACATTCCCCTTCGGTGAACCACTTTATTTGCAATATCAAGGCAGGTTCCAATGGATGGAAGGCAAACACAATACAGCTCTTCAAACCTTGCAACGCAGCGCGGACCTGGCTAAAAAACTATCCATGCCGAGAGATGAAGCGAGTTCTTTGCGTGAAATAGGCAAGCGTTCCACTGGGGAAGCGCGTAAAAAGAATTTACAAAACGCCTTGGAATTATTTAATTCCTCCCAGTCAAAACACGATGGTTTGGAAACCGAAAAATTATTAAATACTGCTCCATGATATCACCCGCCATTTTCTAAATTAAATCCAACACCCTTGAAACATATACTAATAATATTCATCATTCTTTTTATGTCACTCGGCGGAGTTTCCTGTCAAAGGATTCCCATACCCCGCAGCGGAGAAGCAATCCAACTTGCTTCATCGAGTGAAAGTTATGTAGAAGTTACAATCACACTTGAAAACAAAGATAATGAGCATTTTCTCTTAACCGCTACGTTTAATCCGCTCGTGACAGGTCTTCATCTTTACAGCAAAGACATCCCCAAAAAAGGCGTGGACGGATTAGGCAGGCCAACCTTGCTCGAACTTTCAGTTAACTCAATCATTAAATCAAATGGTGCGTTGACTGAAAATATTTCCGCACAAATTCCACCCTTCGAACCAAAAGAGTTGCTGGTCTATCCAGCAGGCCAAGTTATCTTGAGTATCCCAATCCTTTTACCTGAGGGGAATAAATGGATCAACGATCAAGTCCTTGTCACTTACATGGCCTGTAATGACCAGGGATGCCGCCCTCCCATTGAAGGTAAAGTCATTCCAATTCAAATTCCTGGCCGCGGCCTTATTAACCCATAAAAATGAGAAAAAATGAAAAATAAATTTTCCTACATCTTTATCCTTTTGACTCTGCTGGCCTGTAATTTTATTACTGGAAAAGGAAACGTACCGCTTCCCGCTTCACAGCCAACCGAGCCTGCCACTAGTCAATCAACATCTTCCACACCTGAAGATATCTTCCCTACTTCTTTCACGATCAGTAGAATCAAAAAAGAAAATGGTGATTTGTTCAACCAACTTGCCAAAGAAGTTCGAAAAGCAAAATCACTCGGTCAAACTCCTTTCATTGAATTTGATGCCACTTGGTGTCCGCCATGTCAGGCAATTGACGCCAGTATCAAATCCAAAGATACGCTCACCATAAACGCATTCGAAGGCATTTACCTTATCCGCGCGGATGTGGATGAATGGGGCTGGGGAGATGGGGCAAAATTCAAGTTTGAGGCTATTCCAATCTATTTCAAACTTGATGATAAAGGAAACCCTACAGGGGCCAAAGTTGACGGCAGCGCATGGAAAGAAGACATCCCTAAAAACTTCGCACCTGTTTTAGATATTTTTTTCCATACCCCATATAAAAGCATCGAATGAGCTGAAAACCACACAACTCATTCGATGCTTTTATATCTAGTAACGATTATCTCGCTTAATGCTTTAATACTCCTTGCGCGAGACCCAGGATTTCTTTCTTGGATTTATATTCTTTCACCAATTTTCCATCCTGCATTTGTAAAACACGGTCTACAAATTGGCACATACGTAAATCGTGTGTGACCATAATTCCAGCACGTCCATTCTCATGAATTAAGTGGGCAAAGGTTTCCACAACCTGAAAAGCGCGTTCCGTATCCAATGATGCCGTTGGCTCATCGGCCAATACAACCGCAGGGTTGTGAATAAGGGCACGGGCAATGGCTACGCGTTGCTGTTGTCCACCAGACATCTGAGCGGGCAGGTTATGCAATCGATCTGCCAGGCCGAGGCGGGCAAGCAACTCGTCTGAACGAACGCGACTTGCACGGTTAAGGCTGTTATTCAAACGCAGCATGAATTCCACGTTTTCACGGGCAGTTAGGTATGGAATTAAGTTGTTGGATTGAAAAGTAAAACCGATCTTCTCACGGCGTAACTTCACGCGACGCTTCTCGTTCATTTGTGAAAGATCCTGCCCGTCGATTAGCACCTGTCCGCTGGTTGGCGTGAGTAGTGCGGCAAGAATAGACAACATTGTTGTTTTCCCTGAACCGCTGGGGCCTACCAAGGCAACAAATTCACCAGATTTAACTTGAAAGGAAACATTATCCACCGCATTAATGGTCGTACCATCAAGTGCAAACGATTTCACCAGATCACGAACTTCCAAAGCAATATTACTCATCTTCTACCCTAACCTCAAAGCCTTCAATGGCTCAATTCGGACTGCATAAATAATCGATACCATGCCGCCGAATGGACCAATGAGCAACAACAAAATAACTGCGATCAACGACCGAGTGCCGTTGAACACCAACGGAATGGTTGGAGGGAACCCCAAAGAAAAAAGATATGTCATTGTTGCACCAATAGCCACTCCGAGAGCTGTAACAACAATAATCTGAATTACTGCTGATAACCCAACCACCCCATTGGACGAACCAATCGCTTTCAGCACACCGATCTGTGGCACTTTCTGTAGAATCTGGATTTGAAAAAAACCACCGATGACAAGGATACCAATTAACAAAGTGAACACGCCCTGAGTTTGCACTGTACCCTGTTGCGCGGAGTAACCTGGAATGGTATTTATCGTGGTTGCTAAATCAGCAACTTCAATATTGAGAACCTTATCAACCAAGCGCAAAGACATCACATCGGCTTGAGCGGGGTCAACTAATTTGACTGCAATAATGTTTGAATACGGAGTGTCACTTGCCAATTCAGCCTCAGATTGCGGTCGGACTTTTTCCCAAGTTGCAGCTGGTACGAAAATAGTGGGTTGAAAGAAATAAGACTGACCATCCACCAATCCAACGATCTCCAAATCAAAGAACTCATCATTGGTTCCCTGCGTTGAACGAATTTGAATAATATCGCCAATTTTAAGATCGGAGCGTAAAGCAACATTTCGATCCATAACAGCTTCGCGAGCCCCCCCACCACGGAAGTCTCGCCCTTCAAGAATGGGCGGCATACCAGGCCTGCCTGCCTCTACTCCCAGCATGGACACCTTCAATGGTTTCGGCAGGGAAACTATTTCAGTGTTGGATGTGTAAATCGGACCGGCATCAGCCACCCCGTCTACGCGGCGAACCGCTTTTATAGTGTTTGTATCCAATCGGCTGGCGGAAATGCTGTAGTCTGATTTCTCAAGAAAGACAACAAGCTGCGCGTCCAGGTTCGCTACATATTGACGGTTGCCATTGGCAAGTCCTTCACCAAGAGCCGCAATAAATAAAACCAATAGAGTAATGAGCGCAATGACAAAAGCTACAAGCAAAAATCGACCTTTGTTACGGATCACTTCTTTTACAGCGAGATAAGTTGCAAGGAAAAAAATTTTCATAATGTTTTCTTTTATTTGAAATTTACAACGTGCTATACAACCGGGTCGGAATTAATGGGTCTGTTCCAATCCACGCCCATAATGCCGTGCAGGATAAGGTCTACAGGAGGATGATCGGCAATATCTTCGTAATAGTAAGGAAGGCGAATTCGGCCGTCTGTGCCAATGATAAAAGTACCAGACATTTGGTACGCATCCTGACCTGCATGTGGAAGCTCAGGTTTAAAACCTTTTGTGCGAGCCAGCCTTCGATTTGAAATCCAAATTCGCGGCGAAAGAATGGTCTGCCAGGCAGTACCGCGATATAAGCCAAATGCCCGATATGCTTCGCGATTCGGGTCTGCCAGGCAAATTGCACTAGGCGCACGTAAATCACAAAACTCTTTAGCGGCTTCTGCTGAGGCATGGGAAATGATAGCGAGCTGCAACCCTCTATCGGTTAAAGCTTGATGCGCATCGATTAATTGATCCACCATCTCTTTGCATTGCGGGCATCCAAAGTGACGGGTAAATGCCAATACCAACACTTTATTTTTCCAAAGTGACGAAAGCTTTACTGGCTTTCCATTCGTGCCGAGCAATTTCACATCTGGCGCAAGGTCATTAAACTTGAGTTGATTTGTTTGAGTCATACGTTCCTATTATTTCATAATTGGCAAAATAAAATCCGTACTACACAGATACGGATTTTCAATAATCTGATTTCAAAATTCTACCAGATTGCACAAGTTTTGCACAGGTTTTGCGCAGCACGAGACTTTACAGGCTCCATACATAAAAGTTTCGTTTTTCCGGGTAAGAACTCAGGCAATATGCAAAATGGATCTCTCCACCTTGTTTCCCACCTTTGCTACTCGACGCCAACTACTAATATCATTGAGCGATATCCAGCGGCGTTCTTCGGTTCGATAAAACCAATCTTTATCCTGCTGATAATAGACGAGTACTCCTGTTGATTCCCAAATATTGATAATCTCGTTTCCATGAGCATGTGTATCGTCAAAATCTGTTGTGGCACGTTGACCCATCTCGCTATACAACTCGTTGAGTTGAAGCAAGAGTGAGTTAATCTCAGGCGGTAGATGACTAACCTTGAGACCGATGCGCTTGGCTTCTTCAAATAAAATTGGATAACCATGGGAAGGGTATTTTGCATTTAAAGCACTGGCAATCTGATCTTGAATTTGGTCATCCTTAATATGATAAGCAAGCAGTTCCTTACACAACATAATTGACAGTGATTCGGCGCGGTCAACCGCGCCAATGACCAATGGGTGCACATGCTGGAATAATTCCTGATAAGGATTGGCTTTTGCATTGCCATTCTGTGCCTGCCACAAACGGACTACGCGGGTTAATTCATCCAGGCTAACACTGACACGATCATTATCACGATCGATTGGGGATAGTGAATGCGTCAGGGAAGTATCCACGGGAGTAAGATATGCCATGGGACCCATGTGAATCTCATTTGCCCCAAGCGCGATCATTGTAGCGGCAGAAGCACATTCCAGTGGGACGACAGCAATTACTTCCTTACAATATTGGCGGAGAAGATTTACAAGGCGCAAAGAGGCCTGACCATTTCCCCCACTGGATTTGATGAAGAGATATATCTTTTCTTGATGTCCAATTTTTTCGAGTAGTTCATAAAACGCGAGTACATCGTCATGGCAGACACTGCCACGCGTGTTATTAAAATAGGTTACCAGGGTGCCGCCAAGAAGTTTATTTATCTTGCTGATAATCGTCTGCGTTTTATTAAATAAGATCGGAGGTTGCTTTTCCTTACTTACTTTTTTCTGTACAGCCATATGTCACTCTCCGATGGAAAAAATATGCTACCGTCGCGACCACACCCAACCGCCGATAAAGCCAGCAAATTCCCCCAAAAATATAAAAGCGATCACGCCTGAAATGCCACTTGCAGTGAGCCAGTTCGTAATCCCAAATAAACCAAAAGCTAGGTAGTTATATGAAATTAGGCCGCCCAAGGCAATTCCGAGCGTCCAGCGTATTGCAGAACGACGGTTTGTTATACGGGAGCTAATACCATAAACAATCCAGATACTAAATATAACAAAAAGCATGGCAACGAACCACGCAGTAAAACGTGGAAATCCTTCAGCAGTTACGTAGCCATCCACTTCTTCAACTACTGGGGTTTCAGGCGTAGGTACTATGGATTGAGTCAGTTCAGGGACAACGACTGTTACAGCAACAGCCCCAGATTGCGAAACATCCAATCGCAAAACTAAAGAGTTCACGGCTGGTTCACTGACGGCATTGATCTCAAGCAGACCAGGCTTATCCAAACCAAAGGCAGCATTCGCTACTCCTTGAGTAGTCACAGCATCCTCCTGCTGGAGAATGCCACTGCCTGTAAGCAGCATGGAAAATTGAACGGGAGTTCCATCTGGGACAGGGTGTCCATTATTATCTACAATCACCCCTGTGCGTATGGCAATGGTATCTCCAATTTGAAAAAGTGGGATCGCGGTTGGTTCAGGCGTAAATAAAGTATCGAGGTTTTCTTGAACAGGCTCATCAAGATTATAAAAAAGTGGAATAACCTGATCTGGCGCAGGTGCCAGGACGGAGATCAAGTCATATCCGATTCCAGAAATTGATACGGGTGAAGCACCAACAGGGGTAAGTTCCCCAAAAAGCAATCGAGCGGCGATATCAACGAACTGCGGTTGTTTACTGTACAGGGCAAAGTAAGCCGTGAATTTCGAAATCGTGGTTGTGTCAAAATAATAGGGTGCGCCAAAAGAAAATAGTACTACACGCTTATCACGAAATAAGTCGGGGCGCTCGCGTAAAAAACGACTAATCAGTGCAGGCTGTCCGTTTGAGGCACCTGTAAGTGAAATAACAATCCAGCTTGCACGGCTAATATCATCTTCAACAGAAGGAATCTCAATGTTGTCCAATAACGATTGCAAATTTTGAAGCGGATAGGATGACAGTCGAAAGTTAGTGGTTTGATTACCGCTTTGCGGACCATAAAGCTTAAGAACGGCGCGCTGTAACGCATCTACAGCAGGGACTGCCTGCTCAATACAATCTGCACATTGTTTTACATTGACAGTGTCTGTGATAAAGACCATACGCTCGTCGGCTTGAGGTGGCAAAGGCATCACCGCTGTAAGATCCTGTAAATCGGGGCTGATCAGCGTAGCAGAGTTTCGCGCTACATCAAAAGTAATACCTGTGGATGTACCAATATCAACCAGTCGATTGTTGGATACCAAAACATTTGGGAGGGTAAAACTATTGTACAGACCAAATTTCACAGTCAAAATACGCGCAGCAGATTCATCCACACGCTGAGCAAATGCCGGGTCTTCACGGTATTTCTGTGCAAAAAAATCAATAATACCTGTGGTGGTGGTATAGGAATCAGGAGTATCATTTGAATTAACATTTCCAAGATACAAAAGATCATTGCCAGCGAGAAAAGCATCACGTGCGGCGATTCGTGGAATAAATGGCCCGCCGCCAGATTTATAAAAGTCACTTACAGCGCGAGTGCCAAGGTTGTCACTGATCAATAAACCACCATTTGCATACCAGGTGGAAAACTGCGGCAGGGCCAAAATTTGCTTCAACGCTTGGGGGTCAAAGCTGATGGGACGTGTAGTTGCGCGAATATTTCCCTGAAATCCCTGATACCGAATATGTGAAACCAGCAACCCATCTGCTGTAGCTTCTCGAGAAACAGCATTCCCTGTCACATTATAAAAAGGAGCAAATTCAATTTGTTTAAGTTGTTCTATGGATTTACGAACTGTTGAAACCTCTTCGTCAGGTAATCGATCTGAGCCGCCAACACCAGGAAAGTGCTTTGCAATTACAAGTAGCTTGCTGCTACTGCCTGTATGCAAACCTGTTATATAAGCGCTTCCCATTTCGCCCGCCCAAAAAGGATCGCCGCCAAAAACACGCGCTCCAAGGTCGCCACCAGAGACGGAGGGTGCTTCCAACACATCAAGGGATGGGCCTAAAAATAAATTAACCCCAAGTGCAGAAAGCTCATTTCCTTGCACTTCCCCCACGTGCTTTGCAAAATCAGTATTCCAGGTTGCGCCAATTGCCATTTCGCTTGGCAAAGGAGTTAACCCACTTAATATTTGATCAGTTGGATAACCATTTCCCTCTTGTGCAATGCCAACGAAAATCGGGACATATGCAGAATTAGTTACAGTACCCGTAATTGGATCTGGTTCTGGGTTTATAGAGGCATTCCACTCCAACCTTTGAAGGGATTCAATCAAATCATGAGTTTGGGCAATGGTATCCGAAACAAAATTATTGTTTTCAGCAAGCAATATTGCACCACCCACATGATAGCGAGTGATCAGGTTATGAACTTGAGAAGTTGCACTGACATCTGTTCCATTAAAAGTAACAAGAAATAATTGACCCACACGTTCTTCAGGAGTCATTGAGTTTAAAATCGTCCGAACTTCAGGAGGCACAGGAGTCTGCGCCTGCACTGAAGTTGGTACCAGAGAAACAATAAAAATAACAAGCAGGAGTATTCGGATTAATCGCATCACAACGCCTTATAACACAACTTGCCTTTAAGATAAAACCGACGCCGCGAAAAAATCGGCGTCATCTTTATATTCGATTCAATCCCCGCCCCAGCCTGCCGCGTGGACGAGTGGCATTCGGCTACATTCAACCATCCCTCCCAAGGGCATGTACCGCCGTTTGTGGATCGTCAGTGAAGATGCCATCCACGCCCCACTCTTTGAGCTTTCTTATTTCTTCTGGCGAATTCGCAGTCCATACATGAACGCGGCGTTTAATCCGATGCACGCGCTGCACCTGTTCACGACTTGCACTGGATATATGCGGATGCATAGCCTGATAATCACCAAACATAAATCCGAACGAACGCGACCACAAGCCAATCAAGCCAGGCATAGACAGCAAGCCGCGCGGAACCTCAGGCAATGCCTGCGCAGCAATTTTTAGATTTGAAGGAAAGAAAGAGGAAAAAATAATTTGCTTCTGGTTGTTTTTTCGTTTGATCAATTCGCAAACTTTAATCACCAAACCATCACGTGGCGTAGAATAATTGGTCAACTCAATATTGATCAATTTATCTTTCCCCACGGTCTCAAATACTTCTTCAAGCAAAGGAACTTTTGTGCCGATAAATTTTTCATCAAACCATTTGCCTGCGTCCAGTTTTCGAATGGCCTCCAATGAAAACGAGGCTGCGCGTCCTTTGCCGTCAGTAGTGCGGTCAACGGCGGAATCGTGAATGACAATGACATGCCCATCCGAGGTAAGTTTGGCATCCAACTCAATACCATCCGCTCCTTTTTCAAGCGCTTGTTGAAATGATGGCAGTGTATTTTCAGGAGCATGGGTAAGGTCACCGCGATGTCCAATAATGATGGGGGTAGGGAAATGTTCAAGCATTGGCAGCAGGTTCAGGGTAGGAATAATGCGGTTTTAAATATCGACAAAATAAGCTTTGCAGGCGTGATCCATCATCTCACGTGACATGGTGGGAGGAACAGCCAAATAAGACGAAATATCGATAATCTGATCACACAGATCGCGAGGGTGAGATGCACGTAATTTACGATTACGTTTGATATACCATTCCTGTAAGAGATAAGCCAGGCCTTGATCGTTATATTCCACACGCTTATCCTGAGCAACCCGTTTAAAGATTTCACGATACTCTTCAAAAGTTGGGTCGCCAATTTCGATCTTGTGACGCAAACGGCGCAGGAAGGCTTCATCTACAAGGTCTTTGGGAGGCAGGTTTGTAGAGAAAACGATCAACACATCGAATGGCACTTCCACTTTTCGGCCGGTATGTAAGCGCAAATAATCAACACGGTTTTCAAGAGGAACGATCCAACGATTTAGCAAATCGCGCGGGCGAACCTGTTGACGGCCAAAGTCATCAATCAAGAGGATGCCGCCATTTGCTTTTACTTGAAATGGTGCTTCGTAAAATTTTGTTGTATCATCAAAAACAAGGTCAAGGCCTTCGAGGGTTAATTCACCGCCCACTACGATAAACGGACGGCGGATTTTTATCCAGCGCGGGTCTCGGCGCGTATTGGTACGCAAGTTGCCTGTTGTACCTGCACCAGCTCCCCCGCCTTCATTTTCCGGAGCAATGCTATGGCTGACTGCATCATATACTTTGATAACCTGTCCATCCAAATACAACGCATAGGGAATGTACATATTCTGGCTAAGTACCAAATTGCCAAACGCGCGCGCAATACTGGTCTTACCATTGCCTGGAGGGCCATACATGAAAATTGAAGAACCTGAGTTAAGGGCAGGGCCAAGCCGTTGAAATGTATTTTCTGAAATGATCAGTTGCGAAAGGATTTGCCTCATTGTGCGGGTGGTGACGCTCAACCGCCCGCTCTTCTGACGCCGAATCGATTCGTTATACACTTCGAATGGAACCGGGGCCGGGCCAGCATACTGACTACGTTCCATCGCCTCACGAGCGCGAAGAATTCCAGCGCTGGTAATTCCAAAAGTGTACGCCCCTTCACCCAGACCGCCTTGGGAGGATTTCACTTCAATAAATTTTTCCTGTTTTAAAGCTGTCAAGAGTTGATCAGTGACTCCCGCAAGGGGCAGAGCAATTTCTTCTGCAATCTTGAAACCTGTTAAATAACCGCGAAAATATAATACTTTAAGAACAAGGTCTTGCAACCAAAGGGATGAAAGACCTGTATCTTCAAGGCTGTTTATTTGTGGCGGCGAAAAACCGCCGACAGGTGCAGAAATATTTCCTGTTTGTCTCGTCATATAACACCAATCCACCTGCTAAGAAAATTTTATAAAGCAAACTAATTATACTTCTTTTCGTTTATAATCTTGATTCTATGAAACTATCTGTCATAATCCCTGTTTACAATGAAGTTGAGAGCATTCAGGTTATTTTAAAACGTGTGCATGACACAAAGCTTGTCACCGAGATCGTTGTCGTAGACGATGGCTCAAAAGACGGCACGCGTGATGTACTAAAAACTTTGGATGGCAAAGATGGCGTTCGTGTTATTCTACACGAAGTAAATAAAGGCAAAGGTGCTGCTGTTCGCACTGGAATGTCTGCCGCAACCGGAGAAATTCTCCTTATTCAAGATGCAGATCTTGAATATGACCCTCGCGACTTTCCCGTATTGCTTCAACCAATTGAAGAAGGCTTAGCTGACGTAGTTTATGGATCACGCTTTTTAGGCCGTGCACATCGGGTTACCATGTTTTGGCATTTGGTAGCCAACAAAATGCTCACGTTGATGACGAATATTCTCTACAATACCATTCTCACCGACATGGAAACAGGATATAAAGTATTTCGCCGCGAGGTACTTGATGGAATGGTCTTACACGCAAACAGTTTTGACTTTGAACCAGAGTTTACGGCAAAAATCCTCAAACGAAAATATCGCATTTTTGAAGTTCCAATTACTTTTAATCCGCGTGATTATGCCCAGGGCAAAAAGATAAAATTACACGACGCATTTGAAGCGGTTTGGACTCTGATCAAATACAGATTTGTCGATTAGGAAGAAGGGCGAACTTATAAGTTCGCCCTTCTTCCTATAGTTACCCAATTAACACAGGCTTTACGGTTTTATAAACACTCCATAATCAAGAATATAATTATCGGGGTCATAGTCTAATGTTCCAGCATTGATAGCAGATTTGAAAGTAGCCGCTGTATAATAGGCCTTATGGATTTACAAACTCAAATCAAAGTTGAATTCGATCGCGCAGAACAAGCCCATGCCAAAAAAAATGAGGGGCAGGCTCGTGTCTGCGCAAGGCGCGCTGCAGGGCTGGCAATACGGGAATATTTAACTCATAAAGAGGCTTACATCCCAAACACAAGCGCTTACGATTTATTGAATCTACTTAAAGAAGATCAGCTCCTCCCCTCAGACCTGAAGCTGATCGCTGACCATTTGACGGTGCGCGTCACTGAAGAATTCAAACTCCCCGTCGATGCAGACCTTATTGCAGAAGCACGCATTTTATGCGATTGGCTATTAAAAAAATAATTCCCGGAGATTTTCATCTCCGGGAATTATTTTTAGTTCGGGGTAAAACTATACACCGCCGTCCCTACGTCCTACAAAATAGTAAAAGGCGCGTGCTACCGTAACCAGCAAGAGCATTCCTGACATTACACTGCTAAAAACAATGAATAATCTGCGCCAATCAGTAAGGCGCAAAGTGATCTCTTCGCGATTCGGCATTCGAATACGATCGCGCAGGCGTTGGATAATTTCCCTCGAAGGCGCAATCGGCTTCAAGGTCACAGCCAGATGCGCCTCCAAAATATCCAGGCCTTCAGCAGGTGTAAATGTCGGCTTACTTTTCGTCATTCTTTTCCTATTATTTATTCTATTGGGTAGATGATCAGTCCAACCGTGCCAGGCCCAAGGTTTGCAGCAATGGAAATGGATAACTCACTAATCATCGTCTCTTTGTGATTAAAATGGTTTTTGGCTTCATCCAACAAGCCCTGGCCTGATTTTGGATCGCGTGCATGCACGACTGCCAAATAAACAGGCTTATCACCATATTCTTCTTTTGCGATCTGAATCACCCGGTCAAGTGCGGCTTTGCGTGTACGAACACGCTCTGCCATATTCAGATCACCATTTCGCAAAATAGCAATTGGTTTTACATTTAATACCGAAGCCAGTGCAGCTTGCAATGTTTTCACACGACCAGACATTTTGGCGTATTCAAGCGTATCCAGTGTGAGAATCACGCGCACATTATTCTTGATGCCTTCCAAATATTTGACAATCTCATTGATACTTTTACCGGCTTTTTCGAGCTTGCGGGCTTCGCGGCACATCAAACCAATGCCGAGCGAGCCGCAGGCAGAATCAACTGGGATAATATTAAACTCACCTTTTAATTCTTCAGCTGCTGAAATTGCAGAAGCATATGTTCCAGAAAGTTTTGCTGTGATATGAATGGAGAGAATTGTGTCGCCTTTTTGAGCTATTTTGCGATAAAACTCCGCAAATTGATGCGGGGAAGGCTGGGCGGTTTTCGGAATTCGTTTGGTTTCATCTACAAGTTTATAGAATCCTTCGTTATCCAGTTCAACACCCTGAAGATACGATTTCTCCCCAAACAAAATATTTACAGGGATCATGTCAATGCCAAATTCTTTTTGCCACTCCGGGAGGATATCGGCCGCGCCATCAGTCACAATTCTTAACATACTTTACTCTCCTTCAAGATTAAGGTTTTGGTCTTCGAGCTGGTCACGAAGCGCGAGAAGAGTTCGGTGATAAAGACTCTTCACTGCGCCTTCGCTTCTTCCCATGATTTCGCCAATCTCTGCGTTGGACATATTTTCCACAAACTTCAAAATCAGCAAGTTCTGTCTTTCCCCAGGCAGCTTTCGAATCATCCGTAATAATGCATCCTGCTCCTGGGAACGGACTAGATTTTTCTCAGGGTGATCTCCTTTCGATGGCAATATTGGCATGTCATCTAGAGGGATTTCCTGTTTACGGCTACGGTCACGGTGCCAATTCGCAACGAGATTATGAGCTATTCGATACAACCAGGCTGAAAAAGGCACGCCTCGATCTGTATAATTCTTGATATGATTCATCGCCCGTTGAAATACACGAGCTGTAAGATCCTCAGCATCATGAGTATTCCCTGTTCTATAGTACACATAATTAAAAATGCGTTCCACATAGCGTTCATAAAGTTGACCAAAGGCATCGCGGTCACCTTGTGAAGCGAGGGCAAGGATTTCTTCTTCGTTATATTCCAATTCCGACAAGTTTAAAACCTTACCGGCGGAGTTGACTTAAATAACACCGCCGGATTTGAGAAGTTACACCGAGTATAACATGCACCATTTCAAATTCATTTCAGCCAATCAATCACAACAAAACATATCCAAAAAATCCTTTAATTATTTAAGGCAGTGAAACATTTGTGCTACAATTGAAATTATCCAAGGAGAACTATGTCATCTAATGTTATTCGCGTCGTGGGCGCGCGCGTTCACAATTTGAAAAATATTACTGTTGAAATTCCACGTGACAAGCTGGTGGTATTGACCGGTTTATCAGGTTCGGGCAAGTCATCACTTGCTTTCGACACAATCTTCGCAGAAGGTCAGCGCCGTTACGTGGAGTCACTCTCGGCCTATGCCCGCCAATTCATCGGTCAAATGGACAAACCCGATGTGGATTACATCGATGGCCTCTCCCCCGCTGTGTCCATTGACCAGAAATCTACTTCGCATAATCCCCGTTCAACTGTTGGCACAGTCACTGAAATTTACGATTACATGCGTTTGCTCTTTGCACGCGCAGGCATTCCACATTGCCCAATATGCGGGCGCGAAGTAGTTAAGCAATCAGCACAAGAGATTGTGGACAAGGTGGAAAAGCTTCCTGAAGGCACCCGCGTTTTGATTCTTGCGCCGTTGGTGCGTGCCCGCAAAGGAACGTATCAGGCTGTTTTTGAAGAGATCCGCAAGGCAGGTTTCACTCGTGTCCGCGTGGACGGCGCGGTCTCGTCACTTGATGATGAGATCGAACTGGATCGTTATAAACAACACACTATCGAGGCCGTTGTAGACCGTCTCGTTATTTCGCATGAAGGCAACAAGGAAGAAAAGAAGGCAGCACTTACCCGCCTCACCGATTCAATTGAGACTTCCCTTAAGTTTGGCGAAGGATATATTACAGTTAATCTCCTCGATAAAAAAGAAGACATTCAATTCTCCGAACACCTCGCCTGCCCTGAACACGGAGTAAGCATCACTGAAATTGAACCGCGCACTTTCTCTTTCAACACCCCACAAGGAGCCTGCCCAGATTGTCAGGGACTCGGCTCAAAATTGGAAATTGACCCACAGCGCATCATTCCTGACGATAGCCTGTCTCTGAACGAAGGAGCAATCGTCAGTATGGAGTGGAGTGGACCGAAAGAAGAAGGCGGCTATTACTGGCAAAGTTTGATCAATGCATCAAAAGTATTCAAAATAGATCTGGATAAACCTGTAAAAGAATTAACCAAGGAACAAATGAAAATTGTTCTTTTCGGCACAGGCGATAAACAGATCCAAATGACCTATCAGAATTCAAATGGCAATGAGTTCAAATTCACGCGTGCTTTTGAAGGTGTGATCACAAACCTTGAACGAAGGTATCGTGAAACAAACTCCGAATGGATGCGTGAGAAGATCAGCGAATTCATGTCAGACCGTCCCTGCCCAAGTTGCGGGGGTAAAAGACTAAACCCCGCCGCGTTGGCTGTAACCGTAGACAACGTCAATATTGTGGAAGCAAACTCCTGGCCTGTTTCAACAACCCTGGAATGGGTGAAGAAAATCTCTGGCAAAAATTCTCCGCTAACTTCAAAACAGAAGGCGATTGCTGAGAGAGTTATCAAAGAAATTCACGAACGGCTTAATTTTCTTGTCAATGTTGGCTTGAATTACTTAACTTTAAATCGTTCCGCCACGTCGCTATCAGGCGGAGAAGCACAACGCATCCGCCTTGCAACTCAAGTGGGCTCGCGTCTGGTCGGTGTGCTGTATGTATTGGACGAACCTTCGATCGGGCTGCACCCGCGTGACAATGCGAGATTACTTGAAACACTTAAGGGGTTGCGTGATCTAGGCAACACCGTTTTGATCGTTGAACATGATGACGAAACCATTCTCGAAGCAGACTGGGTGATTGACCTTGGCCCTGCCGCAGGTGAGCATGGCGGACAAGTCATCGCTGAGGGTACACCGAAACAGATTTTGGCGCACCCAAAGTCATTGACTGGGGCCTATCTATCGGGCCGCAAGCAGGTTGCCGTCCCGAAAAAGAGGCGTGAAGGAAACGGCAAGTCGCTAAGAATCATCAACGCAACGGCAAACAATTTGAAGGGCGTGAATGTTTCAATCCCGCTTGGCAAGTTGGTTTGTATGACAGGCGTTTCAGGTTCAGGCAAGTCTACTTTGATGAGTGATATTTTATATAACGAACTCGCCGCAAAGTTGATGGGCTCTCGAACACAAGCTGGCGAACATGAAAAAATTGAAGGTGTTGAGCATCTCGATAAGATCATCAACATTGACCAATCGCCGATCGGCCGCACACCGCGCTCCAACCCTGGAACGTACACGGGGTTGTTTGACGAAATTAGAAAACTTTATGCAGAATTGCCAGAGAGTAAAGTCCGCGGATATAAACCTGGGCGTTTCTCTTTCAATGTACACGGTGGACGCTGTGAAGCCTGCCAGGGACAGGGTGAGCTGCGCATCGAAATGCAATTTTTGCCTGATGTGTATGTCCCATGCGATATATGCCACGGGAAACGCTTCAATCGTGAGACCTTGCAGGTATTATTCCACGATAAATATTCCATTGCCGATATTCTTGATATGACCGTAGACCATGCCTTGGAAGAATTTCAAAATTATCCGCAAATGCAGAACAAATTAAAAATGTTGCAGGAAGTTGGTTTAGGGTACGTGCGCGTGGGACAACCCGCAACAACCTTATCGGGCGGCGAAGCACAGCGCGTAAAACTCTCGAAGGAATTGTCACGCCGCGCAACAGGACGCACCCTTTATGTACTGGATGAACCTTCGGTTGGATTGCACGCGGCGGATGTGCACAAGTTGATTGAGGTGTTACAGAGACTTGTCGATACAGGCAATTCTGTTCTAATCATCGAACATAACTTAGATATCATCAAAGTCGCAGATTGGCTCATTGATCTTGGCCCTGAGGGCGGCGATAAAGGTGGAGAAATCCTCGCAGCAGGCACACCTGAACAAATAATGAAGGTCAAAGATTCTTATACAGGAAAGTATTTGAAAGCTCATATGAAGTAAAAAATAGTGAAGGTCGAAGGTCGAAAGTAAGTAACTTTCGACCTTCGACCTTCAACTCACAAAGCACCTGCGCACAACATCTGTTTTTCAGGTAGAATTATTTTACATTGTGACAGGTGGGCAGCCGCCTTAATTGTGCGCATTGTAAAAGGAAACAATTCATGAATAACAGACCTCCTATTTCTTCCTCCCCATCCAGCAGTCTTAATTCATTCCGCAAACGTAAACGCAGCGGACCAAATATTATTTATATCGTTGCCGGCTTGCTTGTTTTGGGCGGCGTGATTCTTCTCATTGTCTGGTTGACAGGTCCGAGCAAACCGCTTAACGCTTTATTTGCCACTGAAACCCCTACTCCAACGCTTACTTTTACTCCAACCAATACATCCACACCTACAGAAACGCCATCGCCTACATCCACTGCAACAATCACACCTACAGCTACATTTTCATCGCCGTTCACCTATACAGTACAGGCTGGAGACTATCTGGCGCTTATTGTTGAAAAATACAACCTTGGCCCGGATGGCATTGCACTTATTCTCTTACTTAATCCATATGGCGGGACAGCACCAGATTCGGGCTTCCCAATCGGCGTAGATCCCAGTACAGGAAATGTTCTCCCCGGTCAGGTAATTTTATTACCCAACCCAGGCATGGAGCTTCCAACCGCAACTCAAATACCACCAGACCTACCGCGTGGCACCAAATTGGATTACACAATTCAATCAGGCGACACTTTGGCCGGTATTGCTTCTAAATTCAATAGCACCGAAGAAGCGATCATAAAAGAAAATAATATTACTGACCCCAACGCGATTCAAGTAGGGCAGCAAATCGTTGTTCCTGTAAACCTGGTTACGGCCACTCCAACCCGCCCGCCAACAAGCACTCCAATCCCCCCAGGAGCTGGTACCTTCCTGCCAACCAGGACTCTAACACCCATCAACTGATTAAATTAGTTCATTAAATCAGGCCTGTCCCGCAAACTAAGCTTACGGGACAGGCCTTTGAATTTACTGGACAAATCCCCCCCCGTCATGTAAAATACAGCGCTGTTGTAAAAAAGAATAAGTAATTTTTGGAGAAAAACCTTGGCTAACATTAAGTCACAAATCAAACGCAATCGTCAGAACGAAAAGCGCCGCGTTCGCAATCGTACATTCCGTGGTGCAGCCCGCACCGCTGTAAATATTGCTCGTACTGCTTTTGTGGAAAACGATCCCAACACAAAAGAAGCTGTATTAAAAGCAATCAGCACCATTGATAAAGCCGCCGAGCAGGGCGTGATCCACAAGAACAATGCTTCACGTCGTAAGGGCCGTTTGATGAAGCGTCTCGCTGCATTTATTGCTGCCCCGCCCGTGGTGGAAGAAGTTGGCAAGAAGAAGAAAGTCGCAGCTCCTAAAAAGAAAGCTGCCTAAGTTTTTTACGCATTACATTAAAACGGGAACGCCTCTTAGCGGCGCTCCCGTTTTTGTTACCAAATCCTAGCTGCCCTCCCCCAATTTGGGAGAGAGGTCTATAATGAAAAATTATGTTTGAAAAAGAACAACAACTCATCGAAGCAAAAATAAAAGAATTCTGCGCCGCGAACGATATTCCGCTGGCTGAACTCAAATGGCAGCCCATCCCCTTTTCGGGGGAATGGGGTTTTGCCACGTCGTTCTTTCAGACCGCAGCAAATGAAGCAAAACTTGGCAAGAGTGGAAAACCCGTCCCGCAGAGAGCGCAAGAGATGGCCGAGCAGGTCAAGGCGCAAATAGGAAGCGTGGATGGGATCAGTCGCATTGATGCGGTGAAGGGATATCTCAATTTATATTTCTCAACTGCCGCGTATGCGAGTCGCGTTGTGGATGAAGTTCTCGCATCTGGCCTGGACTTTGGGCGGGGTGCGAAAAAAAATGAAAGAGTCATGGTTGAATATGCCCAACCGAACACACACCACTCGTTTCACATTGGGCACGCGCGCAATACGATTTTAGGCGAAGTGCTTGCGCGGCTGGTAGAGTTTGCAGGCTATGAAACGATTCGCGCTTCATACCCCGGTGACCTGGGACTCGGCGTCATCACGGTCATGTGGATTTACGATAAGAAATACAAAGGGCAGGAACCTGAAGGTGTGCATGAGCGTGGTCAATGGCTGGCGAAGTTGTATGTGGAAGCCACCGCCATGCTCGAAAAGCAGGAAAATGAAACGCCCGAACAAACCACGCAACGTGAAGCCTACGATGTCGAACGGCGCGAGATGTATCGCAAATGGGATGCGGGCGATACATATGTGCGTGAGTTATGGCGCGAAACCCGCGAATGGAGTTTGGAAGAACTGCGCGAAGTTTTGAAAATGCTCGATGTGAAAATGGATGTATGGTTTTACGAAAGCGAAGTAGACGAGCCATCCAAAGTCATTGTGGATGAGTTGATCGCAAAAGACATCGCCACCGATGAACGTCCGAACGGCGGCGCAGTGATCGTGAAGATCGATGAAAAACTTGGATTGACCAAGGAAAAATATCGCACCAATGTCATCCTGCGCGCAGACGGGACCACGCTTTATCTCACAAAAGACCTTGCGTTGGCGAGGGAAAAATTTGAAAAGTATCACGTCGATCGATCCATTTATGTAGTTGATGTGCGTCAGTCCCTGCACATGCAGCAGGCATTTGCCATTCTAAAATTATGGGGCTTCCCACAATCAGAGAAATGCTACCATCTCGGCTATGGATTTGTGAGCTTGCCTGATGGTGCTATGTCTGCCAGGCGTGGACGGGTGGTGCTGTTCAAGGATGTAGCCGATGAAGCGGTGAAGCGCGTGCTGGCGGTTGAATCGGAGAAGAGCGGCGATATCCCTGCCGAGGAACGCGAGAAGATTGCCTATCAAATCGGCATGGGCGCATTGACCTACTCGATGCTTTCGGTGGATAACAACAAGGATATTGTTTTCGATATCAATGAAGCATTATCTTTTGACGGACGGACGGGGCCGTATATTCAAAATGCATATGTGCGGGCGAACTCGATATTAAAGAAGTTGAAAGTTGAAGGTTTAACGTTGAACGTTCAACCCGCAGTTTTTGACTATGAGTTGACCAAGCATGAGATCGAACTGATCGAGCAAATCTCGCGCTTCCCGCAAACGGTGGAGCAGGCAGCGAACGAATATCGTCCGCTGGTGATGGCGGCGTACGCGTATGATTTGGCGAATGCCTTTCACTCTTTCTATCATGCTGTAAATGTTTTGCAGACCGAAGATGAAAAAATACGAAACGCCCGTTTGCAATTGGTAATGGCGGCAAAGCAAACAATCGAGAATGCGCTGCGGCTGCTGGATATTCAGTCACCTGATGTGATGTAGAAAACCAACCGCAGACCGTGGACGGCCATTTGTGAGCTGTGGGCAAGTACATAACTGTCATACTAAAAACAGGCTGAAAGTTATCTATGCTTTTACCCTGTTTTCTTGTTTAATAAAGGTAGATAGCTGTGCTGGGTAAAAACGAGGAAACTCAAAACCCAATACCGAGTTTTTCGGACACTGTCCTCAGTGCGGTTTAGATAATAGGAGATTCCTATGCCGATCAAAACCCTCATCATGGGAGCCGCTGGCCGCGACTTCCACAATTTCAATACCTTCTTCCGTGGGAATAAGGATTACGAAGTGGTCGCATTCACTGCGACTCAAATTCCAGACATTGAAGGACGCGTATACCCCAAGGAACTCGCGGGCGAGTTATATCCAAAGGGGATTCCGATCCGTGGTGAAGAAGAACTGCTTGACCTGATCAAGAAATACAATGTAGAACAGGTTGTCTTTTCCTACAGTGACGTTCCGCATGAATATGTGATGCACAAAGGCGCGATGGTCAATGCAGCGGGGGCAGATTTCCGTATGATGGGCACGCACAATACACAGATCAAATCAACCAAGCCTGTCGTGTCGATCAGTGCCGTTCGGACGGGATCAGGCAAAAGTCAGACCACGAGGCGTGTGGCTTTACTTCTCAAAGAAATGGGTTACAAAGTCGCCGCGATTCGTCATCCGATGCCTTATGGAAATCTTGTGGCGCAGGAAGTTCAGCGTTATGCAAGTTATGATGATCTTGATGAATATCAATGCACAATCGAAGAGCGTGAAGAATATGAACCACACATCGACAGTGGCGTGATCATTTATGCGGGTGTGGATTATGAAAAGATCATTCGCAAAGCTGAAGCCGAAGCGGATATTATTTTGTGGGACGGTGGCAATAACGATTTCCCATTCTATGTGCCCGATCTGCAAATCGTTGTAGCGGACCCGCACCGCACGGGACATGAGTCAACTTATTATCCGGGTGAGACAAATGTGCGCATGGCAGATGTGTTCGTCATCAACAAAGTGGATACAGCCGATGCAGAGAATGTAATCAAGCTGCGCGAGAATCTTCGCAAGCTGAATCCGAATGCAATTCAAATCGAAGCGGCCTCTCCCCTCTTTGTGGATGATCCTGATGCGATTCAAGGCAAGCGCGTTTTGGTTGTAGAAGACGGCCCGACTCTGACTCACGGTGAGATGGCCTACGGTGCTGGATATATCGCCGCTCGTAGATTCGGCGCGAAAGAAATCGTTGACCCGCGTCCGTTTGCGGTGAAATCGATTGCGGCGACATATGCCAAATATCCGAAGACGGGTCCGATTTTGCCTGCGATGGGATACGGCGATGCGCAGACCAAAGACCTCGAAGAGACCATCAACAAGTCTGACGTGGATCTGGTCATCATCGGTACGCCAATCGATCTTTCACGCGTCATGAAAATTACGAAGCCACACCAGCGAGTGAGATACGAATTACAGGAAATCGGTGTACCCACTTTACAGGATGTGTTGATGAAAAAGTTTGGGAAGAAGAAGTAAATCGGGGATTTGGAATTAGAAAGTAAAGAGTCGGGTGCAAGGTTGCCCGACTCTTTTTGTTTGTTATAATCAACAAAATATAATTCAAATAGAATCAAAGTTATTGGAGTGTTGTTTATTATTGTTTGAACAGAAGAGTGCTGTAATGGAGTTTGCAAAATAAGCTTAAGAGGTTATCGCAATGAACAAACATCTTCAATCCGTTTTTCAATGGTTACTCGCTACACATCCACGCCTAACAAACCCTGAAAAAATTCAGCAATCCAAACTGCTTTCTGCGATCCTGTTGGGGCAGGTGTTCGTGCTGGCTGCCATCCTGATCCTTGTTTTACAAGCTGACCCGAATGACATCTCGGAGCCTACTGTACAGGGAGCATTTCTGTTGATAGGGATTGTTCTCATTATGTATGTAGTCAATCGATTTGGGAACACCAGCATTGCCGCATTGGGATTTATTCTTCCGTTTTTCGCAATGTTTATTTATATTCCTTTTTATTCCGGCGAAAGTCCTATTTTTCTGGCCTTCCTAATGGTACCCATCATTCTCACGGCCATATTCTTTTCCTTGAAACGGACTGCCATCGTATCCATTGGTCTCCTTGCACTCGTTGCGATTCTACTTACTTTTATGGATCACTCCAGAGAAAACCTACCTTATTGGAACCTGCGCAACATGTGGTATTTTCTCATGCTCACAACAGGTCTGGTATTGACCTTCGTATGGCATATTGGCAATCTCGAACAAATCCGCCAGCAGGAGCTGAAGAGAATCAACCAACAACTTGAACAACAGATCGCTGAAATGGAACGCTTTACGTATACCATCTCGCATGATTTGAAAAGCCCCGTTGTGACAATCAAAGGGTTTCTTGGCATGTTGAAAAAAGATATTCAGGAAAATAGACGGGAGCGTATAGATGGCGACGTTAAACGAATTTCAGATGCCGCTGAAAAAATGGGGACTTTGCTTTCAGAATTACTTGAACTCACCAGAATCGGTCGCATCGTCAACCCACCCGGGGAAATTAATCTCGTTAATTTGACTCAAGAGGCAGTTGAAATATTGGAGAGCCGCATCCGTTCCCGCGATATCAAAATAAATATCTCACCTGATCTCCCAATCCTTCGTGGTGACCGTATCCGCTTGCGCGAAGTCTTGGAAAACCTAATCGACAACGCTGCCAAATATATGGGGGATCAGCCTGCCCCCGTCATCGAGATCGGAACCCAGTTTGAGAAAAACGAACGGGTTGTTTTTGTCAAAGACAACGGCATTGGCATCGATCCCAAATATCACGACAACGTATTCGGCTTGTTCAATAAACTTGACGCGCAGACTGAAGGCGCAGGAATCGGATTAACACTTATCAAACGCATCATCGAAGTCCACGGCGGAAGAATTTGGGTCGAGTCAGAAGGGCTGGAGAAAGGCTCAACATTCTGCTTTACAATCCCATCCGCTGAAATATCAAATAATAAAGGATAGATTATGAAAAAGAGATGGATCGAACCTGTTACCCTTTCAGGAACACACGCCATTGTAGAACCGCTTGCTCTTGAGCATGTGGAAGGCATAATTACTGCTGTACAAGATGGGGAACTGTGGAAATTATGGTTTACTTCGGTTCCTGCGCCTGAAACAGCAGAAGCAACCATCAAAGCCGCATTGGACCTGCGCGAAAATGCAGGATGGATGCCATTCATTGTCCGCGAGAAAGCATCTAATAAAATCATTGGAGCCACCCGCTACTGCAACGTGGATGAGGTCAATCAGCGGCTAGAGATTGGGTACACCTGGTATTCAGAAAGCTATCAGCGCACAGCAGTTAATACTGAATGTAAATATCTATTGTTGTCTCACGCGTTTGAGAAACTGGATGCAATTGCAGTGGAGTTCCGCACAAACTGGCATAATCACAAATCCCGCGCAGCGATTGCAAGGCTGGGCGCAAAACAGGATGGTGTGCTAAGAAACCACCAACGCTCTGCCAATGGGGTTTATCGAGATACGGTTGTATTTTCCATTATCAATTTGGAATGGCCCGCCGTAAAACAATCCTTGGAATTTAAGTTGAATGGTCAATACTAAATCCCGTAAGGCAACAATCAAATAAAAAATCAGAGGCAATAATTGCCTCTGATTTTTTATTTTTCAGTTTTATTAGTTTCGTTTCTCTTCACCACTTTTAAAAGCCCGCTGTCTTCGCCATATTTCAAAATGTAATAATTTGACAGTAATGCATATCCAGCAACCATATAACTTAATGGGTATACGATCAGCCCCATAAAAGTCAATGCATTTTGTAATGTTAAGGACATAAACTCATACGCGCCCAGCCAATAAAGTGTATTAACACTATCTGCCAGCGCAAATAGGATCAACCCCCACCACGGGCGACTCCACTGTCCGCGCCGAAAGAGGAAGGAAAGCCAGATCGCAATCGCGCCCTCTGTCAGGTCAAATACAGGATACAACACGGTGATGAATAAAATAATCCAGGCTGACTCTCCGCCCAATCCTGCTTTCGCTGCCATGTTGGTTAGCCCCACCGCGATCAACAATGCCAGCGCAACCAATCCCAAATATAAGCGCCTGCCTTTTTTATCTTGTGCCCCATAGACCAACCTGAGCTGGTAATACAACGAAAGTCCAAGGAAAAAATATCCTAGCAGCCAGAATACATCCACAACTCGGAAGTCAGGATAAGTTGTATCCCAATAAATTGCATCGTAGACCATGCCGCTGATCTCCCCCGCCACCCAAAACCATAACCCAATGGTAAACGCCTGCCAGATATGATAAGGGGTCTCACTCTTTTCAAACTGACGTGTCACCAACACTCCAGCCAGCGCCGCAACAACTGCAGGGATTAAGATAAGCACATCTGCAAGATCATCATTCCAATAAGGCGATAATAACTTGGAAAGGGGTTCCGCATAAGTTACCCAAACCAGCAATGCCAGGATAATTACTGAACCCACTGCAAAAATCCGCAAAACCTGAACGGGGAAAAAATTTGAATTTGACCGATTTAAGTTCATAATATTTATTCCGTAAATGCAGCCGGGATCAGCCGCTGAGATTGCAAAGCAGCGCGTTCATCCGCGTGGATATTCTCAAACGCTTCGATTAATAATCTTTGAGTTAAGTTATTACCGATCACAAAACTCATCTGCGCGCCCATCATCATAAATAGATCACGATATGCATATGCGGCATCCATCAAGTATGGGAAGAAGTGCGTATCTGCCATGCTGGTTTCATCAAATAAAATATTCCAATGCCAGGGTTTTACCTGACGGTTCAATTCGCGGTCCATGGTTTGTAAAAGTTTTTGTCCCACCATCTCGCGGTAACGACTAAGGATTTGGGTACTCCAACGCATCGCGCCATGCCGCAGTATCGTACATTGGCTGGCCTGCGAAGCTGGCTTGTAGGAATATATGGTAACTTCCCACAAAACTTCATCTTCAATTAGGCTGCGAGGAAGATCAGCAACAAAGCCTTGTGGCGTGGAATAGATGGCATCCATCTTCTGTATTTCACCCTGCAAAAAAAACACAAAGCCCTGGAAAAAATTTGCGTTGATTTCAACCAAACCACTCCATTGTTCCTGCTTCCATTGGCTTAACTGAGTTTCCCAGGCTGCTTCCCCGGCAATTGAATATTTATTTTTTTCCTGAGATTCCAATGCCAGCCAAATTAACCGCCCAGCCACATCAGGCAGTTTTATGGCACGAATATGATCCGCAGTATCAGATGAAATTGAAAACTCAGCCAAAGGAATGGATGAAATCTCACCATCCTCCATCGCGTAAGCCATGCATGGTGATCCACTTGCAAGGATTAGTACACCGGTCCGTTCTGGACCAAGCTGCTGCTCAACCAATCCTGTGGCATTTTCGCTGTGGAAATAACCGTCCATGGATAATGGAGAGCTATCTAAAGGAAGTTCATGAGCCTGACTAAAAAAATGTTTCATGGCAAAGTAGTTTGATTAACAGGATACCTAATTAAGATTTTACTTGATTTTCAGGGCTTTAACCTATACAGATATTAATTAATTACTTACCTTACGCAGTGTCGTTCTGAGCGGTAGCGAAGAACCTCTACGATCATCTCAGACACCCTTCGCTACCGCTCAGGGAATCACGGTTAGGTGTGTAAGGTGAGTTAATTAGTCAAATTACACAAAATCTTCTCTGCAAATCATAGAGTCGCCCCTATTTCTTACAAAAGTGTTCCATGCAAAATAAACCCTGCTACAGAAAAATAAATAATCAACCCGGAGACATCCACCAGGGTGGCAACAAAGGGCGCTGATGATGTTGCAGGGTCAAGGCCAATACGACGCAGCAAAAACGGCAGCATGGAGCCTGAAAGCGAACCCCACAACACGATCCCGATCAGCGACAAACCAACCGTGAGCGCCAATAGAAACCAATGTTCGCCATAGGCATGGAATACATTTGCCCAAACCGAAATGCGAATAAAGCCGATCACTCCCAAAATCATACCCAGCGACAAACCAGAGGCAAACTCGCGCCGCATCACACGCCACCAATCCCGCAAACCCACTTCACCCAACGCCATGGCACGGATGATCAAAGTAGACGCCTGAGACCCGGAGTTACCGCCGCTTGAAATTACCAATGGCACAAAAATAGAAAGTACCACAGCCTTCGCGATTTCATGTTCAAACCTTCCCATGGCTGTGGCGGTCAACATTTCGCTTAGGAATAGAATCACAAGCCACGTTGCACGTTTACGAACCATCGTCAGTAAGCCGATCTTCATGTATGGTTCATCCAATGCTTCAGAACCACCGATCTTCTGAATATCTTCAGTGGCTTCCCGCTCAGCAACATCAAGGATATCGTCAACGGTTACAATGCCGATCAGCACATTTTCCGTATCTGTTACAGGGAGCGCCACCAGGTCAGCATCTTTGAAAACCTCAATTGCGGCTTGCTGATGATCGCTCGCTTTCAAAGAGATATAACGCGAATCCATTAAGTCTGAAACGAGTGCATCTGGAGGTGCCAGTAAAATTTGACGTATACGCAGATCATCAATCAATTTATTATTTTCATCGATCACATACACCATGCTCATGGTTTCACTATCCTTGCCATAGCGGCGGATGTGGTCAAGTGCCCGATCAACTGTCCAGTGCGAGCGGATGCGTACAAAGTCCGGGGTCATCAACCTGCCAATTGAATCTTCATCGTAACCCAACAATTGAGATGCGACGAGTCGCTCCTCTGGTGAAAGCAGGTTCAACATCTGCTGGATGACCTTTGCGGGAAGTTCTTCCAATAAAGAAGTACGGTCATCCGGTGACATTGCATTTAGAATGCTCGAGACCTCTTCCTTTCCCATGGCCTTAAGCAATTCCTCCTGCCTCTCGTTTGAGAGATAAGAGAATACCTCTGCCGCCTGGTCACGTGGAAGCAAGCGGAAAACAACCGCTTCTTTCTCCGCCGATAAAGGTTCCATCAATTCAGCAATATCGCCCGCTGACCAATTTTTTGTTTCCTCCCGCAACGTACTAAAATCGCGTGCGGCGATCAATTTTTCAAGATCTTGATTTGTGATGCTAATTTTCATAATTATTCCTTTCTTGTTTGTAAAAAATAAGCATAACTACTTCCAAAAGAATACACCAATAAGTGTAAAAACCGAGGCAAGAATAATCACTACAGAACTGACTATCGCAAAATTCCTCTGAAAACCGTTATTAACATAATCTCCCATCAAATCACGATTACTGGTAAGGCTGATCAGGAAATAAAAAACCAATGGCAGTGCAATGGCATTGATGATCTGGGTCACGAGCGCAACCTGAAAAAGACTGATATTGGTTGAGATCACAAATACAGTTGCGATCAATAGCTGCGCAATATATAAAATATAGAAAGTCTTGCTTTCCTTAAACGTATCGTCCAAACTTCCCGAAAGACCGAAGAACTCTGCAAATGCATAGGCCGTGGAAAGGGATACGATCACCAGTCCCATAAAACCAGCATTGAGAATGCCAACTGCAAATAACTGTGAGGCAATTTTCCCTGCAAAAGGAGCGATCGCAAGCGCCGCACGTTCGCCAGAATCCAGGATGATATGGTTGACAAATAACGTTGCGGCGGTTGCAACGATCATAAAGAAAGAAAAGAAATCGGTTAGAAAGGCGCCCCAGTATGTTTCAATTTGAGATAATCCAACCTGTCCCTTCTCGATCTTTTTATCATAAGCAAAACTGCTGATAAAGAACTGACCCCACGGGGTAATGGTTGTACCTAATACGCCCATGCCAATGATTAGATAATCTCGCATATAAGTAGAAGTAAATTCCACGCCATGTGGGTAAGCAAGATTCGAAAGCGCCAGAGTCCAGTCTGGTTTTGCCTTGATCGCAGAGAAAATATATACAAGGAAGAACCCGCAAGCCAGCAGCATAATGGATTGCGTGATCTTATAGTTACCGCGTGTGATCAATATGAACGCGATAATGACGATCACGATCACAGCCGGTATGGGGGGAATTCCAAACATGGTACTGGTGGTCTTCACCGCGGAAAGTTCTGTGATCAACGTACCAATATTTGCAAACAACAGTGTCCCAAACATGAACATGGATGCGCGCACCCCATAGCGTTCCCGAATCAAATCTGCCAGTCCACGTCGGGTAATGATCGTGAGACGCATTCCCATTTCCTGCGTGACCGCCAACAGCAGCGTGATGATAGGAAGCAAAAACAGGATGGGATATCCTAATTTTGCGCCAGCAATCGAATAGGTGGCCACCCCACCTGCATCATTATCCGCCATTGCGGTGATGGTTGCCGGGCCAAAAACCGCCAGAATTAACAACAATCTCTTCCAAATAGAGGAAAAGAACCGCCGATTGCGGTTGAAGAAAACTTTATTTTCCATGAAAACCTCCCATTAACGATAAAAACGAGGCAGGTGTTTCTTCCATGCCGTCGGAATAATTTTGTCCAATGCATCATCCACAGTGACAATCCCATGCATTACATTTTGTTCATCCACCACGGGAATTGCAAGCAGATCATACTTTGTAATGATTTGCGCTACTTCATTCTGATCATCTGTTAAATTTACACTTTTCACTCTGTCTTCCATAAATTCTTCCACAAAGGCTGTGGGCGCTGCAAAAATTAAATTCTTAAGTGAAAACACACCTTTGAGATGGTCCTGAGTATCGATCACGTAAACATAAAACAGAGTCTCAGCGTCAATGGCTGTTTCTCGGAGCAACTTGATCGCTTCTTCTGCTGTAACATTCGGAGGAACGTATGCGTATTCAGTGGTCATAATTCCACCCGCAGAGTCCTCCGGATAGGAAAGGAGTTTGCGGACATCATCTGAATCTTCCTTATTCATTAAAGCCAAAAGTCCGCGGCTGCGCAATTCGGGCAATTCAGCCAGAAGATCGGCAGCATCATCAGGCTCCATCTCTTCGAGCAGATCAGCCACTTTTTCATCAGACATGTTCTCAACCAGGTCAGCCTGGAATTCAGTTTCAACTTCTTCCAAGGTATCGGCAAGTTGTTCCATATTCAAGGCTTCAAGCAATTGCCCGCTTTCCAGCTTGTTCATATCACTAATGATCTCAGCAACGTCAGCCGGGTGTAGTTCAGAAATACTTTCCACAGGAACGCGTAACCGCATGAAGGGATCGTGTCGCAGCAATTCAACATCGTCCCAGGAAATATAAGTTTGCGGAGGCGGGAATTTAAAAATTGAGGAAATACGTAAGGTCACTTTGTCCATACCGAGGCGTCGTAAAATACCCATCATGCCAATATCCACATTGCCAACATATAGCGTGCCGTTGACACGTATCAGCTCAAGGTCATTCACACGAATGACACGCGCGCCATTCGTATCGATGATCTGCTTATCAAGAACATCGCGTGACAGAAAAATATCATTCTCAATCGGCTGATATTCAGGAATTTCATCTGCACGACATTTAAGGGGAATCGAGGGGGCGAACAAGGCCATCACCAACGCATAAGGCGCGATAAGCAATTTGTTCCTGCCCTGAATCACCACAGCATCCACAATGGGATGTGTTGCATCCGCCAACTCACGGGCGATTAAGTCTTCCAGTTTTCCAATATAGTTTCCATCAAAATCGGTGATGGTATGGCCGAGGATCTCGCTCAAAAAAGCCATGGGTACCTCCGTAGAAATTTGATTTGGAGGAGACAACAAAAAATCGCCTCCGTTGACCGAAAGGCGATTCACACTTAGCCGATACCTGCAGCAGTTCCCCAGGTTGATCCCCCCTGAATCATCTCACAGGGTTAACCAACGCAACCAGAGGCGCACTGAAGAACGCAGATAGAACGGACGATGCAAACCATGCCTTCGTTCGAGAAAAATATGTTTATTACTATCATCGTCCATGCGAAAACCTCCTTGCACCATGTGTTTGATTTCGCTTGCGCTCCACATGTTGGCAAAATAAATGCCTCCCGTCATTAGACCAGGAGGCATACAAAACATGCGTTGGAAACGCTGCCTCACTGGTTGAGCTTTAGCACTGCATATCGTAGGAACAAAGTAGTGTTCCAGCCACATTGAGTGAGGCCTTATGCCGACCTCACCTGGTATACCCTTTGGCGTCTTTCGACGTTTCAGGACAATGGCTTATGTATTTTGCAGACGCCTCGCCTAACGAGGACTATTCAAGTTGCAAAATAGTTATACCCCCGTAAAAAGATGATGTCAAGAATTAAATATTTCATGTTAGCCCAAAGTAGAAATGTCCCTTTTGGCCAAAGTTAAAATGTCCCCTTCGGAGGACAGGAAAATGGAGACAATTCTGAAAATGAGCAGCAAAGAACTGAGTCGATTAGAAGTGATGCAAAAGTTGGTGGAGAAAAGGATGAGCCAAAAAGAAGCAGGGGAAATCCTGAGTCTGTGCACACGGCAAATTAAACGGTTGTTAAAGAGATATAACAAGCAAGGAGCAGCAGGCTTGGTATCGAAACATCGTGGACGGAAAGGGAATAACCGCTTGTCAGAAGAAGTGAAGAAACAAGCCTTGAACTTATTGAAAACAAAATACCAGGGCTTTGGTCCCACGCTGGCACATGAGAAACTGAATGAGAAAGAGAAACTCAAACTCTCGGATGAAAGTGTGCGCAAGCTGATGATCGAGGAAGACTTATGGAAGCCGCGCAAATTGAAAAAGATTGTGACGCATCAATTGCGAGAACGTCGAGCCTGTTTTGGAGAACTGGTTCAGATTGATGGTTCGCCGCACGATTGGTTTGAAGGGCGTGCGGAGACATGCAGCTTGTTGGTGTTCATCGACGATGCGACCGGCAAGCTACTCGAACTCTTGTTTGTAGATAGCGAGAGTTTTTTCAGTTACGCACAGGCCTCAGAACAGTATTTCAAACGCTACGGCAAACCGATTGCGTTCTACAGCGATAAACACGGCATTTTTAGGGTCAATCAGCCCAGTGCCAGCTCTGGAGACGCAATTACCCAATTTGGACGGGCTATGCAGGAGTTGGACATCCAGATTATCTGTGCCAATACCCCGCAAGCCAAAGGTCGTGTTGAGCGGGTCATCCAAACTTTGCAAGATCGCCTGCCCAAGGAAATGCGCTTGCAGGGTATTGATTGTCGTGAAGACGGCAATGCCTACCTAAATGAATTCATCGAGGATTTCAACCAACGTTTTGCAGAAGAACCAAGAAGTTCGGTCGATGCGCACCGCAAGCTCACCGCCAAAGATGATCTGGCTCGTATTCTGACCTGGCAGGAAGCGCGTGTGATTTCAAAAAACTTAACCGTTCAGTTTCAAAAGGTGGTTTATCAAATTCAAACCGAACGGCCCAGCTATAGCCTGCGAAACGCTGCCGTGACCATCTGCCAGGATGACAAACAAAATATTACTTTGCTTTACAACGGCCAGTCTTTGCCCTACAATATTTTTCACCAGCAAGCCAAGCAATCTAAAATCGTGATGTCCAAGGATCTCAATCAAGCCCTGCCCGCCAAGCCGCATAAACCCGCCCTCAATCATCCTTGGCGCAACCCGTCACTTTTCAAAAATAAAAGTAGAAACGTCCCCGCCGCGTCGCCAGGGGACATTTCTACTTTGGAAATCAGGTGACATTTCTACTTTGGGCTAACAAGTAGGTATTTACTCTGTTATGAAATTGACAATCTACTCTCTCTCCTGTAAACTCTCTGCATGGATATTGATTTCGATCTTTACCGTCACGAAATTCGCATCTCAACAGATCCATTGGTGCGCCTTTCTGCAATTGATGTATCGCCTGAACTGCCGAAGCACACGATTATTTTTATTCATGGTTTCGGCGGCAAGGCTGAGCAATGGCAGTATCAAATGCAAAAGTTCGCATTGGATAACCGCGTTATTGCATTGGATTTACGCGGGCACGGCCTCTCCGATAAGCCGACTACAGGCTACGATATGCCCCGCATCCAATTGGACCTAGAAACTGCGTTGACTCAACTGAAAGTATCCACGCCTTTTGTTTTGGTGGGCCACTCTTATGGCGGAGCCATCGTTACTGAATACGCACTCAACCACCCCGATCATATTGAAAAATTAATTATCATCGCAACAGCAGGTGAATTCAAGCTGCGGCCCTTATTCAAATTTGTTTTAAACTTGCCCGCGTCATTGCTGCGGATTATGGGTCTCTTTACCCGTAAATGGCTGCACGCACCTCCATATGCGCTTCGTCAGTTTTATCTTTACAATCTTTCACAGTGGGTGGGCTGGGACAGGTTTGTCAAGCTTACGGTTCCGACCATGATCATTCGTGGGCATCGTGACATTGTTTTTGAGCGGCCTTTGTTTGAAAAAGTAGCAGCATCCATTCCAGGCGGAGAAGATGTTGATATTGGCGTATCCGGCCACATGGTCATGTTGGAGCGGCGCGAAGCTGTAGATCGAGCTATTTCACGCTTCCTAAAAGGCGAGTCTCAAAAATCATGGCGTGATTCTTCGTTTATTGCGCCAAAGTCATCGCGTGACGAACTCAAGCGCGGGCGGGTCTGGTTAAATCATTATGAAGATGGTGTGCCGTATACAGTGGATGTTCCGCGCATACCAGCTCATCATTTATTGCGCTCGTCTGTTCGGCGCTTTCCGAATCAAACGGCTATTTATTTTGAAGGCGCGAAATTATCCTATCGAAAATTAAATCATGAAGCCAATCGATTTGCCAATGCTCTGCTTGCCCAGGGACTTGGCAAAGGTGCGCGTGTTGTTTTGCTTTTGCCGAATGTCCCGCAGATGGTCGTTGGGTATTATGGCACATTGAAAGCAGGTATGACGGTGGTATTAATCCCGCCGATGATTGAGCCTGAAGAACTTTGCCTCCAGGTTAAAGACGCAGATGCCAGTATGTTGGTGACGCTAACGATTTGGTCTGGGCTTGCAAAACAGATCTATCAGGAAACGGGTGTGCCTCACGTTGTATTAACCGACCCTGCGGATTATCTCCAACTTCCGAAATATCTGATCTCGCGTTGGCGGAATCGTGGAATCAGCCAGCCTAATGCCTTGCGTTGGAATCGCTGGCTTGCTGCACAAAGTGATAAATCTCCGACTGTTGAAGTAGCCTCAGATGATCTTGCGGTGATTCAATTCACGGGCGGTACCACGGCACAATCCAAAGGTGTGATGCTTTCACATCGCAATCTTGTAGCGAATGCCTTGCAGACTCGTCATTGGTTGCCGCAAGCCGAAGAAGGCAGGGAACGATTTTTGTGTGTTGTGCCATTCTTTCATAGCTATGGCATGACCGCTGCGTTGAATGTGCCTGTCTCTCTTGGCGCGAGCTTGATTCTGAAGACACAGTTTCAAATTCTGGATGTATTGAAAACAATCAAGCGATACAAGCCGACTATCTTCCCTGGTTCTCCTAATATGTATGTTGCCATTAATAATTTTCGCGGAGTTAGAAAATATGGTATTAACTCCATCAAAGCCTGCATCAGCGGCTCTGCGCCTTTGCCTGTGGAGGTTCAGGAATCATTTGAAAAACTCACCAAAGGAAAACTTGTGGAAGGTTATGGACTTACCGAGGCATCGCCTATTACCCATGCCAATCCATTAGGAAAGAATCGTAAGGTGGGCAGCATTGGTGTGCCATTGCCATCCACACAAGCCGCAGTCGTTGACCTGAAGTCTGGCCACAAGGAAGTGGAAGCTGGGCAGATTGGCGAGCTGGCTGTACGCGGTCCGCAGGTGATGATGGGATATTGGAAAAATGAAGCAGCAACCAAATCTGTTTTGACCGATGACGGCTGGCTGCTTACTGGTGATGTGGCGCAAATGGATGAAGACGGATATTTTAGAATCATCTCACGCAAAGCCGATATGTGGTATCCCGAAAAGCCTGGCAAGCCTGCCTTCCCTCGTGATGTTGAAGAGGTGATCTACGAAATCCCACAGGTAAAAGAAGTGGTGGTGGTGGCTGTAGCAGGGCATCCCTTTGCTTTTGTGATTGCTGGCAAGGAAAAACCGAGTGCCGAGTCAGTGATGGCTTATTGTAAGAGACGTCTGCCCCCATACCTTGTGCCGCGCTTCGTCATATTTATGGAAGATTTCCCGCGCACATTTATTGGCAAGGTGTTAAGACGCGAGCTGGCAAAACGTTATGGAAAACAAATTGCAGGGGAATAAAGGAAAAGGATAATTTACGAAGAAATAAAGGATTGAAAATAGGTTGTCTTTATCTCTTCGTGATAAAAGGTCTCTGGAAAATGTCGATAACGAATCAAGTGATAACAAAAAGCGGGGTTCTGGCGAATAATCAACCTGTGAATTATGTGCAACAAGGCAATGGCGCGCCAGTGATCCTCACGCATGGACTGGCGGCTTCGCTGCATGATTGGGATGATCTTCTGCCCTTACTTGCAGAAAATGGCTATACAGGATATGCGCTTGACTTATTGGGTCATGGCGATAGTTATAAACCTGTAAAACGCTCTGAATATACAATCGAAACAGTATTTGAACATTATTCTGAGTGGGTCGATTCCCTGCATATTACAGAGCCGATGACCTTGATCGGCCACTCTCTTGGCGGGGCGTTATCTTTGATATATGCCATGCGATATCCCGAACGTGTGAATGCATTAGTATTGGTCAACCCATTTTATGATATTAAACAATTATCGTCAGCCATACAGTCTCCTATTCTTCGGAGATTATTGAATGCGCGTATCATTGATTTGACCCCATACTGGCTCTTTCGGATTTTTGTAGACATCACCAGCTTCAATTTTTATATAGGTCATCGCGAAGCGCATACTCTCCCTGAACATATCCGCTATCAAACGGCGCTGGATTTCACACGTGCATCCTCGGGGATTTACAATATTGTGCATACACTACCAAATTTCCTGGTGGATCTGCCGCACTTGCAGCAGCCAACTTTACTCGTTTGGGGTAAACGTGATCAAACTCTTGCGCCAGCTTCCTTTCCCAAGCTCGCTGCGTTATTGCCAAATATTACAGCCTCACATGTTATGCCCATCTGTGGACATGTTCCGCATCAATGTCATTCTGGAAAATTCAACCCGTACGTGATGGATTTTTTGAACGGCTTACAGTCGTCTGACCCACGCAAGTAATAATCTCCAAGACAATTTTCTCCATGCTTTAATAACAAGTTTGTGCTCATCTCTTGTTATGGGGTGAGCTTTGTTTTATGTTTCCTGTTTTTATTTACATCATTGTTAGGAGCATTCTTTGTGACGAAGCACCCTCGAACGCTATGGGAAATTGCTTTGTGCAAAAATAGAGCTCCATTGCAATGACATGATTACTTAAAAAATGTAATGTGGCGATATTTTAAGGATTGCATCACCCTTTCAGCCCCTTGCAAGAGATACACGATGATGCTAAAATGCCGAACACTTTGACCATATATACGGGGATGCAGTGCAAGAACGCCCATATATGGCTATAACATTTGTTCTAAAATGGAGCGTTCTGCCGATGCGATGTCCTTATTGTAAACATCATGATTCAAAAGTTTTGGATACTTCCCACGACAGTCACGGGGGGATTCGCCGTCGCCGTGAATGTTTAAAGTGCAGGCAGCGCTTCAGCAGTTATGAACGACCGATATTGGCAACCCCGTTGATCGTCAAGCAGGATGGCGGGCGTGAGGAATTTGACCGCGAAAAACTGGCGCGCGGCATTCGCATTTCATGTGCGAAGAGGCCCGTTTCTGCAGCGGACATTGAGCGCATGATCGGCGCAGTGGAAACCCAATTACAAAAGCTTGGCAAGGCGGAAGTGTCCTCCCGTATAGTCGGTGATTTAGTGATGGAAACCCTGAAAGAAGTGGATCAGATCGCTTACGTTCGCTATGCCATTGTGTATTTGGGATTGGATGATCTGAAATCCATCCGTACCGAGATCGATACGTTACTCGAAGACTAGGAAGTTAAGGCAGAGCACCCTCAAAAGGGGGGAGTGTCTTTGCCTTTTTATGTCTATATCAACCATGTGTCATTGTGTCACCCTGAGCGATAGCGAAGGGTCTCGCCTCATCGAATGGGAGATTCTTCGCTACGCTCAGAATGACACGGCACACAACAACATTTTATAGGAGAGTACAAGATGGTTGCAAAATCTGCTGTTGAACCAAAAGCAAAGAACGGCCTGTTGCCCACGCCGCCCATGGCGAAGGGAATGCCGAAGGCTGCGTTGACCGATAACGCCCGTCAGGTATTGATGAAGCGCTACGTGCGCCGCGGTGACGATGGCAAGCCTGCTGAGAATGTCGAAGAGATGTTCTGGCGTGTGGCTTATCATGTGGCCAGGGTCGAAGAAGAATGGGGCGGTGATGTTGCGAAACGAACCATCGAGTATTATCACCTGCTTTCCAGCAAGAAGTTTTTCCCGAACTCTCCCACCTTTACCGGTGCGGGAACTCCTCTTGGTCAACTGGCTGCGTGTTTCGTGCTGCCGATCACCGATGACATGGGACGTGACGCTGGCGGTATCTTCCAAACCTTGCGCGACGCCGCGTTGATCCAGCAGACAGGCGGCGGCAACGGTTTTTCCTTTTCACGATTGCGCCCGCATGGTTCGATGGTCTTGACCTCCGCCGGGCAGGCGACCGGCCCCGTTGGATTTTTAAAAGTATATGATCAGGCCTTTGGCGAGATCGCTCAGGGCGGGACAAGACGTGGCGCCAATATGGCCGTGTTACGCGTTGACCACCCGGATGTGGAAGAATTCATCACCTGCAAGATCAACGAGAATCAGATCACCAACTTTAATATTTCCGTTGGCATCACGGATGCATTCATGAATGCAGTCAAGAATAATGAAGAATGGCCTTTGCGCTTCCCTGATCTAAAAGAAATGAAGCAAAAAGGATTCAGCGGTACGCTCGAACAAGCCGAAGCCGCCGGTATTACCATCAATACTTATAAAACAGTCAACGCACGTGAGTTGTTCGATAAGATCGTCAAACAGGCGCATCATAACGGCGAGCCCGGTATGTTATTCCTGGATGCCGCCAATCGTGGAAATCCAGTTCCTCATCTATATCCGTTGGAAGCGACAAATCCATGCGGCGAACAATGGTTGGGACCGTATGAAAACTGCTGTCTCGGTTCCGTTAACTTGAATGAACATTGTGGACCCGAAGGCACCGTTGATTGGGAAACACTTCGTCAGAGTGTTGTGACTGCCACACGCTTCCTCGATGATGTTGTCGAAGCGAATGCGTATGTGCCTGCGGTTCCTCAATTGACCGAAGCCGCGCACAAGGCACGTCGTATCGGATTGGGCATTATGGGGCTTGCCGACCTGATGTATCATGCGGGCGTTCGTTATGGCTCGGTGGAGGGTCAGGAATTCGGTTCGCAAGTAATGGAGTTCGTGCGCTATCACGCGATGCAAACCAGCATTGAACTCGCCGAAGAGCGCGGACCTTTCCCCGCCATCGAAGGTTCGATCTACGATATGGACGATATGAAATGGCACGCGCCCAAATCGTTGGTTAGCTATCAGCATAGCTGGGGCATGCCCGAGGTTAAGTGGGATGCGGTTGTCAGTGGAATTAAAAGTCACGGTATTCGCAATGCCGCGCAGACCACCGTCGCGCCCACGGGAACCATCGCCACCGTCGCAGGTTGTGAAGGCTATGGCTGTGAGCCCGTCTTCGCGCTTGCGTACATTCGCCATGTCAATGACAATGGAAAAGATCTCAAGCTCACGTATGCCAGCCCGCGTTTCGATGAAGCGTTAAAAAAACTTGGCCTCGGCGAAGAGAAGCGACAGGAAATTGTCGAGCAGGTGATGAACGAAGGCACCTGCCAGAATATCAGCGAGCTTCCGCAATCTGTGCGCGATACGTTCGTGGTCTCGGGCGATGTGACCGCCGAGGAGCACGTGCTCATGCAGGGCGCGCTGCAAGCCTTCGTCGATAACTCGCTTTCCAAGACTGTCAACTTTTTTGAAGATGCAACTGAAGCAGATGTTGCCACGGCCTACATGATGGCCTGGGAACTCGGCTGCAAAGGCATCACCGTATATGTGACCGGCTCACGCGATAAAGTGGTGCTTGAAACAAAAGCCACTGCGGATAAAAAAGTAACGGCTCCTACTTTGCTGGAACCTGATTCTGTCCAACCGAAACCTGCCCCCATGTGGCATGAGACCAAGAAGCCGCGACCCAAGACTCTGCATGGCAAAACGTTCACCACCGAAACACCCGTGGGTAAGGCCTTCATCACCATCAACGAAAACGGCGGGACTCAACCCTTCGAAGCCTTCATCAATACCGCCAAGGCTGGTTCTGAAATTGCCGCAGTCTCCGAGGCCATCGGACGTTTGATCTCGTATATCCTGCGCATGGCTTCACCCGTCGCGCCTATGGATCGTATGCGCGAGATCATCGTGCAGTTAATCGGCATCGGCGGCGGACGTTCGCTCGGCTTCGGCCCCAACCGCGTGCGCTCGTTACCCGATGGCATCGGCCAGGTGCTTGATCAATACCTGCGCGAGAAAGACGGCACTGTTGTAGAGGAGGTGAAATCGAACGGCAACGGACATCATGACGAACCTGCGGCAACCAAAATGAAGATCGGTGACATTTGCCCCGAGTGTGGGGAGGCGGCTGTGGTGAATGAAGAAGGCTGTCGCAAGTGCTATGCTTGTGGGTTTAGTGAGTGCTAAAGAATAAGTAAAAAAAGTGACAGTCACCTTTACCCGCAGGGCGCGAGGTGACTGTCACTTTGGGTTATGGCGAGTCTGCGGGGCGATTGATGTGACTAACTTCCTCTTCGTTGACCTGACCTTTTAAAGTTTCCCAAATTATGCCAAGCACAGAGTCAATGTTATTCAGCACGTCATGATTCCAAAACCGTAAAACGCGATAGCCTTTTGTCTTTAAGAAGGCAGTTCGTTCTTTATCATATTCTTCCTGTTCCAAATGCTGCGATCCATCTAATTCGATAATGAGTTTTTTGCGTGGGGCGCAGAAGTCAACGATGTAATTCCCAATAGCATGCTGTTTTCTAAAGTGGACATCTCCTGTGCGGTGGGTGCGTAGGTGTGCCCAGAGTTTTTCTTCCGCTGGGGTGAGGTTACGGTTTAATTCTTTTGCGCGTCCAAAGATTTTGGGTGTGGTGCGTTTATGCAATTAGACCCCCTCTGTCCCGAAGAGCGGGACATCTCCCCCAATTGAAAACCACAATTGGGGGAGAAAAAATGCTGTGTTGAACAAGAATTATAGTTTTCATAAGTACGCTATGTTTTCCTCCCCCATTCGCGATCTCCGAATGGGGGAGGTGTCCGCTAGGACGGAGGGGGTCAGTCTAATACTTCAAGAGAAATCTCAACCAGCGTCGAGGCCGGGTCGTTGAATAGATGTAAAAGATTGTTGACCACAAATGTATTGTGGCTCAAGGCGGCCTTGTCCGCTGCGATCATCTTGGGGCCAAGCACCACCTCGTCACCGATGCCTGGGGGAGCGGCGTCCGTTTCAAACTCTGCAATCACTTCCTCGTCAATGATAAATCGAAATCTATATCGCATTTAATGAGATCCTTTTATATTTTGTGAATGATTTTTATCAGCTCAAAATATAACATACCAATGACCTCGCCAGACAATTTGTTCATTGATATACTGTGCCCATGCACATCGAGTTCAAAGGCATTATTTTTTTCTGGCGGGGTCCCGCCCCATTTTTATTCGTCGCCATGCCGGAAGAACAAAGCCGCGAAATTAAAGAGATCTCAGCCCTCGTCACCTACGGGTGGGGTGTAATCCCCGTCCAGGTGCAGATCGGCAAAACCGTTTGGAAGACTTCCTTGTTTCCCAAGGATGGCCGTTATCTGGTTCCTATCAAGATGGCCGTTCAAAAAGCAGAGAATATTGGCGAAAACGATACAGTGTCCATAAAGCTCGAAGTCGGGATCTAACCGAAATTTTTTGGAGGAAATGTTATGGCCAAACAACCTGAATTTACAAAATATTTACCACTGGAAGAATGGTTTCGCAAACAACCAACCACCCCAGCCCATATCAAATTGACCTTTGACCAGATCGAAGCGATTCTGGGGGCGCCTTTGCCTGCTTCTGCCACCAAGCTCAAAACCTGGTGGACAAATTTCCTGCCAAAAATTCAAAGTCACCGCGCGGCCTGGCTCAACAACGGCTGGGTCGTGGCTGAGTTTGACCAGCAAGCCAGATGGGTCAAATTTGTCCGCGCGTAGTTGTATTCGGTCCCTTTGGAAATTGGAAGTGCCTATCCATGCAAAGTAGGGCAAAAGATGTAACGGCTTATTTGGAAGAAGTCCCCGCCGAAGATTGGCGGGCCTTCGTACTCACGTACTGGCGTGGTGGAAGTTGATTTCCTTATCCAAAAGAACTTTATACATCTTGCGGACAGACGTGATGAAACGCACCGAGTGAAAATAATAACACTACGCGTCTTGTTTAATTTTTCCCGTATTACCGCGCGGGTTGTATAATAAGACCGGGTTCAGTCGATCTGAACGGGTGCCGAGTTTTTTATTGTTGAAAGGATGCGCGCACATGTTAAAACTAAATTCTGTCATGATTGGAACGAAGCAGCTCAAAACGTTGGCTGCCTTTTACGAAAAGTTAATCGGAAAACCTGCGGATATGGTCGACGCTGAGCAGGGGTTTTATGGCTGGCAAGTGGGAGATGCATTTATGTCTGTACTGGAACATTCCGAAATGGGTGGTAATACCAAAGACCCCGGACGCGTGATGTTCAATTTTGAAACAACAGAGGTCAAGGAAGAATTTGCGCGAATCAAAGCCATTGACGGTGCCGTAGTGATTCGCGAGCCTTCTGAAATGGGCAGCGGTTTGCTTGCAACCCTGGCTGACCCTGATGGAAATTATTTTCAATTAGTCACCCCGATGTAAGCTAAGTTAGTATGATCAAAAGAGACAGTCACCCAAGTGACTGTCTCTTTTGTTTACAAAAAAATTCTACTTTTACGGTTTCGGAAGTAGAACTTCCGAACTCCAGAATGCTTATTCTTACAGCTTTCCGAAAGCCACGCCTTTATAGTCCCATCCGCAGGCGGTCACTGCTTCTTGGATCGGTTTCTTGATCTCATTGGTGTTGAAGCGATAATTGTAGACTACGCCAGGTTTCAACTCTTCGGTAAAGGCATAGGCCGCGCCAAATTCCACCGAGGTCATTTGCCCTTGAAATTTTGAGACCGCGATCGAAAGTGACGGTACACCTGCGCGCCATTCAACGGTAAATTCCTCATCCTTGCCGCGCACTTGATTTTTTGCCGCATCAAACTTCATGTAGATACGGAAGACCTTTGTGAGATTCGCCTTCGCAAAGAGTTCGTACCACTTTGCATCCACGATCTTCCATTCGGCGATCAAGTCTACATTTTGAGAGGCGCCGTCAATGATCTGGTAGGGTGCGGATTCGCGGTTCAAATCCAACAGTCGCTGGCGGACTTCGTCCACAGAAAGTGCGGGTGTGTTCTTATTTGATTTCTTGCCAAAACTAAAGATGCCCATTTGATTTTTCCTTTTCTATAATGTCACATTGACTATCTTGGATTATGATTGTACCAATCTATTCAAAAAATAAAAGAGGAATATTCCATGAAACAATTTCTGGTCAAACCTGAAACCAAAGTAAATCTCTCAAAATGGGATCCAAACGATACGGGCGATTTTGATGGCGGCAAAAAAGAGGGATTGGATGTACTTGAGAAATTGAACGGCAAACTCGATACCCTGCAGGAATTATTATTTGCCGAACATAAACATAAAGTGTTGATCGTGCTGCAAGCCATGGATACAGGTGGAAAGGACGGTACGATCCGCCATGTATTCGAAGGGGTTAATCCCGCAGGCGTGCGCGTGGCAAGTTTTAAAGCGCCCACGCCAGACGAGCTTGATCATGATTACCTGTGGAGAATTCATAATGTTGTACCCGCCAAAGGTGAAATGGTCATTTTCAATCGTAGTCATTATGAAGATGTGCTGGTGGTGCGCGTGCATAATATTATCCCGCCTGAAGTGTGGGGCAAACGCTTCGATCAGATCAATGAGTTTGAGCGCAGCCTTGCTGAAAATGGAACCACCATTTTGAAGTTCTATTTGCATATTGATCTGGATGAACAAAAGGAAAGATTGCAGGCCCGCCTCGATGACCCCGCCAAGCATTGGAAGTTCCGCCTCGGTGATTTAACAGAACGTAAACTCTGGCCTGATTACATGCAAGCCTATGAAGACGTGTTGAGCAAGACCAGCACAAAATATGCGCCGTGGTATATCGTGCCTGCCAACCGCAAATGGTTTCGTGATCTGGTGATCTCTTCCGTGCTGGTGGATACGCTGGAAGGATTGAAAATGAAATACCCCGAGTCTGAAGAAAACCTGAATGGAGTTGTGATCGATTAAATCGTTTTTGTTAGAATGCTTGTGCAAAGCCTGCCATTTCCCTCTAAATGCTTTTACTATATTACATCAGTTCGGGATAACCACTAAAGGCTTTTTGGACGCAGATAAACGCTGATCTTCGCTGATTCAAAAGTATTAATCTGCGTTTTCTGCGTATATCAGCGTCCAAATTCTTTATCCCGAATTCAGGTTATATTGACTCTTTTACCTTAGCTATGTAAATGAAAAGCGGACAAGATGTCTCGTCCGCTTTTCATTTTTGACTATGGTGCAGGGGTTACTGGTGTCGCCGTTGGTGCGAGGGTGGAGGTTGAGGCTGGCACTGATGTTGATGTGCTCGCCGCTGGTCCGCTTGTATTTGTGGCTGCGCTGCCCGTGCCATTCACTAAGATAACCAGATAAACTTCATCGCCGAAAAACTGTCCCGCTGTAGTAGACATCCGCCAGTTGCCTTTGATCGAGCCTGATTTGCTCGGCGCTGTCATTGCGATGGAAATGTCAATTTGAGAATTTGCAGGCACGTTTTGTGGGATGCCGTATGTTGTACCGCCCATTGCATCGCCGCTTGTGAAGGCAAATTTAAAACCTGTATCCCAGGCGCAAGTGCCGCTATTTTTTACCTTCCACGTTTTCGTGAAAGCCTGCCCGGGAGTCATGGGTGTGTTGTCGGGAATGCTCACGTCGCTAACAAACGACATGCTGTTACAGGACACAACCGGGTTCGAGCCGACGCTGCTTGTTCCAAATGGTGTCACATTTGCAAGCGTTGGAAATGAAAGCGTTGGTGCCACTGTGCTGGTTGGCAGAAACGTATTTGTTGGGTTGGCTAGTGCGGTTTGTGTCTGGCCGCTGGAAAAAGTGGCTACTGCTATCGTTTGAACTGCATCCACGCTTAAGGTGGGAGTTGCCTCGGCTTCACTTGGGCCGCATGCGCTTACGAACAAGGCGAACATCATTATTGCTGTCAGTAAGACAGTTTTCTTGGTTTTCATTTAAATTCCTTTCTGTTTTTTTAACAAAGGGAAATCGCCGCAAGAATTTGCGATGATTGATTCCTGCTGTGCGGATTGTTCAAACAATGAAGGCACAGACGGGAATAAGGAACGCCTCTTTCTTAGCGGGAGGCGGATCTGCTCCGATTTACAATTTTCTAGTTGGGATTTTTTGTGGGGAGCAGGGCAGGCAATTTGCTGCACGGCTTGGTAATTACGTATTTATTCATATTTTTATTCTAACAGCCATCTGTTTCATCATAGCATACAATACCCATACGAACAGCCTGCTATAGGCCGACTCCCACTCTCTTAGGTTAGATTAAGTATTGATGGATTTCCCCTTTTCCCTCCAGAGGGAAGAGTTTGATTTATGATTATAAATGACTGTTTTTTGAAGGAACTCACATTCTGTCTATACAAAGGAAAATCCCATGCCAACCAGTATTGACCCTGAACCCGCTGAAAATGAATTCGAATGCGCGAACTGCGGCGCGTATTTTCATTATGAATTGACTCGCTGTCCTAAATGCGGCATCAACTTATATGAGCCGGAAGATAAAACTAATGGAACAGAGCCGCGTAAGCCAGGAGTTTTCAGCAAACTCAAAGATGCCTTCCACAAAACTTTCAACAAACCTTATTCTGCCGATGAAATCTTTGGCGACGCCCTCGATGCTTCAATTTTATATAATGACCTGCTCCAAAAAGTAAGCGGTGACCGTGCCGCCGTGGATAGACTGATCGAGTTTGAGCAGACGCAGGCTCCCAAATCTACCAGACGGGCATGGATTCAAAATGCCATTGCGCGCTGGGAGCGCGATAATCAGTCAACGCCGCCAAAAAATATATAGTCCCCCAAATGGGGCAGTCCAAAATAAAGTTCAAAATGATAAACTTTAATAATCGAATTCAGTTAATCAGGAGAATTATTAAATGGATATCGCAACTTTACTTGGTTCTGGTTTGTTTACAATTTTTATCACGCTTTGTGTCTGCGCTTCCACAATTATTCCATTGGGTATTGCAGGCTTTTTCCTGTTCCGTATGTTTAAGAATATGAATCAAAACAGCGGACTGGTTAAGACCGGAGTTTCTGCTTCTGCGGTGATTATTGGTTTGCAGGATACCGGCGTCACCATGAACGAAAGCCCGCAAGTTAGGTTGACACTTCAAGTGACTCCCGCAGACCGCCCGCCGTTTCAAGCTACTGCAACTACTTTCGTTGGCCGCTTGCAGGTCGGTATGATCACTCCCGGCGCATCTGTCATGGTCCGCTATGACCCAAATGACATCAGCAAGGTCGCCATTGAATCCATTGGCGCTCCTTCCATGAATTCTGGCAATGTCGCCGCGATTCAATCAGCCATGCAGCAGCAGGATCAATACTACGAACAGCTCCGCAAAACTGGCGAGGAAGCTACCGCCAAAATATTGACTGTGACCGATATGAATATCCGCGTTGGGGATACAGGCTCCATGTTCCGTTTGACCTTTGAAGTCTTGCCAAGATTTGGCGAAACTTTTAAAGCGGAGACTCAAGCTGCTATTGCAGATACTTCACGTGAAAAGTATTCCGCAGGCCGAATGGTGTATGTCCGTTATGACCCGACTAACAAAGCTCAGGTTGCGCTTGACCGAGCTGCTTGAGTAAAGTTGCAGTCGCTATTCCATCAAAGGACGCGGTTTACCCGCGTCCTTTGATTTAAGTTGAAGAATGATAGAATCGACATATCAATATTTGGGAGATTCAATATGGAATCGGAAGAAAGCAAAGAACAGGAAAAAAGTCCGCAGTATGTCTCTGTATTAACTACTGAATATGTTGCCAAAGGGTTGGGGGATCTTGAATATTCTGCATTCGAAGCGGCCAGCGATACGCGAATTGCAGAGAGTGAAAGCTACGATTTTTTTCTAAAAGATGTGATCGTGCAATCCGTTGGGATGTTGAACACGCCTTCACGTACCTTCCCAACCTGGCATGTCCCTTCCATGGGGAAAGTCATCGCCATTCTTGCGGAAAATGACGTTGCCCAGGAAGCATTGCTTGATTTTTGGATCGATTTCAATGTCCCATTTAAAGCAATGATCTACACAGGACCTTTTGTAATCGAAGGGACCATGTTCTCTGAAGACGATGATCCGCCCGAATTTTATAAACAAGCGTTTCGTCCGATTCAAGATGCGACGATTACGTATCAACTTGGCAAGCAGACCGAGGTAATTCAGGTTGAGCTGGGTTTGGTTAATGTTTTTCAGGTGCATGGTTATCATCTTGAAAAAATGTAGATTGGAGAATACATGGCAAAATTAATCCCAGCCGCCGAGCGGATTATCCGCGCACGGGCGTTGATTCAAAAAGCACGTGAAACTCCTGTCCCTGCAGAGGGCGGGCGTTTTGATTTTTCGTATATTGCAACCGTAAAGGATTTCCTTCGTCAGGCACGGGATATGGTCAAATTTATTTCGATGACTCCCAGCGCCTCTGCGGAAATAAAAGAGGAAGTCAAACGCATTTATCAGGAAGCCGAACAGGCAGACCGTGAAATTTTGGGATGACGCCCCAATTCTCTTTATGTCGTTGCGAGGAGGGCTCTTGCTTTTTCCGACAAAGCAATCTCCTGTTTCAGGGGGACTGCTCACCTGCATGATTTGCTAAGCAAATCACGTGCGGCGCAAGTGTCGGCAAAACCAAGAGCGCCTCGCAGCGACATGTCCATACTGAGAATTTAGTAATCACACACGGCAGAGAAATGAAAAAGTTGTAAAATAAGAGCAGGTAATAACGGTAATTATTCCTTCATATCAAAAAGAGGTGACTCATGAACAGCCAGGAAATTGACAAACTACTCGAACAATTGAATAAAGAGATCGAAGGAATTCAGCCTGATGATGAAAAGGGACAGGAGCTTTTGCGTGAACTCTCTGCGGATATTCGTGAATTATTGGAGCGCGCCGAATCGAAACAACCTGCACCTTCCATGATGAAACGCATGGAAGCATCCATTGACCATTTTGAGGTCACACACCCTGACCTGACTGCGGCGCTTTCCAGCTTGTTCTCAATACTAAGCAACGCGGGAATATAAAGTTTATTGAAAAAGCATCCGATAAGTGCATCAGAATCATATATCTAAATTCTGAATAGTATTTTAATCTTTGGCCGCCCATAAGCCAGTTATACGGATAACTGTTAGTTTAGGTGCTGGTGTCGCATTCATTTGTACAGTCCCTTGGATTCTATGAGCGTATTACTTCCCATAGGAGATTCTTGCAATGAGTAAAGAAAAATCGAAGAATAAACTCAACCAAACACTAGATTGGCATGAAATATGGGAAGAGATCGCAGGCACTACTGATCGCGCTGCGGCCATAGTAGGCGAGGCGATTTTAGATGATTCACTTTCTAGGCTGTTATCTAACTATTTTGTGGAGAACCAAGATGAAGTCAATAGCATTATGGAGCGAGGGTCTCTTTCGAGTTTACGCGTCAAATCATCCATCGCATACTGCCTAGGCTTGATCTCCAAAGGTCAACTTGAGGATTTCAAAGCAATATATAGCATAAGAAACCACTTCGCTCATAGTCTTCACGCGGTCTCTTTTGACGATCAAAATGTTTATAAGCATATAAGTCAAATTGAACCATATAAGAGATTTCTCCCATCCGACTCAGATTCACCCAGAAAACAGTTCAACATTGCGGTAAGCATAATTGCTTACTCAATTTCCGTTACAACGGCACTAACGGAGCACCGCCAAGAAATAAGAGATAAAAATCTCAATGAATTGATAAAAGAGCTCACATCCTCATCATCACTAAAGCTACCAATAGCCTAGCGGCTTACGTTAGGCGTTTATATAAAACCAATGTCAGCATGAAATCTGAAAAGGAGACATCGAAATGCCAATACTATCTTCAGAAAAATTAAAAGAGCAAATAACTTCTATTCCAAGCGAATTACAGAAAGCATTTGAAGTACAGGCGAAAGCCCGAATGTCAGTTGCTCATCTTGAAGCACAAGTAGATAAACTGGAATCAGAGATTGAAAGAGTGAGTGTGCAAGAAGATGAGAATGATGATGTTCCTGAATATGATGACCTCGAAGATAATCTTGAATTACTAAGACTAGAATCCACCATAGAACGGCTTAAACTTAAGGTAACACAAGCAGAAGATAGGGCAGAAATTGAATTTCGCAAATCTACAGAAAAAACCACGGATGCCTTAGCGAAAGCGGCAGTCGGTACCAACCCAAAAGTTATAGAACTCAAGAATGAATTAATCGACGCAAAAGATAAGTCTAATGAACGAAGGATTATCTTGCAAAATGAAAAATTAAAGGCCCGTGAAGCGAAACGCGAGGCAATCCATTCAGCAAGAGAAAATACACCTGCTGAAAGTGGTAAACTTTTTGAACTTCAAGAGAAACTTTCAGAAGCAGAAGACGCCTTAATACTTGCAGAAGATGCACTAATACTTGCAGATAATGAAGTCAAAGTCACATATGCCAAAATTGAAACATATAAAATGCTAGTGAAACTTGAAGACCGCGCCTAACAAAATGTGTATACGACAAGCGGGACGTTTCACATGCATGACCTACGGCAAGCATTTTTCTGGCTTCAAGTTTTTTTCTGCTTCCAGGCAGAGTCCACGACCGCACACAATCCCTCTATGACTCAATCACTGAAATATATCTAATAAAGAAATACTATTGTGTGAAAAATTCCCTCACTATCCTTGATGTTTTGATTAAGGCATACGACATCGGATGCCTTTTTTGTTTATCTCCCAGTGATACAATCCAATTATCAAAATCATTGGAGCTTGAATGAAAACACCTCGTTTGCGCGGACGTTATCTCCGCATCCTTACTTTTTTTGCGGGCATGATCGTCCGCTTTATTTATTGGGAATTGATCCTTCGCAGGATCGGCTTTCGTCAGCTTGCAAAATCCACCCGCCCCGAACGCTTTCGCCGTGAAGCCATGCGCTTTCGTGCGTTGGCATTGCGTATGGGCGGGGTCATGATCAAAGTGGGTCAGTTCCTTTCTTCACGCCTCGATGTACTTCCACCCGAAATTACAGAAACCCTCGCAGACTTGCAGGATGAAGTCCCTGCTGAAAGTTTTGCAGATATTCGTCAACTGGCCGAGCAGGAACTTGGCGCATCGCTGGCTGAAAAATTTGAATGGTTTGACGAGAACCCTCTCGCAGCGGCGTCCCTTGGCCAGGTGCACAGAGCCAGATTGAAGTTAAATGAAGATGCGGATTTTCTTAACGTCGTGGTAAAAGTTCAACGCCCAAGCATCGCATCCATCGTGACCGTTGACCTGTCAGCGTTACAGCGGGTGGGTCATTGGCTGATGCGTTATCGACCCGTCCGTGAACATGCAGATGTGCCTGCGTTGTTGCGTGAATTTTCTGCTACTGTCTACGAAGAAATTGATTATCAAAAAGAAGCGGGCAATGCTGAAACTTTTTTTGAGAATTTCAAGGATGATAAACAGGTAAATGTACCGCGTGTGGTCAGAAGTTTATCCACGCTGCGAGTGCTTACACTTGAAGATGTGTTCGCGATCAAGATCACTGATTATGATGCCATCACCGCCGCTGGCATTGACCGCAGTGAAGTGGCGCGTAAATTATTGGATGCTTATCTCGAGCAAATTTTTGAAGATGGTTTTTTTCACGCCGATCCGCACCCAGGCAATTTATTTATCACGCCATTGCCTGCCGCAAAAAATACTGCGAAAGGCGGCAAACGAAAAACTGTACGCTGGCAATTGACCTTCGTGGATTTTGGCATGGTGGGGCGGGTGCCAGAAAATCTCCGCATGGGGCTGCGTGAAACAGTCATTGCTGTTGGCACGCGCGATGCGGCGCGCTTAATTAAGTCATATAAAGAATTGGGATTTTTGTTGCCAGGCGCAGATACGCAGGCATTGGAACAAGCCTCAGCCGCCGTGTTTGACCGTTTCTGGGGCATGTCAATGAGCGAGCTGCGTAATGTGCGCCCAAACGAAGTGCGTGATATCGGTCACCGTGTGCGTGATGTGATGGTGGAGACGCCGTTTCAGGTGCCGAACGACTTGTTGATGTTGGTGCGCACAGTTGCAATTCTTTCAGGCATGTGCACAGGCTTGGATGCTAATTTTAACTTGTGGGAACAACTTTCTCCATACGCGGGCAAACTTGTGCAAGAGGAAGCCTCATCTGCATTTAGTTTGGATAATATTCTGAAACAAGTTGGCGATGTAGTGCAAGCCTTTATTGCTTTACCTTCCCAGGCCAGCCGTGTACTTGCGCAAATGGAATCAGGTGGGATGGTAGTGCAGTCTCCACAGGTGGCACGTGAAGTCCGCACGCTGGGACGTTCGGTGGACCGCCTAACAGGTGGAGTGGTATTCGCTGCGTTTTTGGTCAGCGGTGTGATGTTATTAAATAATGGAAATGGTCAACTTGGAGGGGGCTTGCTGGGTGCTGCTGTGGCAACGTTGTTGTGGGTTGTGTTTGGTGGAAAAGGCAGGAATTAAAACCGAAAAGAATTAACAACTAAGTACGCAAAGGGCACAAAGGGAACCCTTAAAAAACTTGGTGTTCCTTCGTGCCCTTCGTGGTAAAAGGTTTTGAATTTTACTACTTTTTTTCTTCCATTTTTTCAATTGCAGCATCAATCATACTGCGCACAGCCAGCATCATTTCTTTGCGCGCAGTGTGACGGTGCTCCATGAAGCCTTCGGGTAATAATCCTTTGATGGCCTCGCGCATTTCCTGACGGGCCTTCTTGTAATGTTCGCGGGCTTCTTCTGGAATTTCACGCTTAAATTTCTTTTCGGTTTCAACTTTTTTGGTTGCCATGGTTAACTCCTTTTATCTATATATTTATTATAGCACTTTGAGCTTATCGAATTACGGAGCGCAGACTTTAGTCTGCCTGTGTTGCGGACTGAAGTCCGCATTCCGTGAAGCTAAGGTGTGTTGGTAACGGCGGGAGTAGTAACGTCTCCAACCATTATGTTGACCGAAAGTGTGTCGCCAAAGTAAACCCCATTTTCATCTGCCATACGCCATGAGCTTTGAATTAATCCGCTTTGATCGCTGGGCACGACCAGTTGAACAGATATCTCACGTTTTGAACCAGTTTGGATGGGCTCTTGAAGCGTCACTGCATTGCCGCGCATGCGGTTGCCTCCGACATTGTTAAATGTAAAACCCGCATGCCATGCACAGCCGCCAACATTTTGGACAAGCCATGTTTTTGTAAATACTTCACCTGCTTTCATTTGAGTGCCGTCAGGTATGGTCATATCTTTGATCCATAGCAGGTTGAAGCATGGGTTGGAAGTTGCAGGTGTTTCGAGAGTCAATGTGATTGCTGGCGGTGTGAAGGTGGGGGCCACTGTCAGCGTGGGAGATGCTGAGGGTAGAGCTGTCAATGCCTCGGTCAGGGAGGATGCGAAGGTGGATACTGCTTCTGTGCGTACTGCATTAATATCCAGAGATTCTGTTTGCTTTGCCTCATTTTTTCCGCACGAAAAAAGCAGGATAATCAGAATCGATGTTGGGATAAGCAGCTGGACTGTTTTGATTTTCATGTTTTCCTTTTAATGATTAACCAAAGTATACAACAATCATCTTGAAAACAATGGTTGAATTCGTGTACAATTGTTCTAATATTGTCTGTCTATTTTAGAAAAGGAGATCAATGAACGCAATTGAAGTAAATCATCTCAGACGTATATATCGCGCACAGATCGGGGTCTTTAATCGTTCCATCAAGGAAGTTATTGCAGTGGACGATATTTCCTTCGAAGTGAAACAAGGCGAGCTTTTTGGCTTGCTCGGCCCGAATGGCGCTGGCAAGACAACCACCGTGAAGATGCTGACTACGTTATTGATTCCTTCTGCTGGCTCTGCAAGCGTAGGTGGAGTTGACGTAGTAACGCATGCCAACGAGGTTCGTAAACATATTGGTTTTATTTTTGGCGGCGAGCGCGGATTGTACTGGCGTCTCTCGGGTGATGATAATTTGCGGTATTTTGCAAGTCTTTATGGCGTTGACCCCGCGGTCTCAAAGAAACGCATTCCTTACTTGATGGAATTGGTTGGCTTGAAAGGACGCGGCAATGAGCGGGTGGGTGGATACTCGCGTGGTATGAAACAACGTCTGCATGTTGCCCGCACGCTTTTGCATGACCCCGATATTCTCTTTTTGGATGAGCCGACCATCGGTCTGGACCCTGTAGGCGCGCGTGAGTTTCGTGGTGTGATTCGAGATTTGCAATCTCAAAAGAAAACCATCTTGCTTACTACACATTATATGTTTGAAGCGGATGCGCTTTCGGACCGTATCGCCATCATTAACAAAGGGCGCGTGATTGCCTTGGATAGTCCGAGCGGATTAAAAGAGCATGTCTCAGATTTGTCTGTTGTGGAAGTGGAGACATTTGGTATTTCTGAAGATGCCCTTGAAAAATTACGCGCGCTTCCTTTTGTAGATGCATTATCGGTTGAAGACCGCGAGCAAAAGCAAATGATCCTTGTTCAAACCACGCGCGGAGCTGAGGCTGTTCCAGATGTGATGGCCGCGCTCGAAGGTCAGCGGGTGGGGCGGGTGGTTGTACGTGAGCCAACTCTGGAAGATGCATACGTCCGACTTGTTGGAGATGCATCATGAATTATGGCAATCTTTTTAAATACTGGCGCACGGTTTTGGTCGTTGCGGAAATGTCGCTGCGAAATCTGTTTAGCGATGGCTTCGTTATCTTTGGCATTATTTTCCAACCCATGATTATCGCCATCCTGGCCTTGTTCATGCTCAAGGATAAAGGCGGCGATTACGCGATGTTCGTTGTGATCGGGAGCGGATTGACGGGTTTATGGAGCAGCCTGCTTTTTGTTTCAGGCAACAGCATTAACTCGGAGCGTTGGACAGGCACACTTGAATCGCTGGTGGGTATGCCAACCCCGTTTGAGGTGATCGTCTTTGGGAAAAACCTTGCCAATGTAGTCCAGTCTCTGCTTTCGATGGTTTCCTCCTATGCACTGGCAGCATTTCTCTTTGGATTTTCCCTGTCTCTCTCACAGCCCATGCTTTTCTTTATCACATTGTTGATAAGTATGTTCGCATTCATCTGCTTTGGTCTCGTGATTGCGCCTGTTTTCATTATGTATCGCAGTGTGCAGCAATGGGAGAATGCAATGGAATTCCCTGTTTATATCCTTTGCGGATTTTTATTTCCAATTGCGCTTTTGCCAAACTGGACAACCCCGCTAAGTTATTTGCTTCCTCCGTATTGGGCGGCCGTTGCCTTACACGGCACATCCACTGGGCAGATGCCTTTTAATCAGCTTTTGTTTTCGTGGGGGATGATGATCATTTTTAGCCTCGTCGACCTTGTCATCGCCAGCCAATTATTCAAGGTCATGCTATATAAAGCGCGAGTTGACGCAACATTGGATGTGGATTAATCATGAACACATTTACTAAAAATATTTACCTTTTCTGGCAGGGAACCCTGCTTTCTTATCGGGCTTTGTTTGCATGGCTGCGGCCAGTTACCTATATGGCTTCCAAGATCATCATGCCGCTTGCGCAAATATTTTTCTTTGTCTTTCTAGGTTCTTATGCCTCAGGCGGAAAGAATGTGGATTTTTATGTGATCGGTAACGCGATCCAAATCACCGCCATCAGTGGGATTTTTGGAGTCACTTTTAGCGTGGGCGGGGATCGCGATGCTGGTACTTTACCTTACCTTTTTGGAACTCCATCCAACCGCTTCATGCTTTTCTTTGGCCGCGCTTTCATGCACATCATTGATGGTGCCATCGGTGTGGTCATCGCGTTAACATGGGGTGTCCTGCTCATGGGTCTCGATCTCTCGCGGACCAATTTGCCTGCGCTTGGTTTAACGATCATTATCACCACCTTTAGCACCTGTGGACTTGGCTTGCTAATGGGCTGCCTCAGTCTGCTCACTGCCAACATTATGTTCGTGAATAACTTTGTCTATTTTAGTCTGCTGATTTTCTCGGGCGCAAATGTAGCGATTTCAGAACTGCCCGCATGGATGCAGGTCATCTCGAATGTTTTACCCCTCACTCGTGGAATTGCTGCTTCTCGCGCACTGGTCAGTGGTGCCGCTTTGACCGACATTTTCCCCTTGTTGATTACTGAATTCGGTATTGGACTATTTTATGGGTTTGTAGGCTATGCTCTTTTCTCATGGTTTGAAACACAAGCTAAACAAAGAGGGACTTTAGAGACGGTATAAAAAGCTGCAAGCCATATTAAGAAAAAAAGGTTCCGCAGGGTTGAACCACGCGCGGAACCTTTGTCTTTAAATCAATTGTTTATTCTTTTGCCAGCCATGCTTTGGCTTCATTCTCATTTGTAAAATACATTAATTCCTGGCCCGTGATCTTGGATAATAGATCTCCGAGTGTGCGCTTAATTCCAGAAACGCCCAACACGGCTGTTTTGCGTACATGAGGACTCGTTACTTTTGAAGCCTCATTTAAGACAGGCATGAGGGTCATCGTAACCTCTGTGTTGCTCATATTGGTAAGCACAAGTACAGAATTCTCAGGCTCGGCCATGACCAGCGCCTGCACTTCAGTCAATTCTGCCTTTACAGCAGTTTCATTAAAAAAGAAGTTTGAATAATCCTGATACAGAATTTTTTTGCCTTCATATTCAATCCATTTGGATTTCATGGTTACCTCTTGTTTTTATTTTTTGTGTTACTTTGCTTCGCCTTTGCGGGCACTGTTTTGGCTTTTTGATCTTCAAAATAAAGCGCGACCCCAGTGGATGTGGCCCCGAGCAGTTCCCAGACGCCAACTCCGATGAAATTCTTTGGCGCAATCCCTGAAAGTACGATAGTTGTGAAAACCAGGAAGGTCACCATGCGAAAAGGTACTGTCCAACGGTAGAAAATCTTCACATCGTTGATGGCGGCGAGAACATAGTAAACGCCAATGTTGAAGGATGCCATGGAGGATGCTATCATAAACACAATTGTGTAATCACCTGCGGCACGTTGGGCACGGCTGATGGTTTCAAACCCAAGCATGGATAAAAGAGTTTCGGGGCGAATCAGACCAATTAGTCCAAGAATGAACGCTAATACTCCAAAGATAAACATTGTCCAGCCCGATGTATCTCTAATTTTCATTAATCAAAATCTCCTCTTTGCAATATTATACTAGCAAACCCTATACATGATAAAATAGGTTTTACTTTATGGCGAAGCATTTGGTCTTAGTGGCTGGGAATATAGGCGCGGGTAAGACGACCCTCACGGAACGAATTGGTTCACGTCTTGGCTGGTGGACGGGTTATGAATCCGTCGCCGACAATCCCTACCTCTCCGATTTTTATGGCGATATGCATGCCTGGTCTTTTCATTTGCAGGTGTTTTTCCTTGGACATCGTGCAGATCAGTACCTTGAAGCCTCGCAGGATGCCCGTTCCGCAATTCTAGATAGGAGCATTTATGAAGATGCTCACATTTTTGCCCGGGCTTTACATCACATGGGCAACCTCGGCGAGCGAGATTATCTTGCGTATCGCCGATTGTTTGAAGTGGTTGTGAGCGGCCTGCCTCGACCAGACCTGTTGATTTACCTCAAGGCCCCAGTAAATGTATTGATGGATCGCATCCGCAGGCGTGCGCGAAATATGGAAACGGGTATCACACCCGAATACCTGACCCTGCTCGACTCTTTTTATAACGAATGGCTGGGATCGTTTGACCTTTGCCCAGTGCTGACCCTTCAAACAAATGATCTGGATATTGTTAATCAGCCAGGCCACCTGGATCTTGTAACTCAACGTATTCAGGATAAACTAGCTGGTAAAGAAACAATGGATCTAACTTAGAAAAAATAAAATTATATGAGCATAAACCTACTTTCAAAAATCCCTTTATTCGCCGATCTTCCAGTCAAAGAACTGGATGGGATACTTTCTGCATTGGATGTAAAAGAACTTGCTGACCGTGAAATCCTTTTTCGCGAGGGAGATTCGGGCGGGCATTTTTATATCGTAATGAAAGGTATTCTTGAAGTGTTAATGGCGGCTGGCCAATCTGAAGAGATGCTCTTGAATATATTGCGGGAAGGCGAATACCTTGGCGAAATGAGCTTAATTATGCCAGGCGGTCATCGTACTGCCAGCGTGCGCGCGCGCGGTGATTCCACTTTACTGTCCATGAGTCGAGAACAATTTTTAGAATTGACTGCAAAACACCCCGAACTTTCCATCTCAATGGTACGTGTGTTGAGTCAACGCCTGGATGCCACTAATACTCAAACCTTCCGCGATCTCAGTGAAAAAAACCGTCAGTTGCAAATTGCTTTTGATGAGTTGAAGGAAGCACAGTCACAGCTGATTGAAAAAGAACGCCTTGAACGTGAATTACAAGTTGCTGCAGAAATTCAATTAAGTATTTTGCCCGATGAATTACCTCAATTGGATGACTTTGGATTTGGCGCGCGAATCCTACCTGCCCGCCAGGTGGGCGGTGACTTTTATGATGTCTTCCTGCTTAAAGATGGCCAGGTTGGTGTTGTAATTGGAGATGTCGCAGATAAAGGCGTACCTTCTGCTTTATTTATGGCGCGTGCCCACGCACTTATCATGGCTGAGGCAGATATTGGTTTGACCGCTGGAGAAGTGCTGCGTGTGGTTAACCGCCATATTACGAGATTGCAAAAATCGACCCAATTTGTTACTGTGCTTTACGGAATTCTCAACCTTGAGACACGCGTATTCAACTTTGCCCGTGCTGGTCATGAACCCCCATTGCTCCTTAACCCAGATGGAACTGTGGAGCGCTTAACCCATAAACCAGGTATGGCGCTTGGTTTATGGGATACGATCACTCTTGATGAAGCCACAGTAACACTTCCTCCTGGCTCAACCTTGCTTTTGTTCACAGATGGAATGACCGATTGCCGTGACCCCAAGGGTGATCCCTTTGGATTGGATCGTATCAAAACAACTTTGGGCGGTCTGCTAAATGTAGATGCGCAAAAAGGTTGTGATAATCTTCTTGAAACATTATTAAAACATCAAGATGGTTCCAAGCAGGATGATGATGTCACCCTGGTCACCATTCAAGCGATTGATAAAAACAAAGTCAAAAAATAAAACCTCCCATTGGGAGGTTTTATTTTTATTTCATAGCTTGTTCTAAATCCGCGAGCAAGTCTTCCACGTTTTCAATTCCAACAGATAACCTTACCAGTCCAGGGTCAACTTCCAATGCTGACCCAACTACTGACAAATGCGTCATCGCTGCAGGAACCTCGATCAATGATTCGACTCCGCCAAGCGACTCTGCCAGCGTAAATATTTTTGTGGATTCCGCCACTCGCACAGCAGCGTCCTTCCCATCTTTCATTACAAACGAGATCATCCCTCCGCCATTGAGCATTTGCCGCTTCGCTATCTGGACCTGGGGATGGCTCTCGTGAAATGGGTAGATCAGCCGTTTGACATTTTTCTGCTTCTCCAGAAATGCCACGATTTTCTCCGCGTTTTGTGCATGGCGATCCATGCGAATGGGGAGGGTCTTGATTCCACGCAGTACCAGGAACGAGTCCATTGGGCCTTGAATGCCGCCAATTGCATTTTGCAAATAAGCCAGCTTCTCACCAAGTTCTTTGTCTTTCCCAATGATCGCACCGCCCACAACATCTGAATGACCGCCGAGATATTTGGTCATCGAATGCACAACCAAATCTGCTCCCAATTCAAGCGGACGTTGTAAATAAGGCGTTGCAAAAGTATTATCCACAACCAGCAATGGCTTGTTTGGATGAGCCTTTACAATTTCGGCAACTGCGCGAATATCTGTCACAGCCAACAATGGATTCGTAGGAGTCTCCAACCATACAATTCGCGTGGACGGGGTTAATGCCTCAGCGAGATTCTCTGGATCGGTTGTGTCAGCAAATGTAAAGTCCAGACCGAAGCGGCGCAGGATTTTATCAAATAAACGAAAGGTGCCTCCGTAAACATCGTTCCCAGCAACAACATGGTCGCCGCTGGATAGCATCCGTAAAACTGTATCGGTGGCTGCCATCCCAGAAGCAAAGGCTAATCCCCAGGAGCCGCTTTCCAATTCAGCCAGACAATCCTGTAATGCTTTGCGGGTTGGATTCAGTGTGCGCGAATATTCATACCCTTGGCGCGGCTTGCCAATGCCGTCCTGCATATAAGTGGATGTGAAATAAACAGGCGTCATGACTGCGCCATTGTTTGGATCTGGTTCCTGCCCGGCGTGAATTGCTAGGGTTTCAAATTTCATTGAATCTCCTTATGAATGTCAAGAAATGCGAATGGGGATTTTTTATGATGTAAACTTAGCGGGTAATGAGTTGTCTGAACACAGATTATAATCATTCATTATACGAGGAAAAATGAACAAAACGATTTTAGCAATTCTAGCTCACCCGGATGACGAATCCTTTGGCTTGGGCGGTACGTTAGCTTTCTATTCACAGAAGGGGTATGACACCTATTACGTATGCGCTACACGCGGCGAGGTTGGCACTGTGGATGAAATTCATATGAAGGGTTTCAAGGATACTGCCGAAATGCGCACCGATGAACTTATGCGTGCTGCGAAAGAACTTGGCTTGAAGGAAGTTTTCTTTCTTGGCTATCGTGATTCGGGTATGCCCGGCATGGAAGCAAATCAGCATCCCAATGCGCAGATCAATGCTCCCATTGACGAAGTCGCAGGGCGTGTAGTCAAATACATTCGTGACCTCAAACCTGAGGTGGTTCTTACGTTTGATCCAATTGGCGGATATAAACACCCAGACCATATTCATATTCACAAAGCAACTGTGCTTGCTTTTGAGAATGCAGACGTTTCAACTTTTCATCCTGAGGCTGGCGCGCCTTTTAAGCCCAGCGCTCTTTACTACCAGGTGTTCCCGAAAGGATTGCTGAAGGCGGCAGTCCGTTTGATGCCTCTTTTTGGGAAAGACCCTACGAAGTTTGGCCGCAATGGCGATATTAACATCAAAGAATTGGCTGACGTGAGTTTTCCCATTCATGTTCGCTTGGATGTAAGGTCTGCGGCAGAAGCAAAACGGAAAGCTAGCGAATGTCATGCTTCACAGGGTGGCATGCAAATGCGCCGTGGTTTGATGGGATTTGTTACGAGGTTGTTTGGGGAGAGGGAAGATTACATGCGTGCGTATCCTCCAGTGGGTGAGTCTTTCAAGAAGAAGAAGGATTTGTTCGATATATAAATTGTAATTTTTCGAAAACTTGTAGAATATCAGTACAGCTGGGAACTTTCCTGGCTGTATTTCGTTAATTATCAAGGAGTCTCATTTTTGAAAGCGTGATAGAATTTTTAAATCCCATAAAACCTAAAAACTATGACCGAATTAATCCCAAACTCCCCAGTTCGTAAATTTAATTTCTCGCGAATATTCGAAGTTTTGCTTCAACCCCAGCACGCATTGACAGATATTGCAGGAGAAACTAACTCTTCGTGGCTTACTCCCATGCTGCTCTTAAGCATATCCACCTTCCTTTATGTGATCGTTAGTGGATATTTAAAAGCACGTGCCACAATGATGGGCGAAGTCCAATTGCCTCCAGATTGGCAATATTGGACTCCCGACATGCAAAATAACTTCATGCAAGCTCAACAAGCCACTCAGGGGCCTGTTTTTGTTTACGTTATCCCGCTTGTTTTAGCTTTGACTGGATTGTGGCTGGGTTGGTTAATTTTGAGCGGATTACTACACCTTGGTTCCACCGTGCTTGGCGGACGCGGTTCCATGCAAGGGGCATTGAATATTGTTGGATGGACAAATCTGCCGTTCTTAATCCGTGATTTGCTGCGGGTGATATTTATGCTGCTGGCAGGCCATGCGATCCTTAGCCCGGGTCTTTCAGGATTTACAGGCAGCGCTGTGTTTCTGGCGAAAATTTTTTCCCGCTTTGATATATTTTTTGTTTGGAATGCAGTTTTATTGATTCTTGGCTTTTCTAAAGCAGACGGTCTCCCAAAGACCAAAGCCATAATCGGAGTAGCTACTGTATTAATCATCATTCTGTTGATGTTGGCTGGGATCGGGACATTAACCTCAAGTATTGGCGGCTTGTCGTTGTAAAAAATCACTAAAATAAAAATGTCAACTCCTTTAATCCATATAAAAGATCTTACAAAGCACTACCAAATGGGCGGCACTTTAGTCCGCGCATTGGATGGTGTTAGCATCGATATTGAATCTCATACTTTCACAGTGGTGATGGGGCCATCAGGTTCTGGAAAGAGCAGCTTACTTTATTTACTTGGTGGTTTGGATCGGTCTACATCAGGGGAGATATCGATTAACAATGAGCGGCTGGATCAAATGGATGAGAATGCCCTCGCGCTTTTTCGGCGTCGTACCATGGGTTTTATTTTTCAATCCTATAACTTAATTACGAGCATGAATGCTTTGGAGAATGTGTCTTTCCCGATGCAATTTACGGGCGTACCGAACGCAGAACGGAATAATCGCGCCCGTCAATTGCTTGATCAGGTGGGGCTGGCAGATCGAAGTCATCATCGTCCTGCCGAACTTTCAGGCGGACAACAACAAAGAGTTGCTGTGGCTCGAGCTTTGGTAAATAACCCAAGTTTAATTTTGGCTGACGAGCCCACAGGGAATCTTGATACAGCCAGTGGTATTACAGTGATGCAATTACTTTCAGATTTGCATCGTTCAGGTCGTACCGTGTTGGTGGTTACGCATGACCCGCGCATGACGCGTTTTGCCACCCACAAGATTTTTTTGCTGGATGGGCATATAGTCGATGAAAAGGAATATCAATCAGCAGCGTTGGAAATGAATCAGATTGCTCTGGAATAAAAAATGGGAGATCGAATGAAGTTTCAAAATAAATATCTTGTTTCGGCGTTTCTTGCTTTAACCTTGTTGATGAGTTGGGCCACACCTGCGTATGCGGCAACTGTTGTTTCAATCACACCTACCTCAATCATAAATGATGTTGATAGAACGATAACGGTGACAGGAACTGGTTTTGATGGCACTACGGTTGTACTACTGGATGGGTCTGCGCTGCTGACTACTGTGGCTGTTGATGGTTTGACACTTACTGCAACTGTACCCGCAGGGACTGCAACAGGTACTCATGTCCTAACTGTAACTATGGCTGGTGCTCCCCTTTCCCCTTCATTTAATTTGGATGTAACAGCATCGGTTGTTGTTCCCCCAACAGCAACACCTACTCTGCCCTCTTCACCTTCTTTTAGTCGCCCTCAACTTGTGATCAGTTCGTATAAAGCAAATGTCTCCGCAGTACAGACTGGAAAAGAGTTCAAATTAAATATCGGGTTTGATAATGCCGGCACGTCAAATGCCATTAATGTGCAGGCTGCTTTTACATCAGCAGATTTGATTCCAACAAAGACAGGCGGCGTGGTGGCCTTAGGTGCTATACCGGCTGGCGGAAATGGGAGTACGTCACAGACCTTTCTCGCTGTAGATTCTGTTTACGGAAAAAGCTATCTGATTGTTGACGTACAGCTCACCTATTATGATAATGACGGTACTTCTTATTCTGATAAATTTACACTTAATATTCCTGCCGGCGGCGGGAGCGGGGGCAGCGGCGTGGTTTATCCAACGTCCACACCTACAGGAGTTAATACTGCCCAGCTTGTGATTACCAGTTATGCGTCCACGCTTGATCCGTTGCAGCCCGGAGAGCAATTTCAATTAGGGATGACCGTTCAAAATATGGGCAATACACCTGCAAAGAGTGTCACCATGATCGTTGGCGGTGGTTCATCAGGTTCTGGTGGAGGCACAGCTCAACCTGGCGGAGTATCTGGCGGAAGCGGCGAGTTTACAAATTTTGCCCCTGTCGGCAGTTCCAATATTCAATCATTGGGTGATATTTTGGCGGGTGGTGCTTTACAAGTAAAACAAAATTTGATAGTCAATGTTTCCACAAATCCTGGCGCCTACCCGATGAAAATAACTTTTTCATATGTCAACAATAAGGGCGAAGTGGTCAATGATGATCAAGTCATCACATTGTTGGTGTATAGCCTTCCAAATTTGGATGTGAGCTTTTATCGTCCAACCGATCCGTTCTTTGTTGGGCAGCCCGGCGCTCTGCCAATTCAAATCGTAAATCTTGGAAAACGCACGACAGTGTTGGGAAATATGAAAATAGAATCGACGGGAGGAACACTCGATCCTGCCTCGACTTTGGTTGGCTCGCTTGATCCAGGCGGTTACTTCACTTTTGATTCGACTCTGTCTCCCGATGTGGCTGGTCCACTTGAAATGGAAATAACCATTGAATATACAGATGATTTTAACCAGCCGCGTACACTCACACATAAGTTAAATGTCACTGTGGAAGAATTTATTGCGCCTGAAATCGATCCTTCTCAAAATGGGACAGATTTTGCGCCTGTGGTTGATGAAAGCTTTTTCCATAAAGCCTGGCGTTTTGTGCTTGGCGTATTTGGCCTGGACTCTGCTCCTCCCGATAATGGCGGTATTCCTACAGAGCAACCTGGTCAGGAGATACCTTTGCCACTTCCATCTGGTGGCGGTAAAGGCGGGTACCTCAATTTGAATAAGATATGAAATTTTTAGATCTGCTCCGCCTTATCCTCGGTAACCTTGGTCGTCGTAAAGCGCGTGTTGCTCTGACCGCCATTGGTGTAGTCATCGGCACTGCAGCGGTTGTAATTCTCGTTTCACTGGCTATAGGATTACAGAAGAGCGCCACCGAACAGCTATACGGGATTGGTGATTTGACCCTTATTGATGTAATGCCTGCATACGGTGGGGATTTTAGCGGCGGCGGTGGTGGCGGTCCGATGATTGTGCAATCTTCCGGCGGAACAGGCAATAATCTTCAGCTGCCAACTCTCCTTACGAATTCCGCGCTGGATCAAATACGAGCTATTCCCGGTGTCAAATCGGTTATTCCACGTGATTACTTGAATGCAGGTAATATCGTCCATTTTCAAAAAATGGAAGGTGGGATGAATATTATTGGAATTGCTACCAATAATCTGTCTGACCTTGGGCTGGAAGCAAGCCAGGGGACAACTGAGTTGACTAAGGGCTCGATCGTGATTGGGGTGATGACTCCCAATAATTTTTATGACCCGCACCAACGTCCCGGCCAGGAACCACCTCCTCCGCCAGATTTATTTAATCAGCAAATTCAACTCATTGTCAGTAAGTGGGATCAAAATGGGAATGAAACTCGCAAGACACTTAGCTTAAGAGTAGTGGGTGTTTTGAATGAGACGGGCGGAGAATCTGACTATTCCGTTTACCTGCCATTGGACCAGGTAAAGTCATTAAATGAATGGGCAAATGGGACTCGGATTAATTACAACAAGAGCGGCTATAACCAGGTGATCGTCAAAGTGGAAGACCCCAATCAGGCATTGGATATTGCCGATCAGATTACGGCGTTGGGGTTTCAGGCCATTACCCCGCAGTCGTATCTGGAGGGGATCAACGGCACTTTTTTGGTTTTGCAAATCGTATTTGGCGGCGTTGGAGCGATTGCTTTGTTAGTAGCTGCAATCGGCATTGCAAACACAATGGCAATGTCCATTTTGGAGCGTACGCGTGAGATCGGCTTGATGAAAGCCGTTGGCGCAACCAATCGTGACGTGCTGTCACTCTTTCTCGGCGAAGCAGCAGGAATCGGGTTTATTGGTGGACTCGGGGGAGTGGTCATTGGGTGGCTTGCGGGTCAGGCGATCAATGTGTTGGCGATTATCTATCTTGCAGGTCAGGCAAGTCAACAAGGTGGAGCCCCGCCTAGTGTGGCTGTGTATACACCCGTTTGGCTGCCAATTTTTGCTCTGGTATTTTCGACATTTATTGGAATGCTCTCTGGTTTATACCCGGCTCTGCGGGCTGCTACCATGATTCCTGTACAAGCTTTGAAGTACGAGTAATCTGCCTTGATTTTTCACCCTGGCAACCATTATAAATTTAATATAATATCTATATATTCATGTTACCCTTGTAATGGTAGGATTAGCCTCAAGAAATTTTTATTTTCAAGGAGATTTCTATGCCAGAGCGAAGAACCACCCCCCGCAAGAAATTTGATTATTACCTTCGGGTCGTTGACGATGATACAGAAGAAATACTTGGCCATATGGTTGAGGTGAGCGCTACCGGGTTTCAACTGGATACCACCATGCCTCGCCCAATCGATAAGGATTCTTACCTGCGCGTTGAGTTAACCTCAGATCTTGGCGACAGGCCTTTCATCATTTTTATCGGCCGCTCAAAATGGTGCAGGATGGATGAGATCGAACTTAACCTATATCATGTTGGTTTTCAGATGATGGAAATCATGCCGGATGACAAGGAGATTTTCCTCGGCATTTTGAAGAAGTTTGGAAGATAGCACATTATCTTCAGGATATCTGGTGATCTGGCAAATTTTTTCCCCATATTTGGCGCTTGACAGTTTAGAACGCATGTTCTAAAATAAACATATCGTCATCCACTGTATAAAAGGAGAACAGATATGTCCAAGCGCAATATTGTCCATGTTGATATTCCTGCCGCAAATGTAGAAGGTGCAGGCAAATTCTATGCTGATTTGTTTGGCTGGAAACTACAAAGTATGCCTGAATTGAATTACACCACGTGGGAGGCTGCGGACGGCTCTGGCGGTGGCTTTCCCGAGGTATCTGATGAATACCCTGTAGGTCAAGTTCTGGTTTATGTTGCCAGTGATGATATAGATGCCGACCTGAAAAATGTCAAAAAATTGGGCGGCAAGGTGCTTGCAGAGAAGCGTGAAATTCCGGGGTATGGCTGGTGGGGCGTATTTCAAGACCCAACTGGGAATGTGCTGGCTTTGTATACAGGCATCAATTCGGGTGGCTGATATGGCAAACGCTATCTTCCTTGCCATTAATTCTGACCCAACCAAACCTGCCATTCACATGGATAAGCCTAAATATGATTTGATGCGCGCGATCATCCTCGCCAATTTACAGGAATATGGCTCGATGACATTTAAAGAACTCGGCAGTTTGATCTGTGAGCAAGTGCAGGGTGAGTTTGGTAGTTTCGTGAAGTGGTATTTCACAACAGTAAAATTGGACATGGAGGCACGCGGCGAAATCCGCCGCGTGCTGAAAGTCGCTCTATCATTAATTGATTTAAACAATGTCTGTAAAACAGAAGATCAAACGAGGTTTTTATGTATGCAATGACTGGAAAACTTGTAGCACAAAGCGGTAAGCGTGACGAACTTGTGGAAATCTTGAAGCAGGCTTCAAAACTTGTTGGAGAAATTCCTGAGTGCCATCTCTATATTGTCAATGAAGACCTTTCGAATGAAACGCATGCATGGGTTTATGAATTATGGGCAGATAAACAAGCGCATGATGCATCCTTGAGTCACGAAAATATTCACGAGTTGATTTCAAAAGCCAGACCTTTGCTGGCAGCGGCGCCTGATGGAGCCGAGCTAAATGTTGTTGCCGGGCACGGGGTTGATATTCCATAGCATTAAACCTGGGTGAGAATCAATCTTATAACCACAATCTCAAAATCTGCTTGACGCATATACCCCGCAGTGGTATCCTTGCGCGAAATGTTCAAAAAACTTGTTGTTGATACTAATAATACCAGTCGTACTACTCGCGCTGATGCAGTGACGGGGCGTTGGTATTTATCAGGTGAACACAAACAGCAATATTCATCCTAGATAGGAAAACCAAACGCCCCGAGCCTCGGGGCGTTTTTCTTAACATCATAAAGGAGACATCATGTCCATTTCAAACACCACCCCAGTATTCGCTGTTGACGAGAAAAATCTTATTCCTGTCAGCGACCATCTCAAGCAAATGGTGGATATTCCGCCTTCACGCATGTTTCTAATCAACAAATCACTAAAAGTGTATGTGGAGAAGAATGCGGGTGCAAAAATATTTGACGCATCCCAAGGCGACGGCGGCGCATCTTTGCCCGGAACTCCCAAGCCAATTCTGGAACGCGCGCTTCAGCTTCAACTGGAACATGGTACGGCTTACGATATGCCGTTCGGCACTGACGCATATCGTAAAGCGGTCATTGAACAATATTGGAAATTGGATGCGTCCTCAGGCTGGGGACCTGCCAATGTACTTGGCACCACCGGCGGACGTGACGCCTTGAACAAAGCCTATCAAGCCATGCTCGCTCTCGGCCATGGGCGCCAAGGCGATCTCATCATGGTCTCGCGCGTCCCGTGGATTTCATACAACTGGGGCCCATACGGCGTCGGTGCAAATGTATTATGGGCGCCTGGTGACCCTGTTCAAGGCTGGGCATATTCTGAAGAAGCGATACGGGAAAGCGTAAAATTCGCCGAATCGAAAGGACGCAAGATCGCGGGTATTCTCATCACCAATCCTGATAACCCCACAGGCATGACGATTGCCGTCGAGAGGCAAGTCTCACTCGCCAAGGCCGCGTTGGAAGCGGGCGTAGCCTTCGTGCTCTTTGATTGGATGTATCACTACGTCACCGATGAATCGCCAATGGATTTGAACTCCTTCCTCAAATCGTTTACAGCGGAAGAACGCAAACGCCTGATGTTCCTCGATGGCATTACCAAATCGCTGGGCGGTTCAAATATCCGTAACTGCCATTTGATCGCGGATGAATCGGTTATCAAATTTATTACGGCGCGTGCTTCACATGGAGTCATTCCGCCGTTCTTCTCACTGGCAGTCGCAATGGCTGCTTATGAAATGGGATTCACTGAAGCTGCAAAAACAATCATCGAGCCAACCAACGCGAGTCGTGTTGTCTTGAAAAAATTACTGGCAGAACAAGGTTTTCAACACATCATCGGTAAAGGTTATTACGCCTTTATGAATGTGGGAGAATTTATCAAAGCCAAAGGTTGGAATGATAGCGAACCGCTCGGACAATACCTCGCTGAAAATCACGGTGTCGCGATTGTCCCTGGCGCATTCTTCTCTCCCTTCGGCAATGACTGGATCCGCTTCTCGTATGCTACGCCCGCTGAAAAAACAGAAGGCGCGTTCAAGAGATTGGTCGAAGGCTTGGAGAGTTTGAAGAAGTAATTTATTCAGGAAAGAAGAAAGATGTCAGAATCTTTTCTTTCCTCTTTCTTCTTTTATTTACAACGGACAGTATAAAACCTTTATCACACTTCAATCTTTAGGAATCATCTATGCCCTCACAAAAATTTGCCGACAAGTATCTTTTAGCAGTAGAACAAGCCGCCAAGGAAAAACCACAAGGCGGGCTTAACGGCTTCGAGCAGGAATGGAATCTGCTTGATGAACAACTTCGTCCTTTACTCACCGTGGGTGCAGGCCCCAGCCAGCATTCATTTGTAGATTATCTGCTGGCTGAATGTGTCCCGGCATGGCAGGCGCAATTCAGTCAGCTTGAAGTCTTTCATTGGATGACGGAGTGGGCAACCCGCCCGTACTATAATCCACGCGGTGCGATCTATGAAGCGCGTCTCATGGAAGCTTCGCTGATTAATTCTCTTCATCGTGCAGGTGTTATTTTTGGACAACGCCTGCATTATTGGCATGGCAATCTTTTATATCTTACAGATATTGGGCACGATTCCATCCCCGGTAATTGGAGCATTGCCAAGCGCCGTTATCTCGAAAAATGCGTTGATATATACGGCGGCGGGTTGGCGGTTGCAGGCATTCATAGTAACTTATCTTTGCCAGATCCACTCTTCGCCTGGGATTTTATGCATCTGTCCGTATCTGAGCGCGGCGACCAGCATCTCGATGAATTCAAATCTGAGTTTTATATTACAGCCACGCGCCTCCTGCGCGCATTCGCGTCACTCTTTATTGCCACCAGTGCGTCCACACCGATGCAGGCCCAGGTCAAGGATGGACGCGCGGTTGTCGTCCTCACCGAGCATGATTCGATTCGCAATCTCACTTTCCCAAATCCGCGCGAGATCGATCTGCCTGATCTTTATCGTTCCTATAATGATTATCTGCAGATTTCCTATGACCTCGTTCGCCGCGGCGTGCGTTTTGGAAACAACAACTACACTCCCGTGCGCGCGCGTTCTTTTTCCGAACCTGTTGAACGATTGATCTCCACCACAAGCGATGAGCTTACGCATCTTTATACCCGCGGCCTGTTTGCTGCTGGCGAAGCGACTCCTCCCGAGGAGATGGCTCTGCAGATCGAAAAACAAAATCTGATGGCACGCATCAACCTGCCCATGGGACGTGTCGAAGTTCGCGTGGATGAGGGCGGCCACAGCCTTGAACTTGACATTGCCAATCTGACTCTTAAAAATCTTTTGCTTCTTCGTATTTATTCCGACCCGCAATTTGCGCGCGGCTTCCGTTATGATCGCGAAGATATCAGCCGTGCACGTGCGAATGAAAACCTCGCCGCGAAATTCAGTATGAGAGCCGAGATCGAAAATCCATTCACTGCCAAACCGATTGGCATGCGTGATTTTCTCAAATGGACCCTCAACGAACTGAAACCATTGGCAGAGTCATTAAATCTTTGGGAAGACTTAACCCCGCTGATTGAAATTTCAGAAGGCGCACGCAACACCTCGGAAAAATTTCGTGCCCGCTTGCAAACAGATTTGAGTGATGGTAACGAGATCCCATTTGATGTTTTGAAAGAGTTGCATTTTGAACGTGAAGCACAGATAAAAGGAGATGTGGAGCGAGTCGCAGCTGAATATGGCGATCTTGGTGATGAATCTACCAAGATCGCGGAATTCCTGCAGCGTGGACGTGACTCTGCGAGGCAAATCCCTCAATCACCAATTCAATTCCGTCCGCGCACACAGGCAGCAATTGAAGTTTCCTACCCCGATAAGACCAGCGAGATCCTTGATCTCGCTCAACAACTAATTCGTATCCCCGGTGTCACTGCCTGCCCTGACGAGAGACTTGATGAAGTTCATCGCACGGCTTCCTTGGTGCATGATTACCTAAAAGATGCTGGCTTGGAAGTGCGTTTCTTTGACGGCAAATATCCTGCTGTGTATGCAACATTTCCAGGACAAGGGATTAGTGATAAGGAATCAGGAAAACCCCTAGTTCCTAGTTCCTCATCACCTATTCTTTTGGCAGGGCACTTTGACGTGGTTGAACCCGAACCTGACGACTCGCAGTTCATTCCCCGCATCGAAGGTGATTATCTCCATGGTCGCGGTGCAGCGGATATGAAAACTGTTGTGGCAACCTATATGGTGTGGATGAAAGATTCGTTAAAGGCAGGCGCACCATATCCAAATATCGTTTTGCTATTGGTTGGTAATGAAGAAAATGGTGAAGCCGAAGCATGGGGTACACCGCATGTTTTGAAGGAATTAAACCTGACACCATCTTTATTTGTCGCAGGGGAGCGAACTGGTGAAAAAGGCAATGAACTCTTCGGCGAGATATGCGTGGAGAATCGCGGCATAATGCGCTTTGACATGATCGCGCGCGATGCGAAGGCTCATTCTGGTGTGGCAGGCACGGGCGATCTAAGTGAGAGACTGATCAATGCCCGTACCGCGCTGAATGAAATCTTTGCCAAACACCTTACACTCAAAGCGGACGATGGATGGCAGTCACAAGCCAAGTTCCCATTTATCAATGTTGGGACTCCCGGTGTGTATAACGTTACAGCCGCAGAAGGAATTTTGGGTGTTGAGATTCGTCCCATTCCGCAGGATAACGTCAATGGTCTGCGGTCTGCGGTCGAGGCATATTGCGAAATAAATGATCTCGAAGCCAAATTCTCTGTCATGGAAAACGGCGTAGCATGTGACCTGAATAACCCAGCGTTGAAAGCCCTGATCGAAGCAGTCAAACAGGCATCGGGTGGGGAAGAAGCGAGAATCGGTAGAAAGCTCCCAGGCACCAGTGCAAGATTCGCTCCGGGTGGTCAATCGGTCGTATGGGGACAATCGGGCGTAGGACCACATGCGAAAAACGAAGCGCATTACATCCCCAGCATTGAACCATATTATAGATCGCTGAATGAATTGGCAAAGTTTTGGAAATAAAAACAAAGGACGACCTTTTGGTCGTCCTTTGTTTTTATTTTTTTTGTGTTGGCTTTTTCTTTCTTTTCACCAAATCGTCAATCGTCAACATGGGGGTATTCTCTTTTGCCTTTTGGTCACGCAGCTGATTGTGTTTTTCAAAGGCGCGGTCAATGATGACGATCTTCAAATTTTTAAATAATTCCTCTTTTGACCTGTACGCAAAAGTGGGCAGCACCCAGTGGAAACTCTTTTGCAGATCAACCATCATGGCGAATGGGCGTTGATCGACGCTGATGTCGATGATGGGTAGATAGGGGATTTTGAACTGCTTAACCGTTGCTTCCATTTCCAATGGCGTGGATTTGGGGTTGGTCACATCCACAATGACGAACATGCTCATGCCAGCCAGGGTTTGCACGGTTTCCGTGTAATCCTTGTCTTGCGGGGAGTCGAAATCGAAGACAATAGGAACCAGGTTAAAGAGGCGCAGCTTTTCGCGCAATCCATCGAGGACGATCTTGCGCTCAGGCGGTGTGAAGCGGCCGAGGATCAAAACATTTTTTTCGGTGAAGGCATCCATGAAATTGCGGATCTTCTTATTGTTGGAAACGAGATACACAAACTGTGCCACCTCCAGGTCGTCCACTGTGATTTGCGGCTGGTCAGGCGGGGTAACGATCAAATCATTTTGATATTTGGGTGTACCGATTAGGTCCCAGGCGGATATTCCGTATACTTCGCACTTCCTGAAATTTGCCCCTTGAACGGTTGCTCTCAATAATGACGCGTTGGCAAGAATTGACTCATGTAGGTCTGTATTGGTTAGGTCTGCTTCTCGAAATTCAGCGGTATCGAGTATGGATAGGCTTAAATTGGCTCCTGTCAATTTGGCTTCTGCAAATTCAACCATCACACAGGTTGTGTTACTTAAGTTGGCATTTGTCAGGTTTGCGCGCCAGAACGATGCGCCAGATAAATTCCGCCCTGAGAGATTGACCCCGCTTAGATTTGAATTTGCCCAATGACTGTTTACCAGCGAGGCGCCTTTAAATGTGCAGGAGGAAAGATCACATTGTGTGAGAAATGTTCCGTCCAGATTGGTTTCATTGAAATTTACTCCCTTGCAAATCGTCTGGTCCAGCTTTGCGTCCGTTAGATTTGCCGCTTGTAATGAAGCGCCGCTTAAATTTGATTGCTCGAAATTTGCTTCGAATAAATTGGCCTGATTTAATTTTGCATTCCTGAGTGTTGCGCCTTGAAATAAACCCCGCTGTAGAACAGCGTTGCGCAGGTCGGCCTTGTCGAGATTGGCATAGCGCGCATCTACATTATAGAGATATGCATTTTGAAAATTCGCCCCGACAAAGGATGTATTTCTGAGGTCGGAATTTTCTAGAAAAGTGCTGCTGAAATTTATACCATCTAATTTTTTTCCCTTAAACGAAAGGGTGCTTAGATCGGGTTTGATTTTTGGATATTTTTTTCGCCACGCATTCCATGCTTTAATCCCCTGCCGATATATTTCAAGGTGTTTATCGTTTGCCATGCCATGCTCCTCTATGATAGCCTGTGCGTTTATTTTTTATTAATCGCATAAACCTGAAACGGACCCATCTCATCCTGTGATTCTTTTTCAAAATCCATGCCAATTTTTCTGGCAACCTTCTGAGATGCAATGTTCTCCGCATCGATCAGACAAATGAGGCGCGATAGATTTAATATCTCAAAGCCATATTGCAGGATGGCTTGCGCCGCTTCACTTCCCAACCCCTGACCCTGAACCGCCTTCGAAATAGTATACGCCACCTCGACTTCGTACTGCCCATCAATTTCCCATGGCAGCAAACCGCAGCGACCAATAAATTTGCCTGTCTCTTTGTAAATGGTGGCCCAGAGTCCCAACTCGGGATATTTGGGATGTCCATTCATGTGCCATTCCAACTCCTCTTTGGCTTCTTCACGTGAGCGTGGAGCATCGGGGATATATTTTGTGATTTCAGGATCGCAATATAATACCCAGAGATCATCTAAATTTTCAATGACCTGATGGCGAAGGATTAATCTTTTTGTTTCAAGAATTACAGCCATTGGTATTGCTCCTTTATTATTGAGTAAGATCAACTCAAAGTAAAAAGAATAAACCTAAACTTCATAAACATCCTAAATCAATACCCCTCAAATCCGAGTCGGAATGGTATTATACTATTGTCAATCAAATCTCAATCTTCATCATTTTACAAAGCGATCTGGGAACATAATTGAGATTTTGAATGTTGGGAAACCATGCAAAAGATATTCATCAGCTATTCGCGCAAAGATATTGACTTCGCCCGCAAACTGGCAGACGACCTGGAAAACGCTGGCTACGATGTTTGGTGGGATATCATTGATCTGCAAGGCGGCGATGATTGGGTACGCTCAATTCCAGCCGCCATCGAAGCCAGTCAGTATGTCATTGTGGTGCTCACACCAAATTCCGTTAATTCAGAATGGGTACAAAAGGAATATACACAAGCGCTGTCCCTTCATAAGAAAATTATCCCGATCATGCTCGTGCCAAGCAGTGTGCCCTTTGCTTTGAACACGATCAATTTCATAAATTTTGCCAGCGGGGAATATGCAGACAACTTCAAAAAACTTCTGTCTCCTCTTGGATTCACAGGCACGCCGCCCGTGGTCAGTCCATTCATTAGGTCGGCGTTATCGTCTCTGCCGCCCATTGTCAGAAAATTTGGGATTCCGGCCCTGATTGGAATTATCCTTTTATTGGCTTTTATCTTGACTCCTCGAACGAATCAACCCGAAAAGACGTCCACGGTCACACCTACACTCACGCTTGCTGCTGCACCAACTACAACTGCCACATCCGAGCATTCAACTGCCACTCCCTCAGCCACTAAAAAGGTAACACCCACTATAACATCCGCCATTACGCCGACCTTGTTTGCCCCGTCCACAGAACAAACTTTTGAAACACTGAAGTTATGCATCAATGTACAACTCGACGTACGTAACATCAATGTGCGTTCGGGGCCAGGGACTATATATGCCGTGTTGGGCACAGCCCTCGATTTGGATTCGTGTCTTAAGTTCCGTGCGCTCACAATCAACGAACTGGGAGAAACCTGGTTGTTGATTGCGCCGAATCAAAGCGACCTAAATTTAAAACAATACGAAGGTGGATGGATCCGCCGTAACTTGCTTGGACAGACTGGTTCCATTGACTTGCCTGTGGTCACCTTGACATCCACTCCCACCAAAACAGCAACGTTCACCATCACACCTTCTGTAACGTCATCATCCACACCGACGATTACATCCTCGCCAATGGAAACCAATACATCCAGCATAACCCCAACTGCCACCAATACGCCAACACCAACCGAGACTGACACGCCCACTGTAACAGACACATCTACGCCCTGAGCATGGAAGCAGACTTCAATTAAAAAGAACGTGGACAATGAGTTCCATGTTCTTTTGTGTTTAAAAAATTAATGAATATTACCTAGAAAATTAACTCAACGCCAGTTGGATCGCCTGCTCCATCGTCGAGCCGATTGGCGCATTTTTTTACTTATCATTCGCTCGCATTTTCCATCACTTTTTTGAGTCGAGAGAAGGTCTGTTTTTCTTGACTCTTGAAGAATATTCTAATAAAGGGTGCAAACCATCTCCATAACCCATGCGCTTGAAACTCGACAGAGCCGCGAATGGCAGTCCCTGATGCAACCGAAGTAAACGATAAATGTGCGATGAAAGGAAATGGTTGTGCGCCGCTCTTATACACATACCAGTGGTAGGGTTCGTACTCAACTATCTCAACAATGGATGCGAAATGGCGCTTCCAGATAACCGTCCCCACTTCAAACTGGGTACCTGCACCGATGGGACTCATGGAAATCTGCCTGCTCTCAGTCACAAAGGGTTTCCAAAACCTGTCGTTGGCATGGTTAGCCACAAACTCAAAG
>JAYVUA010000087.1:0-33145 GCA_043788255.1 Anaerolineales bacterium | reverse complement strand
TTTTGCAGGCGGCGTTGACTGCGCGATTCATAGCCTTCGTATGGAGCGTACCAATATTTTTTTGAGGGAGGGTTTTCAGGAATCATAACTTGACCTCATCGGGTTGTGTGCGTTTTTGCCGCGCAGATGCCAATGCGCGGATACTTTCCACTTCCTGCTCGGTCAATGAGTCAGGCAACACCAACTTGACACGGGCAAACATGTCACCGCGTTTATTGGCTTCGCGCAGATACGGCATCCCCTTGCCGCGCAGGCGGAAAGTTTGGTTGGCATTGGTGCGGGGCGGAATGGTCAAAGTGAGTGGGCGTTCCAAAGCAGGGATGCGGATCTCGCCCCCCGCTATCGCTGTGAAGATGTCTACGGGTGCGTTCAGGTGCAGGTCATCGCCGTCACGCTCGAAGGTAGCGTTTGGCAAAACCTTGATGATCAAGTACAAATCTCCAGCCGCACCGCCGTTCCTGCCTGGTTCGCCCCGCCCCGCCAAACGGACTCGCGTTCCCGTGCGGACGCCCAGCGGAATACTGGCTTGGATGGGATGCCCATCCAGTTCCAGCGAGCGCTCTGTGCCGTGAAACGCCTCTTCCAGCGTTAGATCAACTTCGTATTCAACATCCCGTCCACGGCGCGGAGTGAGCGGAGCAGTTCGTCCGCTGTTGCCGCTCTTGCGCGCCTGCCCAAAGATATTGGAGAAGAAATCGGAATACGGCGATGCGCTTCCGAAGAGGTCTTCCAAATCTTCGGCATTGGCGTATTGAACATTCGCGCCTGTGCCTGGCTGTGCTGACCAGTTTTGCCAGTCGAAATCCTGTTGCTGTTGACCGCCCGTCTTTTGCCATTGCAGATATTGCGCCCGCAGTTCATCATACTTCTTGCGCTGTTTCACATCCGATAAAACCTGGTTGGCTTCATTGATCGTCTTGAATTTTTCTTCGGCTTCTTTATTGCCGGGGTTTACATCCGGGTGATACTTGCGCGCCAGCTGACGATAGGTTTGCTGGATGGCTTTCTTATCGGCATTCGGGGATACACCTAATATTTCATAATAGTCTTTAAAATCCATTGGACACCATCTCATTCACCTTATTATTCACTGATATTACAAATCGTCCCGAAGATTTGGGCGGAAAACAAGCCTGATTTACGGAACTTCGGGACATTTCGCGTAAAGTGAGTTATTCATGATCTAGCTTTCAACGTTTTGGATCTTCCATTTTTTATATGCCCCAATTTCCTCTCCTGTGTGGGTATCACACGCAACCAGAGGATGTCGTTCATTCATCACATGGTGACCGCCGGGGCTTGTCACCGTGCAATCCACCAAATTACCATCCGGGGTATACACAGCCAGAACATTGAATAATCTGGCGCATACGATACAACCATGTATCTCAACTACATTTTTATTTTCAGACATGAAGCCTCCAAAAATACCCAGAGTTTATTAGCTATGGCTAAAGATGTTCCGTTCGGTGGTAATCTTGCAACTATCCCATTCACGAACCTGATAGCCATTTACTAACCGCCAAGAGTAATGTCTTGTTCCTGATACCATTTTAGGGCGTAAGAAAAGTGCTCCGGTTTGAAATCAGGCCAGTATTCTTCCACAATGAAAATATTAGAATAAACGGACTGTACAGGTAGAAATCCGCTTAAGCTCCTCTAATTGGGATACCGTTTTAATCCTCTTCTTTGTCATGATTCGATTCTTTGCCGTTCGTGGACTGCCATCTCTTATAAGCAATTTCCACCTCACCCGCTGAGTGAGTATTGCAAGCGACCAGTGGTCTTCGCGCATCCAATACCCGATGACCGCCGGGACTTGTCACAGTACAATCTACAAGTTTGCTGTCTGAGTCGTATACAGCAAGGATATTGAATATTTTGGCGCATACGATACAGCCATGAATTTCAACCAATTTTTTATTTTCAGACATGAGACCTCCAGGAATGTCCAACATTTAGAATTGAGCGGCAGCCCAGCGCACCGCTTCTGCCATTGTCGGATATGGCAGCATCGCTTCAGCCATCATCTTCGCTGTCAGCCCGAAGCGCATGGCGTATACAACAGGCGCAATTAGATCGCCTGCGTTCGCGCCGAGGATGTGCCCGCCAAGTATTTTTCCATCCGCATCTGCCAGCAGTTTTACACTGCCAAAAGTCTGATCATTTGCAATGGCGCGATCAAGTTTGCTAAAGTATGCACGTCCCACGCGATACTCGATCTTTGCTTCCTGCAAGTCTGCTTCTGACTTGCCAACTCGCGCAAGCTCGGGATCAGTGAATGTCACCCAAGGGATAACACGGTCATCGAACGCTCGCGGCTTTTTCGCAAATACATTATGCGCCGCCAACTCGCCCTGGTCGGATGCAACATGCGTGAATTGATATTTGCTGGTAATGTCACCAGCCGCCCAGATGTGCGGCACATTCGTGCGCAAAGTTGAGTCCGTCGTAATACCTTCTTCGGTATAGTGAACACTAGCTGCTTTAAGATGGAGAGAGTTCAATGCAGGTCGCCGCCCAATTGCCACCAATAGCTGATCTGCCACCAAATCCTCTTCCTTACCATCTTCACCATGGATGTGGACATGTTTTCCATGCTCATTAATTTCACCGCAGCGCATCTCAGTACCAAATTCCAATCGGATGCCTTCTTTGGTGAGTCGCGAACAGAGCAGCATCGCCAACTCCGGGTCTTCATGCTGCAGGGGCTGTTTACTGCGCTCAACCACCACCACCTTTGAACCGAAGCGGCTGAACATTTGCGCGAACTCCAGGCCGATCGGGCCGCCGCCGATCACCACCAAACGTTTCGGTAATTCGGACAACGACACAGCCTCCACGTTCGTAATGTAGCCGGCCTCAGTCAGCCCATCAATGTCTGGGATGAAGGGAACTGTACCCGTCGCGATAACGAATTGCTCGCCATACAATGTCTCGCCGTTTACTTGAATCTCGTGTGGTGAGGTGAACATCGCTTCGCCCATGAACAGGTCAACGTTTTGGGCCGCGATGCCAGCGCGAGCCTGTTCAGGCGTACCGCCGCGAATCGTTTCCTGTATCTGTCGAACATGCGCCTGTACCGCTTCCCAATCAGCTTTGGCATGTGGGATGCTTAAACCCAGCGCAGAGGCATTCTTTGCGCGGTAAAGCACAGACGCTATGTGCAAAAGTGTTTTCGTTGGATCGCAGCCATAGTTAAGACAGGTACCTCCAAGTTTGTCGCGCTCGATTAATGCGACACGCTTGCCTGACCCTGCGGCGGACGTTGCCGCAGTGCTGCCCGCGCCGCCTGAGCCAATGACGATTAAGTCATATTTGGTTTTGATCATGGATGCTTTATCCTGTTCCTAACGGTGATTATAGAACTCGATCTGCCAGCGCCATTCGCTTCCATCATCTGCATTCCACCATTGCATTAGCACGCCAACCTCGCCTCCCGGCAACAATACCAATTGACCGATATCCTTTTTAGTCAGCCATCGATCCTGACGTGTTACCCGATTTCCTCGGCGGGTTAAGATCGCCATCGGTCGATCTGCTGTAAGCCAAACGACTGCCCTTGTCACTCCGAACTTCCACTGTGAGCGACGGGGGCGGGGCATGCACGATTAGAACATTAGTGGCCTCCAAACAGCCTCGAGCAAAAGACAACCCTGTTGCGCCTGCCTAGGGATACCAAAGATCCCAGAGTTGAAGGGATGTATGCTTGGCCACTGCTATTCCGTTGTTTTTCTGTCGAACTCTTCGTTATCCGCTTCTGCTTCGGCACGGGTATGGTGGACAACGCCATCGCGATGATTTGGCGGTGAATAGAGCGTGTAGAGTTTCATTGGCTCACTGCCGGTATTGATGATGTTGTGATTACACCCAGCAGGGACAAGCACAGCGAAGCCCGCACTGATATCTCTGTGAACGCCATCGAGAATAGCTTCGCCCGTCCCTTCTTCCACACGAAAGAACTGATCAAGTTTGTGTACTTCCATCCCGATCTCTTCCTTTGGCTTCAGTGCCATGACAACCAATTGACAATTTTTGGCAGTGTAAAGTACCTGTCGAAAATCTTCATTCTTGATCGCGACGTCTTCAATGTTTTGTACAAAACCTTTCATGTTAATTTCTCCAATTGACGAATTTTATTTCGTCGTAGATAGTTCTTTTCAAAGTAATCTTTGCCACAGAGAAAAAGAGGTTCTATTAATTTTCTAAAAAATCTCTGTCTGCTCTGTGGCTATTTTTCAACATGTAAAGCAATTACGGACTCGTTGCTGTCACCCGCCAGATGATATTGCCAACATCGTCAGCTAGCAGTAGTGCGCCGAGTTTGTCGATGATCACACCTCATGTTTTTCCTCAAAAAACCAGACGATTGAAGAAAGAGCGGTAAGATTGCAACGCCTTACGAAGGTCTTCAGTGGAAACATCCTTATCCTGCGTCCATAAAACCTTTAATGCGTTGTGTTCATTTGTGATTTTCTCTATCACATCGGATACCAGCAAATCCGCCTGCTGGACAGCAGAACGAGGTTCGTCAACAAAATTGCCCTGAATCTCATTCCAGCGCATCCGTAACCCGTCCGATTCCTCATGACTACTCAGTGCGGCTGATGACCCCATGTCTATGTCGACCATACTCTGCTTTGGATTTGAATTGCCTGTCGGGAATGCATATGAGATGGGCTGGCTTCCCGATGTCTCAGGCACAATCGTCCCATCAATTATGCTGGTAGGGACAACAATCTCGTCAATCCGCGTATCCTGGATGTGAGGCGTTTGACTATCTCCTTCTCCTGTATTGGTTTGGTCAATGCCATCTGAGTCTATAATATATTGTTTGTTCATTTTCATACTCCTTAAACCGCGACTGATTCTGTTGCGAGAAGTTCCGCGAACAGTGAACGATAATGAATCATTGCCTGTCGTAATTCTTCAGTATCTGCCTGATTTTCCTTATTTTTGAGTGAGATCACCCGCGCTGCACGATAATTACTGACCAAAGCAGGATAATTGACCGAGAGATCCGCCGCCCGCTGTTCAAAATCAGACACCGGATAGGCTCGCAATTGCATGACTTCCATAATTAAGCCATCGGCATCTATAATTGCCTGTCCCGGTTCATCGACAAATTTGGATTGAACGGCAGCCCAATCAGCCAGATATCGCTTGTTCTCACTGGCAGAAAGCGAACGAATATCCAAAGCTCGAACATGCTTCCGCCGTTCTTCCAGCTCAATTTGTGCCTTCTTTTCATCACCTAATACTTCCACAGTATGATCATATTCAGAACCAAACTGATCGCGAAGTTTTTTCGAACGTTCGCGTCGTGTAAAAACAATACCCACTAGGGCACCCAGTATCAACAAAATCAGAACAACTGTGATCGTCATGGTTGTAGTATTCATATAGCACCTCTTTCGTAGTTCATAGAAAAATGATTTGAAAAATTTGTAATACCGATATCTTTTACGGCTTTGCTGTTGCCAAAGGATTTTGGACAGGCTGACCGGCATTGGCTCCCTGATAGTAGGGGAAGGTCACCGGCAGCTCGAAACCGAAATATGCAGAGACGCGCGCCACAATCTCGCCTTTGATTTGTGCGCGGCGTGTGTTGTAGGCTTTGACTGCGTCATTCCAATCTGTACCGGCAAGTTGAATAGTGTTCATCGCCTCATCCACGGTGTCACCAAGTGCAAGAGTCACTTGAGCATCCGGTACTGGCGGAGGAGCTTGTGTAATTGCATTAACATAAAGCGAAAAACCTTGACCCAGGTCGCTGGGGAGCGCGCCTTTGCCTTGCAGTTCATTCAAGTTCAATTTGGTTGGATCCAAAGGTTGACCGTTTGCATCGCGATAATTACTCAACAGGTCAGTCAATGCATCCGCTTGTGAACGGAAGTTACCGGTCCAGACTTCGCCACTGTTGCTGACCGCATCGTAATAATCTTTGGTGATCTGTGTTTTGGCTTGAATTTTTGCGTACTGCGTATCTACCACAAGCTGAAAATTGGCTGCTGCGGATTGCACGCCCTGCACCAACGCAACCAGTTCGTTGTATTCCGTAGTACCTGAATTCACTACGCCACAACTGGTCAAGCCGATAAATATGGCGACCATCATCAAAACGGAAATCATGTATTTAATGGAACGTTTCATGTAAATCTTCTCCTTATTTTTTTAATTACCACGATTGGCGCGCCCGCCGCCACTACCACCACGTGTTGATGAACCACCACCTCTGCCCCCACCTAATGGAAATCCTGCTCCTCTGGAGCCTCCAAAACCACCCATATCAGGATTGAAACCGATCCCACTCCGTGCCAACTTGGGAAGCATCCACATCATAAACAGTAGAAAGAGAACGCCCAGACACAGCAAGCCACACATACTCAAAATACTCAGCGGGCCTGAAGGCAGCGCTGGCAGGTTAATCGTCTCCGGAGTCGGCGTGGGGAAAATCAGCGGTGCATAGTTGCTGCGTGCAAGCGTGTCGAACCCCTGTACCAGAGTCAGCAGCGCCTGATCAATACTGTGGGTGGATTGGTAGGCATCCTCGGCGGCGCGGTTTAGAGTCGTCAACTCGGAGGCGGTCAGCGCCGGCAGACCCAGCCCCACGCCATAGTGCACATCAATACGGGTGGGTTCAACAACGATCAAAAAAACAAAGCCGTTGTCCTTGCGCTCGCCTGTTGGCAGCCCAAGCTGCATGTACCGCAGGAAATGCACGGCGCAGTTGACCTGATTGCCGACCTCTTCCTGCGGCTTGATGAGGATCATCGTTTGCGCAATGGAATCGCCATTCAACTGGTCGAGAATGGTATCCACCTCGGTCACCACTTGCTCCGAAACATAGTCCTGCCAATCGACCATCCAATGTGCTTGTTGTTGATCATAGGTGAAGCCGTAATCCGGAGCGGAACCGCTGCCACACAGTGGCACGGCGAAATTTGTATCCGAGCTGGCCGGGCCAAAATTGATCGAAAGGCTGAACATCAACACCATAACCGCTGTGGCACTCACAACGATCAGCTTGACACCCCGCCGGGTCGTTTTACGATCCACACAATTCTCCTACATTAAATTTCAAGCCCAGAGCCTATGCACCGGGAAGGTCGGTAAAGACTCGATCTGATGTTTATCAATATTCAGGAACAAGGTGTCATCGCCGGTGTCGTCCATTGCTGAAATGGGGATAATTACATTTTTGGCTCCCCACAGATGTCCTTCGCGCATCACCAAATAGGTTATGTGCCCGTTCTTCGGGTTGACCACGAATTCATCAACTTTGCCAATATAACCATCTATTGCCTCAACGCGGGTTCCACGCCGCACAGCCAGTTCCCCGGGTGGTATCTGCTGATGTTCCCTGGATACTTGCACAGTTATTTCGGGAGTAACATAGGGCATATAGTAGTAGGTTCCTATTCCGTACATTCCACCAGCGCCCTCCATATTCCCAACATGCACTTTTTCTGCGATAAACTCCGTTTTGACAAATGGGGGCATCTTCTCCAATTCTGCCTTCGTACAACGCAGCCGAATCGTATCTGTTATCGTTGTGGAAATCATATCAACGGGCACAATGTACTCTGTGTTGGGAGACGAATCTTCCTTCACAACCAACTGGGTCACCTGGTCAATCAGCGGATCTATTAATACATAAACAGATCGCCCACATATACCGTCTGTACACTCAACTTGCGCTTGTAAAGGGATTTCCATTTTGCTCCTTTAAAAATATGCAGATTTCAACATTCCGGTACCCGGATGTCCAATCCAGAATGCTCACTATGAATCCATCATATAACGAACTCTCCCCAACGGCATCCATCAGCCGGGGAGTGTTTGCCTCCGTCACTTGGGGGATACATTAATCACCTGTGATTCAGAGACAACATTTGTAAATTAAACCTGTACGAGAAAGTACTTCAGCGCTTCTGATTACGACCAAAATATTTTTATCAAAATGGCGCGGCCAAGCCTTGAAGAGCTTGTGGCAGTTGTTCAAGTCAATTATCAAATGTGTAGATATATACTAAAATTCAAAAATCTACCAATACTATCTTTTGCAACAAACCATACAAAGGTCCTTTCGGGTTTATATCATCTCCGGATTTACCCTAAAACCATACATTTTCAGAAATACAATGAACGACTATTTGCCCGGCGCGGCCTATATCATTTATACAGGTGTAAGTTTCGTACGCGGAACGTAGGAAAAACATACCGCCCTTTTCAAACATACTTCAACTAAAAGCCTGGTGGCAATCAAGCTAAAATCAAAAGCGGCAGAGATTTATCTCTGCCGCTTTTGATTTACATACTTCACCAACTTTTAGCTTCTGACACTTATAAATGAATCAAAGTGCCCTGCCGAAAATAACAGGCAGGGCACTTTTCCACAGAGTTTATCGCCCGTACTTCTTCCTTAATTCATCCGCCGCTTTATTCAACTCCATAACGTTCTTTTGGATCTTCTTGATCGCTGTCACAGCATCATCCACGCCTTTCGGGCCTGCGCGGAAAATGGCTTCGTCAAGCCAGACGGCTTCATGTTCACAGGCACGCGTTGCTTCAGGAAAATTCATTTCACTAAATTTGAAATATTCAGGAAAGGCATTGGGTATAGCCAGCGCAGATTTCTGCGGTTGGAACAATTCATAATTGTGCATCGCTTCGTAGCCCGTCCAGCAATCAATTCCTTCGGCATCAAGCGCGCCGCAAAGTACATCATGCTCCACGCCAAATTGACTCGGATCAATGGCGAAGATATAGCGATAGAACGAGCGGGTCGTGTGGCGTTCATCATGCTTCATCACACGCACGCCGGGGATTTCGCTCAATGCTTCGTCCATGTATGCCGCCATTTCTTCGCGCTGTTTCGCCTGCGCAGGGAAACGTTCAATGCCCACCAGCGCCATCGCCGATTGCATTTCACTCATGCGGAAGTTGCCGCCCTGCATGGCAAGGCCGTTCGGGTCATCAGCGCCGCCACCTAATGCATGTGGACGTCCGCAGTCGATAATCGAAGCGGCGAGTGCGGCGTGTTCCGCTGATTTGCAGAGCAGAATCCCGCCTTCGCCGGAGGTGAGAGTTTTCGAAGATTGTAAAGAGAACGAGCCGAAGTGACCAATTGTCCCTGCGCCCCGACCGTTCCACTTTGCGCCGTGGGCATGGGCGCAATCTTCGATCACGATCAAATTATATTTTTCGGCGAGTGCCATGATCGCATCCATATCTGCCATGTTCGAACCGAGATGCACAGGGATGATCGCCCTGGTCTTGGATGTGATGGCTTTCTCCGCTGCCTTTGGGTCGAGACAATACGTATTCGGGTCCACATCCACGATGACGGGGATCGCTCCCGCGCCCATGGGGGCTGATGCGGTTGCCTGAAACGTATACGCCGGGACAATGACTTCATCGCCCCAACCGATGCCCGCCGCGCGCAGCGCCACTTCCATCGTGACGGTGCCGTTGATCATCGGTACCGCGTAACCGCCGCCTTGTAATTCGGAAAATTTTTTAGCAAGCTCTGCGGTCTTCGGGCCTGGATACGGATACCCACCCCAACGACCAGACTTGATGACTTCCGTCACCGCATCGATATCACGCTGATCCCACACGGGCCACTGCGGATACGGCTCCGTGCGGGTTTTCGATCCACCTAAGATTGCTAATTCAGACATGTTGATTTCTCCTTCTTCGATTTACGATTTCAGATTTTGGATTTACGATTTTTATGGGGTGCGCTAACTTGCTATTGCATTCAACTGTCAAGAAATTTTGGCAAATAATTCTTATTCGCTTCCAACAATTCTTCCAACATTTGTTTTGCCTGCGGAACCGTTAACCGACTCGACAGTGGGTCGTTCAACAAGACTCGTAACGCAAGTTGCTTATCGCCGTTCAGCGCCGCTTCCACCGTCATCTCCTGTTGCCGGACGTGATGCTCCAAAATGCTTTGCACGCCATCTGGGACATCGCCGTACGTGATGGCGTGCGCGCCGGTGGCGTCAATCACGCCGTAGGTTTCGACAACCGCGTCGCAGGATAAATTGCCAATTTGTCCCACATTGGGCAAATTCATAATGCCAACATATTTTTCATTGCAAGTGATCGCGCGGATGATCTTATTCGCCGCTTCGGTGGAGACCTCTGCCATGAATGGCTCAAGCGGCACATCGCCGCGCAGGGCGGCTTCGATCAGTCCCTTCGCTTCGGCCTCCATGGCATAGCGGTCTTCTACGCTAGTTAAAATCAAATCATATTGCCCGCCCCAATTTGTAGACTCATTGATAAAGTGCGGAAAGAACTCCGCGATATGACGGTCGCCCGCCGCTGGCAAGGCACCATACAACTCGAACAACGTGGACTTAACTTTCGCATGATCCGCAAACACGGACGTATCGTCTTGGTCTACTTTGAGTCCGCCGCTCAAAATTTTCTCCGTAATCGCAGGCAGATCATCGAAGACGCGTTTGTCATCTACATACAAATCCGAAACCCAGATTAGATGATTAATACCTGCGATCTTCGCCGTGATATTCTCTGGCACTGTGCCGAATATTTTTGCAAGATTTTCGCGTACTCCGATCCACTCGTGACATAGCCCAACCACTTTCACACCCTGCATAGCAAGTGTGCGAGTCAACACGGTCATGGGGTTGGTGTAATTAAGGAACAAAGCATTCGGGCAGATTTCCATCACCTTGCGCCCGATCTCCGCTACCACTGGAATGTTCCGCAACGCCCGCGAGAGTCCACCTGGACCTGTAGTATCACCCACGGATTGCTTGATCCTATATTTGGCAGGGATCTCCAAATCAGGGCGCATGGATTCGAGTCTGCCTGTGGTGATGGTAAGAATTACAAAATCTGCGCCTTGCATGGCTTCATCGAGCGAAAGTGTTTTCTCCAAATGAAAATCAAGATGAAAATCGTCGATCATCTTTTGGGCAAGCGAGCAGACCAAGTCGACACGGTTTTGCGCGATATCCTGCAAAACAATCGTCGAGCCTATAAGTTCAGACGTGGCGAAGATATCCCGCAAAAATGTGGGTCCCCAGGTGTATGATCCGCCGCCGATCACAACGATCTTGGTCACAGCGCTTCCCCCAGCATTTCAAACATTTCTTCCATATCGCCGAAGCGCGATTTACGAAATGCTTCCGCCATGCGCGTCTCACCGTCCCAGCCAGCTTTGACCGCCATCGCTTTGCCGTCATTCATCATCACCATCCCCAACAATGCAGACATATCGCCTTCCATCGCTTCATCCAGCATGGACACGCGTTTACCATAGGTCTTCAATTGCAGGCGGGTTTGGTTGATGGTGTTCTTCATCATTTCGCGGTGCGCACATAACGCCGCGATCTTCTTATCCATGAACTCGGTCACATCTTCGTAGTGATTGGTCTCGGGCAGTTGGCGCGCATAATACCAGCGTTCGCATACAGAGAATGGCTCAAGCCCTTCTGCAAAATGTTCAGGATAATGTTTATCGAAGCACGAAACCCAGAAGGCTTCCTCCACAGCTTGTGCCACGCGTGTATGATCCTGATTGCCTTCATATAAACCAAACGGATCGAAGGTGAACACCGCATACGGTTTGTGTTTGCGGAACAAATATACAAAGCGTTCGCGCAAACTCCCCAGCGGCACATCTGCCAACGCGTCTGTCATAAACCCCAGTTCGATAATAGTATGAATACCCATGATCTGCGCGGCTTCATGCATTTGCTCGGTGTTGACCTTGATGGTCTCTTCAATCGAAAGCCCGATCGAATCCTTTTGATCGTCAGTGACGCGCACGAGCGTGATGTCCCAGCCCTGCGATGCCAGTTTGGCAAGCGTGGCACCGCAGAACGCGGCGGTGTCATCGGCGTGGGGCGAAATGACCATGGCTGTTTTCATTTGATGATCTCCTTCAAGGCATTCATCACCTTGGGCGTGATGTCTTTGCCGATGGAATTTGTTTCTTCATAATGTTTGCCTGGCTTGAACGGATTCCATGGGTACTTGAAATCTTCCAGCGGCAGGATATACCCGACCTCATCATTTGCCAGCCCAATCACACCCGCGACTTTTGCTCCCGCTTTTTTCATCCGCGACTTGAGCTGCAAGCCCAACTTCGGCAGTAACTCCCCTGGGACAGTGGCAAACCATAGATCACCGAGCTTGATAAGATTCACTTCTGTGCTGATATATCCCTTTGTATCGCGGACATCGGGCAGTAATTTTCGTCCAAAGGCAAGTTTATAAAGAATATTCGTCAACTTGGCTTTGATCTCTCTCTTCTCAAAAGTGACGTTTGACATTTGACTTCCGACTTTCGACAAAGCACTTAATCCTTCCTCCGCCAACTTCCTCCCCATGAATTCTGATTCTTCAAAGGAATGATCTTTCACATCAGGGGTCATCATGCCGCCCAATGCACCTGCGAAGAAAATACACGGCGCGCCAGTCTGCTTTTCAACTTCTTCGCGCAAGGTATGTACATAATCAGATGTGATGTTGGGATTATGTTCCCAAAGAACTTCAGGGTGGCAGGGAAAGTTGAACAGAGTTGTTAAGGGTTTGTCATCGGCGGTCACAAATTGCGCCATGGTTAATTCATCATCCATGATTTCTGGATTGCGCGCATTCTTCGCCAAACCTAAGACTTGAACCGATGTCCATTTAACAGAAGCAGGCTTAGGGTCAGAGAGCGAAGCGTGAATTACATCCACGATTTTTGTTTTGAGTTCAGCAAGATAAACCTCATCCACACCGCGGGTTTTGTCGTCGGGACCCCACAGCCCCATCGTGTCGGGTCCGTGATGGGTGTGAGTGGATGCGATGACCACCGAGACTTCCGAAGTCTTAAAGACTTCGGAAGTCTGAACTCGCCGAATCACATCCTGCACATCGGGTCGAAAGAAGCCGATCAAATCAAGCGCCACCAACACCAGCGTGGTTTGCTTCGTTTGAATTGCAAGCGCGCGCGCATACAGATCATCATGAATGGTTTCGGCGCGGCGGTTGTTGCCAAAGCCCGCCAGATAAACAGGCTTATCCAGCGCAGGCGTAATTACATTTTGTGCGTATCCAATTTTCATTGCATCTCCAATTACTGATCACTGATTACTTTCTTTGCAGTCCTCACCATTTCACTTCGCACGGCATACCCATCGAAGCCCGCCTGTTCCATGCCGAGGATGACCGCGCCGACAACAGGCGGACCATCGAGCCGAATCAATTTTGCGTGCGGACAATGTTGCATAACGATCTCGCGCATGGGATTCGTGATAATCTCACCTGCGTCGAAGACACTGCCCGATTGAATGATCTCCACTTCATCGTTTTCCATTTCGATTTGGCGCGCGGCAGAAACCGCCAGCCAGCCGAGTTCTTCACCAGACCAGCGAATGACTTCGCGCGCCGCAGCATCCCCGTTCTGCGCGGCGTTGATCACTTCCACAGCGATGTATGGAAATAAATGATATTGCTCGCTGGAAAGACCCTCCATTAAATCAATTTCATTTTTTGCGCCAACGGCATTGATATAAATTTGCGTCAGCGCGGTCGGCTCAATGCGTTTGATCCACGCGTAATTTACCATTTGCAATCCACGCTGAACGATCTCGATCCCGCCGCCGAATTCGCCGAACGCCCAGCCGTTGCCAACAATGCGACCTTCTTTTCCATTTCGATTTCTGGCACGGCAATTATTAGATGATCCCGAAGTCACATTCACGCCAATGCCTTTTGTTGCGCCCGCCAGCAATCCATTCACGCCATCGTTGACAACTTCCACCGGGCACGCTAACCCCAACGCGGAAATCGCCTGCAAATGTCCTTCACGATCAGATGGAAAATCGTATCCTGCCACGCCGAAGCCTGCTCCAGCGATATGAGCCTTATCCACACCTGACATCGCCAATGCGCCCGCAAAAGACTCCTGTATAACACGCTGTGTTCCGTCATAGCCAACGCCTTGATGATTGCCTCCGCCTGCTTTACCAAACCCTACACATTGACCGGTCTCATCCACGATCAGCGCGTGTGTTTTTGAAGAGCCAACATCGATACCCAAAAAATACTTCATTAGCGTTCCACCTTTTCAATAAATTCTGGCGTTCATTCCTGCGGAGTAGGACTCACTCGCCGTTTGCTTCTCTTTTCTTTTTCAAGGTCTCTTGAATGCCCTTTAAATAATCACCGTGCAACGGGAATAACCAGAGGAAGAATATTGCGAGCAGAAAACCAATGGAGGTTGGCACAGTCAGGAAAATGCGGAAGCCCATCTCCACGCTTGCGGGCTGGACTTCGAGCAAGGTGTCGTAACCAAAGGCTGGCATGACCAGACCAAACACAGAAGAGACCAGCAAGCCGCTCAAGGTGATGATGAAGCCGCTCATGCCGAAATACATGCCCGCGCGCTGATGACCCGTCTTCACTTCGTCTTCGTCGATCACATCCGAAAGAATGACATCGCCGATCAGCACCAATCCGCCCAGCCCAATCCCGACGACAATTGCGGCGGCGTATGTAAAATAAACATTGGGCGCAAATCCCATTGGCACAATGCCGAAGATCATGAAGAGGTTTGCAAGCATAAGCGTTTTGCGATTGCCGATCTTGTTCGCCACCCAGTTGCGCCAGGGATAGAGCGAGAACATGGCGATCAGAAATGCAATCCCGAGAATGACCGTGGCAAGACCTTCATCCACCTTCAGACTGTATTTCAAATAAAAGAGCATCCCTGTTTGCAGGACGCCCGTCCCGAAGAAGCGCATGGTCTGCGAACCCGTGACCATGAGGTAGCTCCTGTTGAAGAAGGTGGCTTTCAGCGAATCGATGAATGGGAAACTGGTGTCGGTCTTTAAGTCCTTGCGTTCGAAGAGGAACGGATACCCGACATAAATCGCAATGACCGAGATGACCGCCAGCACGGTCGCCATGCCGCTCCATCCAAGCATACTGGCAAGCAGGGGAGGCAGCGCCGCGCCCAACACCAAAGCGATGGTCTGGAAAATATTCATCTTCGCGGCGGCGTCGGTCCGTTCTTCGTGAGCACCGAACATCTCGGGCAGTAATCCGTAGTAGCCTGTGGCAAGCGCGGTGTACAACCCTTCCCAAATGATGATCGCAATTCCAAAATAAGTGAGCAGTGCGATGGGATTATCCTTGCCATCGAAAGGCACGCTGAAGATCAACGCAAATGAAACCGCGTAGGGTAACCCGCCGAACAAAATATAAGGCAGGCGCCTGCCCCAGCGTGAACGCGTGCGGTCTGAGAGATATCCAAGTATGGGATTGTTGACCGCGTTGTACAACGTGTAAAAAAACCAAAAGGTCGCATACCAGGTGGCGGGCAGGTTTTTCACATCCACAATATAGAACGCGATGATGCCTGAGATCGCTTCGGCAGGTGTTGCCACACCGAGGCTGGTCAACGCAAACATCACGCGTGTTTTCGTGCTAGTCTTGAATTCGGATATTGTCATTTCAGTTCCTCATGGCATCACGGATTTGGCGGTACCCGATCATCTTAATATCTTCACCTTCAATAAACATCTTCAATTCAGAACTCATGAATGCGTTGTAATTTGCAACGCGCGCTTCCCAGTCGGGACAAATGGCGCGCAGTTCAGGAGTATCCACCGAGGGATGCAAAATAAAATGCGTAATTCCCACAGGCAATTCACTCAATAAATTCCTGGCAATCCCAATGTGATCATTCCCATGTTCAAGCGGCATGGCAACAATGCCTTCGAGCATGGGAATTCCCATCGCTTCAAGCTGCTGCATGATCGGCGCATACATCGCCTGCTCATCACTGCCGATGCCCATCATGTCGACACCCTTTGCGTTCAGGCGCGGCAACATGTTCGGAAGTCGCCTGCTCCCAGCGGCTTGAATATACGATTGAATGAACAACGGATTCATAATCGTGCCCATGTGCGAATCCACATGCGTGACGTCAATCCCAGCCTTCCATGCTTTTTCGATTTGAGCATTGACCTCCACATCGACTTCCTCAGGCTTGGCATGATCGTACACAGCCTGATGCCCTTGATGGAAGTACCCCGCCTCATCTCTTAAGCCTGAGCCTGCTCCTGCTTCGGAGACAGGTCCCCACCGATAGTTATCCCACTCCGCATTCAACGTCGCATGGATTCCCATGTCTATTTCGGGATTCTCTTTGCACATTTGTACAACCGCAGGAAACCACGGACACGGGACCATCACCGCACCAGATGTGATCGTCCCAACAGACCATAAGTCCTTGAATGCCTGCACAGATGCGTGACACATGCCAATATCATCCGTGTGGATAATGACGAGCCTGTCAGTATCGGTATAACCAAGTTTCTTTGCAATTGGATTCATTTCACATCCTCACCTTTCTTTGTTTTGCTATGATCTCATCTTCCCATTTCAATTCATCCGAATTGGGGATTCTTCCTTCGCGTTCCATCACCTCAAGGACCTGGGTCATGCCCTGCTCCAATGTAATCTGTGGATGGAACTCAGGCACATCGCGAAATAATTTCTCGGAGGAGTAATAGGCGTTGTAGGCAAATTCATCCTCAAGAATACCAACATCAGGGACGTTGAGGCTTTTCAAATCTTCAAACGGCACGCCAACGAGTTCAACTTCCTTACCTAAAATCTTCCCAGCCAGACGATGATAATCCGCCCAGGTGATGTATCCACGATTAACGGCGTTATAGGTTTGACCAATGGTATGTTCCTTGCCGATTACGCCTGCGAATGCGCGGGCAATATCATCCACATGCAGATGTTGGTGAATGGCAAAGCCATCACCACAAATGATGGTCGGTTTGCTTTTCTTGACTCGGTCGATCCACGAGAAGTCCCAGCAAATTTGACGCAACATGCCTTGCACTGGGCCATAAGTCGTAGATGGCTTGATGATCACCACAGGAAATTTCTCACGATGATAGGCTTCGAGATAAACATCATCCGCCGCAGCTTTGTTTCGTCCGTACTCTGTAGTGGGACGTAAAGGATGAGTCTCATCCGAAGGGAGGTAATCGTATTGAATTCCATACGTGCAGGTGGTTGACGTTTGCACGAACCAGCCCACGCCGCGAAACGCGCGGATACTTGAAGCGGCTTCTTCTGCATTGAAGCAGATCATGTCAATTGCCGCGTCGAATTTCTCGGCTTGCATTTTATGTTCAAAGTCATCGCGGTTCCTGCGGTCACCCACAACGACACGCACGCCGTCTGGAGTTTTGGTTGTCTGTCCGCGATTAAAGCAAACGACTTCATCTCCCTGTTCAAGCAAAAGCCGAACAATGGATTGACTAATATTTCCTGTTCCACCAACAATTCCTATTTTCATGATTTAGATTCCTACATGCAAGGCACTGGTATGCAATACTTTGAGCGGCTCACCGCGAGAAAAAGGTTGACCTGCCGCCACCTGCTGTGACTTGACATCAATCGCGTTCACCAATTCATCCAATCCTTTGGGCTCAAACTGCGCTTCATAACAGCGCAATGCGCCGATCTTATCTTCCCATGTGGACGAAATATCTGCGATGGTATTTGGCTCGCGAGTGAAGTAAAAGGCAATTCCGTGGATGTCGTGCGGCTCGTAGGCAGAATCAACTTTCGGGTCGGAGGAGGCGATCTTTGTCAGCCCTGCGAACATGACCGCTTCTGAGGCTGCCAATCCAGTTTGGATATGGTCACGGTGTCCTTCATAAGTCAGCCACGGATCACAGGTAAAAACGAAATCGGGTTTGATCATGCGGATGTATTTGAGCAGGTCGCGGCGCACGTCGAAATAATTGTATTCGCCCGCATCAGGGTAGCCGAGCCAGTATTGCTCCTTCACGCCCACAATTTTTGCCGCGGCAAATTGATCATGCTTGAGGGCTTCTGCCGCGTCATCATCTGAAAGTGATGAATCTACGACGCCCATCAAATCATTGGTGACGGTGAGGTAAAAGATTTCTGCGCCGTTCTTTGCAAGCTGTGTGAGAATGCCAGCCGCGGCAATGTCGTTGTCATCGTAATGCGGTTGAATGCAAAGAATGCGTTTTGCTAAAAAAATATCAGGCATGGGGAGGATGGTTTCGATCGTCATTTGATCTCCACGACCTTTCCTGTTTCTGAGCTTTTATACGCCGCATCCACAACTTTCATGTTCATCAATCCTTCCACGCCGCCAGGAATGGGCGTTTGCTTCTTCTCAATGCACTCTACAAAATATTTCAACTGGTCATCGTATAAATTCTGCGGACAATGTTCCGTGCGTGGAAACTCAAACCCTGATTCAACGATGTCAATTTTTTCTTCTTTTCTGTTTGGCAATTCGAGGCGGGTTGGGAAGAGTTCTCCAAATCCTTCCGTGCCATAAAGCTGCGTGGCTGCTTCGGGGCCATCGGCGTGCGGCTGCCACCAGCCAGATTCAATATAAGATGTTGCGCCATTGTCCCACTCGACAATAATTACGCCCGTGTCATCCACATCGAAATCTTTGTAATAAGTTCCAATCTTTGCATAGACTGAAACAGGCTTGGGGTCGCCGAGTAAAAATCGGGCCGTATCCAACGCATGGATTCCCATATCTGCCATCGCGCCGCCGCCCGCAAATTTCTTTTGCGTGAACCAGCCCGAAGGTCCCCAATGCGTATGCACGCCGATTCCTTTCGTGCGGATAATCTTTCCTAATTTTGCAGACTGCTCTTTCAACCACAACACATCAGGGTCAAAGCGCCAGCAATGCGCCACCATCAAGGTCGCGCCAGATTTATCAGCCGCTTCAAGCATTTGCTCGGCTTCCTGCGTTTTCATCGCCATTGGTTTTTCAACCATTACATGCACGCCTGCGTTCAATGCGGCAATCGTTTGTGGCGCGTGCAAATAATTTGGCGTGCTGACTACCAACGCATCCACGTTGCCATCTTTCAACATGGCTTCCACAGTCTCATAAAAGCGTGTAATCCCAAACTGTTTTCCAAACTCGATCATCGAATCCATTTTATGATTGATGACCGCCGTTAACTCCAAGCCCAAATTCTGTGCCGCCCGCGCATGGACTTTGTTGATATAGCCAGTTCCTGCAAATGCGATTTTCATCGTTCATCCTTTTGGATTGCAGGAGCTTGCTCCTGCATTTTGGACAGCACGCTGTTCGACTCCAGAGTTATCCTCAGCGTTACAATTTGATACGGTTTCAAATTCAGGAGGATCGAATTATTCTCCACGCTCAAAGCGGACTCATTCTCCTCCAGCAGATTCGTCGTCCAGGCTGATTCCACCTCGCATCCCATCTTAACTTGAACCTGTCCCCGCTTCCTCTGGCTTTCATACAAGCGGATAATGATTCCGTGCCCATCTTCGGCGCATTTCACAGTTTCAATAATGACATTGGGGGAAGAACAAGATATTAGAGATTGGATATTAGAGTTTAGTTTTTCCGACCTTTGACCTTCGATTTTCGACTCATAAACGATAATCGGGTCGTTCAACAAGTACGCTTCCTTCTGCGTCTCTTCATTCCATGTGCCAATATGCGGATACAAACTGTATTTGAATTCATGCTCGCCAAAATCAGCCGTCGGGTCTGGCATGGTCGGGGAACGCAGCAGCGTAATGCGCATCACATTATCGTGGATGTCGTGTCCGTATTTGCAATCATTCAACAGACTCACGCCGTAATCTCCTTCGGATAAGTCCACCCACTTTTGAGCGCAGGTCTCGAAGCGCGCCCAATCCCAACTGGTATTGCGATGCGTCGGACGAGTCACATTGCCCCACTGGATTTCATACGTCGCTTGCGGAGATAACACATCCACGGGGAAGGCAACCTTGAGCATGGTGTGACGTTCAGTCCAGTTGATGTGGGTGTCGAAATCAAGGCGTTGCGAGTTGTGATTCAGTGAAATACGCTGGGTCATTTCGCTGCTCATGATTTTGCGTTTAATTTCAAGGGTCTGACGAAGTTCGCCATACTCCACCCACCGAATTGATTCAGCGGGCTGTGCCAGCCACATTTTGTCGTCGTAATAAATATCAATATCCCATGCATCGTATTCCATCGAACGGTCTTCAAAAAGTTGAAACTGATTCGCAACTGCATTGGGCGCAAGCACTTCGCGGCTGGCACGTTTATCGAAAATGCGGGTGATGTCGCCGTTGGTGTTGACTTCGACTTTGAGATAATCGTTTTCCAGTACATGACCACTGACCGCTGACGGCTGACGGCGGTTACTCGCGGTCTGCGATCGGTCGTCTGCGGTCTTTTGCAAAGCAATCACACTGTACGGCGCGAGTTTGCCCGCATCCACCCACAGACCAGAGTCTGCTTGTTGAGCAGGAACAGGCTCCCCGTTAAGTGTGAATCGTTTAAATGAGTCGCTGGGGATAAAGACCAAGGCTTGTTGGGTGAACGAAGTCGGGTTGACGAGGAGCAAGTCTGCATCCAGATGATTTGCAATTGCACGCAAGGCCTCATCACGGAGTTGGGTGACGTTCTGCGTAAGTTCGGCATACTGCGTTTGCGACTCTTCGTAAACGGCCGCGATACTTGAACCTGGAATGATGTCGTGAAATTGATTGAGGCAGATGGTGCGCCAGGCGTTTTGAAATTCGGTAATTGGATATTGGTAATTGGCGATTAGAGATGCATACGCAGCGGTGAACTCGGCATCGTGGAGGAGAAATTCGCTTTTACGATTTGCGCGCTTGTTGCGGGCTTGTGTGGTGTACGTGCCGCGATGATATTCGAGATAGAGTTCACCGTTCCACACGGGTGTGCGATTTTTTTCTTCGAGTTCCGATTCAAGCGCTTCAAAAAAATGAATGACGCTCGATTGCTGCACTTGCGGTAGTGAAGGAAAATCCTTCATCACTTCGATGTTCTCCAACATCTCGCGCGTTGGGCCGCCGCCGCCATCGCCGAAGCCATAGGCCATTAATAAATTCTTATGCAGATCTTTTTGCTGAAAGTTTTGCCATGTGCCAAGGGCTTCTTTGGCGTTTGCCATGGCATTATATGTGCTGGCATAAGCGCTGCCAAATTCTTTGACCGTACTAAAGTGCGTGAGGATCTGTGTGCCATCTATACCCTGCCAATAAAATGTATCGTATGGCAGGCGGTTGTATTGACTCCAACCGATCTTGATGGTCATGAAATATTTCAAACCCGCCTGTTGGATAAGTTGCGGTAATGCCCAGGCATACCCAAACACATCAGGCAGCCACAACACGGGACTCTCCGCATCCTTACCAAAATGTTCGCGGAAGAAATTTCGACCTAATAAAAATTGTCTTGCCAACGATTCGGCGCCGCTGAGATTGCAATCCGCTTCGACCCACATGCCCCCCATCGGCTCCCAGCGTCCCTCTTTGATTTTTTCTTTGATGGCTTCGAAGAGCGCGGGCTGGTCTTCTTTTATATATTGATACAACTGGGGCTGGGATTGCGAGAAATGATAATCAGGGAATTGTTCCATCAAGCGCAGCACGTTGTAAAATGTGCGCTCAGATTTTCTACGAGTCTGTCCGAGAGTCCATAACCAGGCGACATCTATATGTGCATGACCAGAAGCGTGGACGATGGCATCAAGGGCTATGCCAGCCTGGGCAATACCGTCTTTTAATAGTTGCGTGGCAGATGGAATGCTTGCGTAAAATTCGGACGATGAATTATTATGGGTGGCGGCGGCCGTGTCGCGGGTATCCAGGGCGATGAAAGCATCATTAAGCATATTCAATAGATGATGTTTGCTGGGGTTGTTTTCATCTAAATGATTGGCTGTATCTAACGCAATTTGCGATAGCGTAATAAATTCTCTTGTGGCTTGGTGAATTTGCACCACAACACACTGACGCATATATAACTTGGTGAAGAAGTCGCCTTTTTCCATGCCGCCAAGTCCCGTCCAGCCGTGCAGGACAAGCGTGTGTTCCCTGCCATCGCGCCATTTTGGATTCAATAAAATTTCCTGATGATGACGGTCGCAGGCGGCGTAGGGCTCTTCATCAATATAAGCCAAACATTCGGGGTGAGAAAAATCTCCCGATTCGCCCAATGGCAAATACAAGGCAAGCGGTTGTGATAAATCAAAATCATCTGGCACAATAAATTTTGTTCGCAAAACAAAATCCTGCATCCAGGAACCCCAATAATCATGCACAGAAATTTCCTTCCAACCTGAATCGTCGAAATCTTTTTCTATCTGTGGTTTGATAAGCGGAGTTTCCAATTCCTGATAGCGAAAAGCAGGTAAAGATTTTTGTTTGAAATACACCAAAGGTGTAATCAACTCAATGCGTTGTTTTATTTTTTCAGGTGTCCAGCGCTGCTTGTGATACATATGTTACCCAAGGATGAATGATGAATGAAGAAGGATGAATTTTTGACCGCTGAGTGTTGACGGCAGATTGATATTAATGAGAAACGATAATTGACAGTCTGCGGTCGGTCGTCTGTGGTCATAGTGTATGTGCAATGCCAAACGATAAGCTGTGGCGTTCGCAATAGGCGGGCAAGGTTTTCAAAGTTCGCTCAACCATATCCTGTGGAATATTGTTAAGCGGAACATTGCAGTCTTTGAGAGCTTTCTCCAAACGAGATATATCCTGTCCCTGCAGCTTTGCGATCAGCAAAATAGCAGGACCGACCAGGTCGCCATGCGGAAGTCCGTGTCCCATTTCGTTTTCGACGGCGTAGGCGAAATAGTGTTCACTACCTTCTTCGGGGCGCGAGTGACCGACTTGATTACAGAGCTGAACTTCCATGGCAAGACAATCGTATAAGGTCTTCAGACCTTCGCGGTCACCGCGACCTGCGGCTTCGGCGCAGTCAAGCACGCCACTCAAGATGCTTTGCGCGTTATCGTAAACCCAGGAGATGAATTCCATGCCAGCGGGATTCTTGCCGCGTTCATTGGCGAATGTCCAGTCCCATGCGCCCGTGGCAATGGACATGACATCCGTAATCCCTGCGGCACGGATGGAGACAGGCGCTTTGGCAATGATGTCCAAATCAAGGATCAAGCTTTCGGGCGGTTTGGTTTCGATATAGTAGACACAACCTTCACGTCGAATACCTGATGCGGCGGTGATGAAGGCATCCACCGATAATGCAGTGGGCAAAACAACCAATGGTAAGTTGAGTTTGACGGCGATATATTTCGCGGTATCAGCTGTGAGTCCGCCGCCAACCGCGTAGATTATTTCAGCTTTCTGGATTGCGGAAGTTTGCTTCCGCACCGACAGCAAGCTGTCGGATTCCATAAGGGAATCCCAATGGGCTGTGTTCGCTTCGGTGACTTCAACTTGTGCAGTGATGTTCAATCCGCGCAAAGCGCCTTTTACCGCGTTCCATGCCGGTGCGGAAGTAACGAGCAGAACATTCCTTATCTCTCCAACTTCAGAAAAAGGGATGATTTCAACTTTTGGCAAATTCCAAATCGATTTCATTTGTTCCTCAATTTTCCAAAAGTCTTTCCAACTACATCCCAAACCAGTTCGGGATTTTCGGATGCGCCATCCCATGCGGCGTTGCCGTGCATACCCCAAATGGCGATGGACTGCGCGCCTCTTTGGACGGCTAGGCTGAATCCTGTTTCGAGTTCATCTTCCCTGCCTGATGGAATTCCAAAACCCTGCGCCCAGAAATGTGAAGTTAATCCACGCGGCTCACAAATATCCATTGTGCGTTTCATTTGACTGGAGACATATTCATTGCAATCTTTATCATATAGAAACCAATATGGGTCTGTGCCGAAAATATCAAGGTCGCGAATGTCCGCGACTTGAGTCCATGGCAGAGACTCGTTGGCTTCATAATCAACCGGCAATAATGTGATTGCGTTCTTTGCACCTTTAGCTTTGGCATAACCGATCATTTCGCTGAGGAAGTTGATCATTAGATCTTCGCGAAAGAGTCGCATTTCAGGAGTAATAGTCTCGGGCATGGGTTGACCGAAGCGGCTCTGGAATGAGTCGCGACATCTCGGACAGAAGCAGGCAAAGGCGTCGTCGGGAGCGAAATGCAAGTCATCCCAATCGGGAATATAGAGATGCGGTTCATCCCAGAAGATGGTATCCGCGCCATCGTCGATCGCAGCATCAATCCAGTATTTCATGGCAGCTTTTGTTTCCTCTGCAGAGGGACAGGCAGCCGGAGCGCGTTGCCCCGTGGAAAGAATCTGGCAGGCAGCCGGGTTGCGCGGCACAAATGCAGAAAATTGCTCACCGCCAAAAAGCCCCATCACCGCCCAGGGATTCGCCCAACAGCTGAGACCGGCATCACGCGTCATCTTGAAAAACTGCGCGTTGCGTTTGCGTGCCAGGATGAGTTCATTCTCGCTGAAGCAATGCACGATGTAACTACAATAATGTGCGAGAATATCCTCAAGATCGCGCTCGAAGTGATGCGGCCATCCGTTGGCGAAATAACTTACGCCAGTTTCAATCATTGATTTCATTCTTTCGAATGACTTCCGAATACCACTCGCCTGAATCTTTGACAGTGCGTTGCTGAGTTTCGTAATCAACACGGATTAGGCCGAAGCGTTTGGTGAAGCCATGCCCCCATTCGAAATTATCGAGCAATGACCAGACCATATATCCGCGCACATCCACGCCATCCTGCATGGCGAGACTGGTTTGGATAAAGTGTTGTTTTAAGTAATCAAGCCTTCGCGGATCATGGATTTTTCCGTCTCCACTGACTTCATCTTTGAAAGCTGCACCGTTCTCGGTGATGTAGATCGGCGGCAGGTGATAATCGTTGTTGATGCGGTTGAGCAAACTGCGCAGCGCAGGCGCATGGACTTCCCAGCCCATTTCGGTGTATTCCGAACCAGGCACGGGATCGATATTTCCATTTGCGGAAACAAGATTGCGCGAGTAAAAGTTGACGCCAAGAAAATCAAGTTTTTGCGCGATGAGCGCCATGTCGCCAGCTTTGATATCGATGGATATATTTTCGGCCGCCATGCTTTTGAGCACTTCAGGATGATAGTAGCCGCGAAACAATGGATGAGGGAAGAGGGTCTCGCTTCTGTTCCACGCCAAATCTGCCGCAGCGATATCGGCAGTATCTTCGCTGGCAGGGTCGGCGCCCCAAAGATTTAACACGATACCCACATTTAAATTCGGGTCGGCGGCGCGCAGGGCTTGTGTGGCGAGTCCATGTGCAACCAGCAGGTTGTGCGTTACTTGCGCAGCCCTAGCTTTGTTCTGTTCACCAGGGGCATGTTCGCCGCTGAGATACCCGTCCCATGCGATCACGCCAGGCTCGTTGAAGGTTGTCCATGATTTCACGCGGTCACCGAGACGTTTGGCAACGATGGTTGCGTAATCTGCAAAATAATGGAGATTGTCACGATTTGTCCAGCCGCCTGATTCATATAATACCTGTGGATAATCCCAATGGTGAAGCGTTAGAAGAGGTTCAATGTTCGCGGCGCATAATGAGTCTACGAGGCGGTCGTAGTAATCAAGGCCGAGTGTGTTGACTGCTCCTTTGCCAGCTGGCAGGATACGGGTCCATGCGACCGAGAAGCGATAGGCTTTCAGTCCAATGCGGCGCATGAGGGCGATATCATCTAAATAACGATGATAGTGATCGCAGGCAGCGTCGCCAGTGGATTTATCTTCGATCTTTCCAGTCGTGTGACTAAAACGATCCCAAATGGATTCGCCTTTGCCGTCTTCGTTCCATGCGCCTTCGATTTGATACGCGGCGGTCGCTGCGCCCCAGAGAAAATCGTGAGGGAATTTGTGGATGGTCATATCAGCCTTTAATACCAGAGAATACCACGCCTTGCGTGAAAATCTTTTGGGCGAAGAAGAATAATAAAATGGGAGGCACGATCATCAACACTGAAACCGCCATGATGAGATGAGTGTTGATGGTGTAGATGGCATCGAAAGTCTGCAAGCCCACTGCGAGAGTCCAGTTTTCACGGGAGTGTAGAAAGATGAGGGGCTCATAAAAATCATTCCATGCATATAGAAAGTGAAAGATGCCAATGGATACAAGCGCGGGTCTGGCTTGCGGGAGGATAATATGCATCAATATCTGAAGTGGGTTTGCGCCGTCTATTTTTGCGGCATCATCCAATTCAAGGGGAATGGTCATGAAGAACTGACGCAGTAGAAACACATCATACGCATTGGCGAAGAACTGCGGAATGATCAACGGCAGTAATGTGTTCACCCAGCCCAGCTTGTTGAATAAAATATATACTGGGATAAGCCGCACCTGGCTTGGCAGCATAATTGTGGAGAGCAAAAGCAAAAACAATACATTCAACCATTTTGCACGGAAGCGTGAAAATCCGTACGCAACAAGCGATGAAGAGAACAACATCCCAAACATGCCCACGAAGGTAACGACAAGCGTGTTCCCTAGATAATGCCAGAATGGCATGGCGTTCACAGCTTCAGGGTAATTTTCCCAGTGGATGTCGAGGCGATAGAGTGCTCTCTGTTCGTTTAGCTTCAGTTCAATAATTTCATTCGGAGCGGCTGGATCGACAAATTGCCCAAAGCCATTGGGAATCTTTTTGATCAGGGCAAATTCCTGTATCTCATCATTGTATGTAACTTTATAAAGCGGCTCATTCTTCCCGTTGACTTCAATCGTCTTAGGCTTGCGAGGGATCAAGGAGGTTGAATCCGAGCGGATCTGCGCGGGATCTTTCAGCGAGGTGCTGATCATGTATAGAAATGGGATCAGGATGAGGACCGAACCCGCGGCGAGAATCAGCGTTGTCACACCCTTGAAGAAAATTTCATTCCCGCGGGCAGATCCTAATATACGGAGAGTATTATCCAGTATTTTTTTCATGTGTCATTTCCCTCTCAGCTGGCCTTCGTAATAAACCCACACATCTGAAGAGCGGAAGATGAGAGCGGTCAGCACCAGGATAATAACGAATAAAATCCACGCCAATGTGGAGGCGTAGCCCATATCGAAAAATCGAAATGCATTTTGATACAGATATAAATTATAAAAAAGGGTTGCATGCTGCGGGCCGCCATTGCCGCTGGTGGCGATATAAACCTCAGTGAAATATTGGAAAGTGCCGATCATGCCGAGCACCAGGTTGTAAAAGATGACCGGTGTCATCATCGGAAAGGTTACATTCCAGAATCTTTGCCAGGCGTTCGCGCCGTCTACTTTTGCCGCATCATACAGATCGGTTGGCACGCCTTGCAATCCAGCCAGGTAAATAATCATCGATCCGCCCACACTCCACAAACTCATGATGACCAGCGCAGGCACAGCCCAGTCAGGGTCGCCCAGCCATTGCGGCGGGTTGTGTATACCAAGTACATTTTGCAGGAAGGGATTCAAGATTCCAAGGCGAGGGTTAAAGATGCGTACCCAAAGCAACGTGACAGCCACACCTGCGATGATGGAAGGCAGAAAGAATATAGTTCGCCAAACATTGACACCAGGTATTTTTTGATTGAGCAGGACCGCGAGGAAAAACGAAAAGAAAAGATTGAGCGGAAGCACGAGAGCGGCAAAATAAAGAGTAACCTGTAACGACTTCCAGAATAGCGGGTCACCCAATTGGCGCGGATTGCCTGTGCGGATGGCATCCCAAACACCTGAGAAGGCGCGTTGATAATTGGCAAGCCCGATCCATTGCGGAGGACTGACAATGTCATATTTTGTAAATGAGAAATACAACGAAGCCAGCATGGGACCGATGGTGAAGACCAGGAAGCCGATGATCCATGGTAAGACAAAGGCATAAGCCGCCAACTCTTCTCGGCGCGCCAAGCTTATTCTACGGGAGGAGGGAAAGGTCATAGAGTCTCCAAATAAACGAATAAATGATTGCATGGTTTCCCTCTCCCTTTAAGGGAGAGGGAATTAAGCCGAGAGCTAGTGACTTGCCCAGTAATCGTCGAGGATCTTTTGAATATCTTCGTTGCCTTGATCCATAATGGTTTGAATATCAGCATCGGGTTCTGTGTAAATAATAGATTGAACATTAGCTCCCGCATCATTCACCTTACCCCACTCGGGAACCCAGCTCTCATGGTGTGGGCTGTCGAGATAATCGATCGCGCCGAAGATCACGCTATAGTCAATGCCGGGGTAGCGTTCCTTCAGGTATGCCAAGTATGCAGGTTCGCTGGATATACGCGCCGGGAGACAACCATAGATCTTACACACGTCCACGATCTGCTCAGGGGCGGTCAACCACTTCATTACTTCCCAGGCTTCATCTTTATTGTTCGCGCTCTTTACCATGGTGAACATATCCGCATGAACGCGGGCGATACGTTGATCTTTTTGATTATAGAAAAGCGGAGCGATGTCATATTCAAATGGAAGTTCATTCAAACCTTCAGACATGAACCAGGTATGGCTGTACCAAATGGCGATCTGACCAGAGCCAAATGGATCGGCACCTGTTGAGTCGATCGCAGTTTGTCCTGCCGCATCTGGAATAAAGTGATCTTTAAACACTCCATCGTGAATCCATTGCGCGCCAAATACCCGTTCGGGGGCATTGAACGTGGCGGTCTTGTAATCATCCGTGGTGGGACGTCCCTGATCTACCGCGCCAAACATGGTTAACTGCCCGCGCATGTCTGTCCAAGTATCTGCATAGCCCCATTGTTTGGTCGTAGCAGGATCAAAGCTGGCGTCGTTGGGAGTATTGTCGTTTGCGTCCAGCGTTAATTTCATTGCGAGTTCTTTAAGCGCGGCAATATTCCAGGATTTGTCGGCATAATCATGGGTAGGATAAGCAAACCCTGCCGCATCGAAAGCGTCCTTGTTGTAAAATAAGAAGGACGGATAAATTCCAAGCGGAATACCTGCATTCAGGTCGGGATATTTGTTGATGGTTGTCGAGGGTCCGTAGAAATCGCTGAAATCATACTTGTCTTTTTCGATATACGGTGTCACATCTTCCCAATATTCCTTGAAGCGGGCAATCGTCGATGTCCCATGTGGACCCACCAGCTGGGGAGCATTGCCGCCTGAAACCATGGTCAAAAAACGTTCGGTGGCTTCATCGTTCGGAACGATCAGAAATTCCATTGTGATTTTATCTTGAGAGTCATTGAATTTCTTGGCGAGCGCTTCCTGCGCTTTGACTTGGTCGGGATCGGTGCCGGTGCCAAAGCCAACAAGAATGGAGACTTTCTTTCTCTCACCGGATACGGGTGATGATCCACTACCACAAGCCGAAAGAATCATGGATGCCAGAACGAACACTGTCAGTAGTTTGAATAGATTGTTTTTCATGTGCTCCTCCAAAATGGTTGAATGAGATTAATCGATTAAAAGTTTTTGTAAATATCTCTTTCTGGTACCTCCAGCATTATGATCAAATTTCTAATTTGGATTTGCATCCACAAGATTCACGGATAACCAACTCGGTGCGCATCAGGGTCAAAGCCTGAGCCTGTTCGCCGTCCATCAGGCGTTTCAACTGTCTGACGGCTTCGCGTCCCACCTCTTCGATTGGTGCGCGTACTGTTGTCAGCGCGGGGGAAAGGTAGCGGGCGAAGGGCACGTCGTCAAAACCGACAACAGCCACATCATGAGGAATGAGGCGTTCTGCCATTTTCAGCGCACGGAAAACTCCAGCCGCAGCGTCATCGTCGCCGGCGAAGACCGCGTCGAAGTCGAGTCCATCCAGAAGCATTTGTTGAATGGAAGTGAAAGCTTCTTCGTCGTCAAATCCGCCCGAGGCAATGAGCGCGGAATCAAATGGAATATGATGGGCTTCGAGTGATTCGCGGTAGCCGCGCTCGCGCCAATGCGAATCTTCATGACCTTGAGGACCCTGTAAAAAAACAATTCGACGCCTATCATGGAACTCGATCAGATGATCGATAAGCATGGCGGCGCCGTCTTTATTCTCGATGGTGATGACCGGAATGTTCAACGAATCGGGTGGAGTTTGGTGGAGCAGAACAACGGGAAAATGTAGTTTATGGAGTCTGGCAAGCTGAGGTTCATCAAGGCTGTTGGTGAAAACCAGAAGTCCATCAGTATTATGCTCACCCAGAGGACTGCTGTGATGCAGATGCGAAAGTGTGGCGTGCATCGAATGGATGAGCAGATCGTAATCGATGGTGTTTGCCTGCGCTTCAATTCCACGCAGCATAGGTGAGAAGAACGCGCCGCTAATCTCCGGTAGAATGAGGCCAATGGTATGAGTGCGTTTGCTGGCAAGCACCCGCGCCGCAGTTCGCGGTACGAATTGAAGTTCATCGATTGCCAGACGCACACGCTCCGCTTTTTCTGCCTGGACCGGGACAGTGCCATTCAGCACACGGCTCACCGTGGCGATGGAAACGCTGGCGTGCTCTGCGACATCGGCAATTGTAGGCGGGTGGTTCTTAGAATGCATTTGGGTGTGAAATTCCTGAAAGCGTTTTCAGAGTATACGAAGAATACTTCCAAACGTCAATAGCTTTTAGCAATAAAGTTATGTGCTTATAAGTAGCATACGTCCATTTCCCCGATGATCTAATCCTCTACAAACTTATGTATTTGGGATTGAGCGGACAGCCGCCGAAACATGCCCGTGATATTGCGGCAATTATTCACAAGCCGCATTGTGTTTGCGCGATATACGCGACATTTATCGTCAATTGAATGATATACAATCGTGGGATAAACTCATTGCAGACATTCGTGAACAGTATAAAAAGCTCCCCGCGTTGCAGGACGAGTTGAATCAACTCAAGTTATGATAATGCCACTATATCGGGAACATACCATTCAATAGAGGCAGTATCTGCCCATCAGGAGGTGTATATGGCATCATTATCCAAACGAGGCTGAATATTTTTTGCTTTGGGCTACTTGTGTATGTATTCCATTTCTAGGCTTTAAAGATATAACCTTGGTACTTTCCCCTCCTCAGTTTCAAAATAACCGGGAATATTTTCTGCAACGGTCAATGTGGGCAGCAGTTGAAAAAACTGAAAGACCACGCCCACATTCCGTCCGCGCCAAACCGCCAACTGTTCTTGATCCAATTCGTGAACAGGCGTGGAGGCGATAAAGACCTGACCCGAAGTAGGCGTATCAATCCCTGTGATCATATTGATCAGCGTGGACTTCCCGCTCCCCGATTTGCCAACCACCGCAACGAACTCGCCCGAGTCGGCTCGCATGTCAATCTGTTTGAGCGCAAGGAATTTTCCCGCTGCGACATTATAGGATTTGGTGACGCCACATAATTCAATTAAATGATTTTCGCGGACGATAAACGTCTCTGCTTCTGTACTTGCCAATTGTGTTTCCACTTTTATATTTCTCCTTTTCCTATGCTTCAGTTTGATGTACACTGTATTTGATTTCGAACAAAATGTTCGATTACGTTATACAGGTCTGCTGGGTATACGTCAACAACCAAAGCATGGTAAAACGTTCGATAGTGAACATTTCAGCTTGGTTTGTTCAGGAAAAGCAATATCGCTGCGAGGCGCACTTGCTCTTAGCCGAAGCAGTCTCCTCAGAAACATGAGATTGCTCACTGCACTGGCGTGCAGCGCAAGTGTCGTCGGAAAGAACGAGCGCCCTCCTCGCAACGACATATGGAGAAGGAGAAAATCAAATGCCAAAGAAAGTTAAAGTCATCGACCGCCGCATTCAGCGCACGCGGCAACTATTACAGGATGCATTAATGGCACTTATTTTGGAAAAGGGATTTGATTCAGCGACGGTGCAGGATGTGATTGACCGCGCCAATGTAGGGCGGTCTACTTTCTATGCACATTTTCAAGATAAGGAGGATCTACTGCTCAGCGGATTCGAGCATTTGCGGACTGAGTTTGAACAGCATTTGACAAGTGAAGCAATGGCTAGTGGCAGCCCGTGGGAATTAACTCTGTCTATGTTTAAACATGCGCAATCGCAGCGTCCCCTTTACAAAGCATTGGCTGGAAAACAGGGAGGCAATATCGCGTTATCGCATGTTCAGAAATTCTTATTCACTTATTTGCATACCCACTTAAATGACCACTTGAAACAAACTGTATCAAAAAGAAAAAACGCCATTCCCACTGATATTCTGACACAATATATCTTTAGCTCTTTCATTTCTCTATTGATCTGGTGGCTTGACAATGATTCTCCGTACTCTGCGGAACAGATGAATGGTTTTTATCGGCGCTTGGTTCAGCCGGGTGTTGAGGCGATGATGGAGTGAGTAGGATGAACATTGCGCGCCGAATGCAAAACTTGAGGGACAATTTTTGAATCAAGCGGTTTTCTCAAAAGACTTCCGAAATCTGATTTCCTGGATGCGTAGCAATTACTTATATACTCTTTTTTGCAGCCAGAAAGCAACATTGACCAGTCCGATCATTACAGGCACTTCCACCAGCGGACCGATCACGGCTGCAAATGCCTGACCTGATGAAATCCCAAATACTGCCACTGCCACTGCAATTGCCAATTCAAAATTATTACTGGCTGCGGTAAAGGATAAGGTAACTGTTTTGGAATAATCTGCGCCAACTACCTTGCCCATAAAAAAGCTGACCATAAACATCACCACGAAGTAAATCAACAATGGAATGGCGATTCGTATCACGTCCAGTGGAAGTTGAACGATAGTTTCACCCTTCAAGCTAAACATGACAATGATCGTGAACAACAAAGCAATCAAAGTAACAGGACTAATCTTTGGAATGAATTTTGTGTGATACCACTCTTTCCCTTTGACCTTAATCAAAACCAGCCGTGTCAAGAAGCCAGCGAGAAAAGGAATACCCAGGTAAATAAACACGCTTTTTGCAATTTCACCGATGGTGATATGTACAATCGCACCCTGCATTCCAAACCAGGTGGGCAGAACAGTAATGAAAACATAGGCATATACGCTGTAAAACAATACTTGAAAGACACTGTTGAATGCCACCAATCCCGCTGCATACTCTGTATCGCCATGAGCCAGTTCATTCCAGACGATGACCATTGCAATACAACGCGCCAGCCCAATCAGGATCAACCCCGCCATATATTCAGGATAGCCGCGCAGGAAAACAATCGCCAATACAAACATTAGGATAGGGCCAATGACCCAATTCTGCAAAAGGGAAAGCCCGAGGATTTTCCAATTACGGAACACATCCCCCAATTCCTCATAGCGCACTTTCGCCAGCGGCG
>JAYVUA010000086.1:0-26831 GCA_043788255.1 Anaerolineales bacterium | reverse complement strand
AATTTCAAGCGTTCACGAAAGGAAGCGAGCAGCATCCAATCCAATGTCCATGTGATGGCATCACCAAATGAGTTTGGCAATTTTCGCGCAGTCCGTGGGACAGGGTCGCCGCTTTCCCACCACGGAGTCATCAACACGACCACGATCTCAGCGGGGACATCAATCGGCACATCGCGCATCACATCCAGAGCAATGCCGATCGGAGTATTGGCTACCAGCGCGCCATCCCAATAGAAGGCATTGGTTTCTGGGTCAAATGTCCACGGGTAGACCAAGGGTATCGAGCACGAAGCAAGAATACGGTCCGCTGTGATGCCGGTAACTACATCGCGCCGTGCCTCGCCTGTATGCCGATGTGTAATTTCACGGTTACTGAAAATCATACGTTCGCCTGTTTGCACATTGGTCGCAGCGATCAGCAACGCTTTTTCACTCTTCGACAATTTTTCAGGGTCAAAATGAAAACGGGTGTGCAGGGTCTTGCGCAGCGGACCTGTATCCAACAGGTTGATCCATTTCCCGATTAAACGTTCGCCCCACCATTTTGAAAAGACCGGCAATGGAGACCAGAATTCTTTTGGCACCGGAGAAGTCGCATCCTGCGGGTTGACCTGCGGCAGATTCGCATCCATGATCACGCCGAAAGCTTTGCGCGCAATCCAACGTGCAAAACCACGCATACCGGGCGGCAATCCTTGAATATCCGTTTCTTCAAGTGACTTCCACACATTCTCCAACTCGTCCGCAGACATTCCCTGCGCAATCGCGGCGCCATTCACCGCGCCAATGGAAGTGCCAACGACTACCTGTGGATCCCATGCACCCATATGGCTTACATTAACATCAGGTTTATTGGCTTCCATCAAATATTTATATACGCCCGCATGAAATGCGCCGCGTCCGCCGCCGCCTGAAAGCACCAAAGCTCGAATCTTGTCCATGACGAATCTCCTTGAGTCGGTTTATGAGATCAATTATAAGTCCAAGCTGTTCTTCTTCACTTTCAAATGTCAAAAATCTTCGCAGAATGAATGTCTTTCGTCTTAAAATAAGATAAAATCTTTTCGTCCAAATCGTTATCTCAAACGTTTATCCAGTTTAAGGAGAAATATCCAAAATGTCAGCCAAAACCAAACAGACTGGAAAACTTTTTATCAGCTACCGTCGTTCCGATGCCCGTGGAATCGCTGGTCGCCTTAGTGACACGTTGGGCGCATATTTTGGGGACGAGCGCGTTTTTCGAGACATAGAAAATATCCAAGGCGGCGCGGACTTTGGAAATGTGCTCCAGCAGAATCTAAATAATGCGAATGCGGTAATCGTTTTAATCGGCCCAGACTGGCTATCGACAAAAAATGCAGATGGCCAACGCCGCCTTGACGACCCAAAAGATTGGGTGGCAGAAGAGATCGCAGTTGCCATTCAATTAAAGAAACCTATTTTTCCCGTCTTGGTAGACGGTGCGCCCATGCCTCGCGTAGAAGAACTGCCAGAAAAACTAAAATCCCTCACCCGTTTCAACGCCATCGCTATTTCGGATGACCGTTGGAAATCTGATGTACTGCGGCTGGGAAAGATCATCTCTTTTGAAATTCCATCAGCAAGCGAAAGAAAACTCGGTTGGATTAACATGGGAATATCCTTTGCGCTATTCACCCCCCTCTCCCTCACAGCGGGACTGGTCTCGTGGAATTTCCTGCAGGGCAAAAGTGAACTGCTCCAACTCTGGCAATCTGGCATTCCCTTTGTGGTCATCATTACAAGTACTCTGCTCTTATCTTCGATCATAAACTTGATTGATGAAGAACGCAGGAAGTTTATTTATGCCAGCATCATCAGCGGAGCTGTTGGGAGTTTGGTTTTCTTTATCCTGCTCTTGTTCATCAAAGAAACGCAGGAACCAATGACCGTATTTTTCGGCGCCACCTTGGTTGGGACATTGATGTTCGCTTTCATGAATATGTCGGGGTTCAAGGCAAAATAATTCACCCTCTTGACAAATAGACGTTTGTCTATATAATAAACCTTATGAAATTCAACCCTGTCCTCTTTGCCAAAGCCATCTCTGATGAAACCCGTCAGAAGATCATGAACATCTGTTGCTGCTGCTCAATTTCGGTTAATGACATTGTTGAAAAGCTGGATGTTTCCCAGCCCACAGTATCCCATCATCTGGCGATATTACGGGAAGCGGAGTTAGTTACTGTCCGCGAAGAAGGCAAACAGACTTTCTACACCCTCAACCAGGAACGTGTTGCGTATTGCTGCGGCCAACTCATGGTCAAGTTCGCACCTGAATCCGTTGCAACCGAAAACCTGTTGAAAACCATCAAGGCCTGATCGGGAGCTGTCTTCGGCCGAGACATTTCCCGTTTTTTTTGGCAAGTATCATAGACAAACTTCTATATGAAAGGAGAACGCACATGAACGAATTACTTGTTGTCACCAACGAATGTTGTGAAGGCGAATGCTGTGAAAGCGGCAATTGTGAAAGTAGTTGCTGTTAATCTAATATCTCTGTTTATCGCGCGGTAAACAGAGTGTACTTATTTCAAATTTTTTTAGGTCAATCCATAGACAATCATCTATATAAAAGGAGAAACAAAATGACTCAATCCCCCACCCCCATCCATGAAACGGTCCGCGAACATTATGCAGAACGGATCAAAAAATCTACCTCTTCTTGCGGCGGCTCAAGTTGCTGTAACACAAGCAGTGATCTATATCCTGTCGACCTGCTTACCAATGTCCCATCAGATGTATCAAACACCAGCTACGGCTGCGGCGACCCGATCACACTCGCTTCGTTGAAACCCGGTCAAACGGTTCTTGATCTTGGCTCAGGCGCAGGACTCGATTGTTTATTGGCCGCGCAGAAAGTCGGTCCCGAAGGACGCGTGATCGGCGTGGATATGACTCCCGAAATGATCGAACGCGCGCAGGTCAACGCGAAGCGCGTCAACGCAAACAATGTCGAGTTCCGTCAGGGCTATCTTGAAGAACTGCCCGTTGACTCGAACACGGTCGATGTCATCATCTCCAACTGCGTCATCAACCTTTCACCCGATAAGGAAAAAGTTTTCACCGAAGCCTTCCGTGTGTTGGCGCCTGGCGGCAAACTCGCCGTGTCTGATATTGTCACCGAAGGTCCGCTGCCCGATGCCATCAAAAAGAGTCTCAGCGCTTGGGCGGGCTGTGTAGCAGGCGCAGTTGAATCCAGCGAATACATCAACATGATGAAAGCCGTTGGCTTCACCGATATTTCTGTCACCCCTGTTTTCTTCGATAAGGAAACTGTCGATGCCGCATTCGATGATATGAAAGACATTGCTGAGATAAATAACATTGCACGCGAGGATGTGTACAAAGCTGTCTACAGCGCAAAAATCACAGCTTACAAACCAAAGTAGGACAATAAGTACAACGCCTCATTCTCGGACGAAAGCCTGCTTTCGTCCGATTTGCATTTATTAAATTTGTTATCTTTTTCACCTTGACAATACAATCGTTCGGATGTAAAAACATACCGACTGGTCGGTATGTAAATTCCAAGAGGCGAAATGCAGCAACGCAGCGAAGAGACTCGAACAAAGATATTGGATTCAGCTGTCAAGCTGTTTTCCAATAACGGTTATAACAAAGCCAGTGTGGATGATATTTGCGCGGAAGCGGGAATCAGCAAAGGCGCGTTCTATCATCACTTCAAAAGCAAACAGGAACTTTTCCTGGCCTTGCTGGATGGCTGGCTTAAAAATATAGATAATGCCATCAAAACCTCAAAAGAGTTGACCGCTCCCGAAACCTTCATGCAGATGACCGAAGCCTTCCCCTACCTTTTCAAAACCGCAGGAGACGGTTTACCGATGTTCCTTGAATTCTGGCTGCAAGCCAGCCGCGACCAAAAGATATGGGAGGCAAGCATTTCCCCATACCACCGCTATCACAAGTATTTCACCTCGCTCATCAAAAAAGGCGTGGATGAAGGTTCATTCGTTGCAGTAGATCCTGACCTCACCTCACGCATGATCATCTCGACTGCGATGGGGCTGTTACTGCAAAGTCTGCTCGATCCGAAAGGTGCAAAATGGGAAAAAGTGGCTCGCGAAAGTACGAACCTGTTGGTCAATAGTCTGTTGAAAAAATGAGGTAATAAATAATGATGTGGCTGGTAACTGGAGCAACAGGGCATGTTGGAAACGTCCTTGTGCGAAAACTTTTGGAACGCGGTGAAAAGGTTCGGGCGTTGATTTTGCCGGGCGAAAGCCGCGAATTAATTTCGGGATTAAATATAGAAGCGCTGGATGGCGATATCCTCGACATGGATTCAGTATTCGAATCCATGCGCGGGATAAAAGGAATTTTTCATCTGGCGGGTGTCATCTCGATCATGCCGGGCTCAAATCCATTTGTGCGAAGGATAAACGTGGATGGCACAAAAAATATTTTGCGCGCGGCAATTGAAAAGGGAGTTGATAAATTAATTTACACATCTTCCATTCATGCGATTCAGCGGATTGAAGATGGCGTAATCGATGAGACCATTCCATACGATATGGACAATCCCTATGGCGCATATGACCGCTCGAAAGCGGAGGCGACTCTTGAAGTATTGAACGCGGCTCGTTCCGGGCTGGAAGCTGTTGTGGCCTGCCCCACCGGCGTGATCGGCCCGTATGATTTTCGCAGATCAATGATGGGGGCGGTCATCCACGATGCTGCCATTGCCAAACCGACATTATATGTTGATGGTGCCTATGATTTTGTAGATGTGCGCGATGTTGCAGACGGTTTGATCTCAGCTGCTGAAAATGGCAGGCGCGGCGAAAGTTATATTTTATCTGGACAAAAAATTTCGGTACGTTATCTACTGGAAACTGTGCGAGAGATCACTGGAAGAAATTTCTTTCAGCTAAAGATCCCGTTTGACTTTGCAAAATTCGCGGCATTGTTCACGCCCCTATATTATCGTTTTGCAAATGCAACCCCACGCTTCACACCCTACTCGCTTGAAGTACTGCAAAGCAATTCGAACATCAGTCACGCAAAGGCCACACACGAGCTGGGATATCACCCACGCTCCCTGCAGGAAAGTATTCGAGATACCGTGAAATGGTTTTTGGATAAAAAATAATGTCATTACGAAATTCTCATATTGATTTATAAACCAAAGAAGGAGATAAAAAATGAAAATAGTAACGGATTGCGCAGCAGATATGTCCAATGAAGAGCTCAAGGAACTAGGCGTGACAGCAGCGCCATTGTTCATCCAATTTCCCGAAGGCGAGGTGAATGCCACTGAAATTTCAGCCGATGATTTCTATAATCGTCTCGAAGCGATGCGGCCCAATATCCCAACCACGGCACAGCCATCCAGCGGGATATTCGCGGAGTTATATCGCAAACTCGCACAGACGGAAAAAAATATTCTGTCCATTCATATTTCATCGGGACTGAGCGGAACGATCAACGCTGCACGCGATGGCGGCGAGCAGGTAAAAAGCGAGACAAATGTCAGCCACTGGGATACGCTCACCCTTTCAGGCGGCGAACGGTTTCAAGTATTGGCAGCGGCATTGGCGGATAAAGCAGGCTGGGCAATGGAAAAAATTCAGGAACGGCTGAAAGCCATTCGTGAAAAAACAGAAGTGATCTACACGCTTGACACATTGGAATATCTCGCTCGCGGCGGCCGTATTGGACGGGTGAAAGCTCTGGCTGGCGCTTTGCTTAACCTCAAGCCCGTCATTCGCGTGGACTCAGATGGCAAGTACAGCACGGTCACCAATGGACGCACCCTGAGTAAATCGATGACGGCGATTGCAGATCATTTGGTTGAGAAATACGGAAATACTCCAGTGTGGGTTACCGTGTTACATGGCCGCTTCGCTGAAAAAGCGGAATTAATCACCAAGGAATTTCAATCCAAACTCAACATCGCAAAAATTGAAGTGCAACGTATCTCTCCTGTTTTGGGTGTCCATACCGGCCCGGGCATTGTCGGTGCTGCGGTGGTGCCGATGGATTTGATGAGCGATTTGGTGAAGTAGAAGAAGTGAGTAATAAGTAGTAAATAGTAAAACGGACTTGCAAATTGCAAGTCCGTTTGTTTTAGGCAGAAAATCTTTTTGCTTTTTCGATTCGCTCACCCAGCGGCGGATGAGAATAGAACATGAAGACTTCCCATTTTTCGGGGTCGATCTCACCAAGGTTTTGATTGGCTAATCGGGTGAAGGCAGAGGCAAAGGCTTGGCCTTTCCTTGTAGAAGACAAGGCATAATCATCGGCCATGTTTTCGCGCCAGCGCGAGATGGCGTTATCAAGCGGTGAGGTGACAAATCCGTAAATACCAAGGATCAAACTAAGAGCAGGAAAAGCAGCGACATCACTTATCGCAGAAAACCCAAAATAGCTCACGGCCCAATTCATGCCAAGCGATGCGAGATAAAAGCCAATCGTGGTGGAGAGTGTGCCAAACGCAATGAAGAGCGGAATATCGCGATGGACTTGATGCCCCAATTCGTGCGCGAGAACGGTTTCGATCTCGTCCAGTGAAAATTCGTTGATGAGCGTATCGCCCAAAATAATGCGGCGCGTGTTGCCCATACCCGTCAGCGCGGCATTGGCAGACTTGGTGCGTTTGGACATGTCAAATTTGAAGACGCCTTTTACTTTCGTGTTGGCACGCTCGGCCAGCTTCATCAGACGGTCAGCGAGTTCTTGATGTTCATCACCAAGGGGAATGTATTTGTTGAAGAGCGGCATAATAAGGATCGGCGCAAGATTAGACATCAACACACTAAAGACCAACATACCGCCAGCCACCCACAACCACCATAGATCGCCGGTGGCTCTCAAGGCAAGATAAAACAGTTCAAGCAGAATCAGGCCGAGGGGAGCGCCGATTGCCAGCCCTTTGAGCTGGTCCATGATCCAGTCTTTGAGCATCTGGTTGGACTGGTCAAATCGATGCGGGAGAATAAATCCGCTGTAATAACTGAGTGGGAAATTAATAACAAAAGAAATGCCGCCAAAAATAATTACGTAAAGAGCAGTAATCAGTAGCCAGTTATCGGTGAAAGTTGTGAGCCATGCGCGGACTGAAATACTCCAGCCAAAGAAAAGCCAGGCAAGGACATACGCGGCGCTGAAAATTGTATCCACCAGCCATAGGCGGCGTTTGATGCGGGAATATTGTTTTGCTTGTTTTTGTTTTTCGGGGTCGAGTGTAGTCATAGGATTTACGATTTTGGATTTACGATTTGCGATTGAATTACATTTCTGCGGCCAGCAATGCAATCACTTCATCGGATTTCATCACATCGCCATAGGATTTTAGCGCAGCGAGAAACGCCTTGTGGACATGGTCTGCGGGAATAATTGTTTCGCCATATTTCAAATCGCGCGTGGCGCAGGCATCTTCGGCGACGATAACTTTGAAGCCAAAATCTGCGGCGGCGCGAGAGGTGGCATCCACGCACATGTGAGTCATCATGCCGGTGATGACAACACGTTCAACTCCCCAGCCTTTCAACATTTCCAACAAATTGGTGTTGAGAAAAGAATTCGGTTCATGCTTGTAGACGATGGGCTCGCCTTCGAAATGCGCGGCTGAGTCGTGAATATCGGAGCCTTCACTGCCTTTGACAAAGAAGGTCGCATCTGGTTCCAGCGAAATATGTTGAATATGGACATGATGCCCGCCATGCTCTCGGAAGCATTGCAAAAGCATGTAGGCCTTTTTCGCGGCGGCCAAAGGATTGATCAATTCATATTTTCCGCCTGGGAAATAATCTTTTTGAATATCGATTACCAGTAAAGCTGTTTTCATATCATCTCCTGTATTTAGTTGATAGTTACATGGGCATCAACTGTCAACTCTCTAACGAATTGCTCAGCTTGCCGTTTTAAGTGCAGCTTGTCTGTTATCGTGAGAGATTGGTGAAAATCGGCAATGGCATTTTCGATACTGCCAATTGCCGAATAGGATTTGCCGCGCCCCAAATACAAATATGATTCCTTGGGCATGATGGCGATTGCACAGGTGTAATCCACAATCGCCTTTTCGTGTTGACTATTAATACGGTACGCATCTGCACGGCCTTGATAAGCATACGCAGAACGCGGAAATTTCAAAAGCACATGCCGATAATAATCTTCGGCCCAGTCCAAACAATCATCATACACGATCATATTCAGGTCGGTCATCACTAGGGATTCTTTTTCCGAGAGGCTCAAAGCTGAATCTTGATCTTTGTGCGCAGCTTCAATATTTCCAAGTTTAAAATGTGTAATTGAGCGGATCAAATAAAACAACCAGGTTTGGGAGGAAAGCGCAATGGCCTTATTGAACTCATTCAAAGCGGATTGATACTCTTTTTTATCCAGAAAAACAGAACCTCGGTCATAATAAGGAACCGCCCAGTTCGGGTTGATCTCGTGAGCGCTTGAAAAAAGTTCCAGTGCGGCATCATAATTTTTATCCAGCGTGTACATCTCGCCGCGCAACTGCAAAGCCAGGGCGTTCTTCGGAGAAAGCTTCAAGGCGCGATCCAAATCTGCAATCGCTCTATCCTTTTGCAAAATATTGATCAGGCAGGCCGCGCGGGCAAGATAATGATTTGGGTTTTGCGGTTCACGTTCAATATCAGTGGTGTAATATTGCGCGGCACGCTCAAAGTCACCTTGCAGGTAATAATACCCAGCCCGTCTGAAAATATAATTTGCGCCCAAATTAACCCAGCGAAGCAGGGAGCGATTCAGGGTGCTCGTGGCAAGCGCAATAAATATACAGGAAAAAAGAAGCAAATAATCGCGGGTGTAAACTCCAAAAGCGATTAAGCCCAACAAGACAGGAATGCTTACGGCCAGAGTGATCACATCCGCATTTGACCTGCCAAAAAGCATCTCCATGGCTGAATGCAGAATGTTGCCTCCATCCAACGGGTAAACGGGAAGCAGGTTGAAGACGATCAGAATCAAATTGACCAGGGCCAGCGAGAAGGATAAATTAATAAATGTCTGCACCCAAAGAAAGAGGCTAATGACTCGAATATTGGGCAGGAGTATATAGGAAACAACAATATAGAACAGAACACAAAGAAAAGCCAGAATCATATTGACCATGGGACCCGCCGCATAAATGACAAAGTTATGAGACGGCTTTTCTGACTTGTGGCTGAGATTCGTAACTCCCCCCAAAAGCCAGATGACAATACTTTTAACTTCAATACCAGTTACCTGGGCGGCAAATGCGTGCCCGAGTTCATGTAAAAAAATGCTAAGAACAAAACCTGCGACCCACAAGAAACCAACAGTTGCCTCTCGAATATCAACAGGATGGAAAAGATAGTACGCGATCGGAATGCTAAACAGAATGGAAAAATGAAAACGGATATCCACGCCGCGAATGCGGGCAAAGGACCATGTCCACGATAACCACTTCATGAATATATAACCGTTATAAAAAGCATAGGCTTGTAAATTTACTTCCTTCCAAAATCTGCAGGGTTCTCCCCCCACATACTGGTATCCCACTTTACGATCTTGCCCTCGGGGAGTTCATTCTCTGCGAGCCAATTTTCTGCGCTGTGAATAAGCGCAAATAACAAGGCGTTTTTTGAAGAGTGTTTGAGGTTGGTTTTACATATTCCTGTGTTAACCCACAAGATTGCATTTTCAGAATCAGAGTAAATCGGAGCATGCGAATTGTGCTTAAACTGCCAGGTCAATGCGTGGACAATGGCCAGGAATTCGCCTACATTATTTGTCCCTTGTTCATAAGGACCTGTGTGAAATATCTGTTCACCTGTTTCAGTGACCACACCTCGATATTCAAGTTTGCCGGGAGAACCATTGCAAGCCGCATCCACACAAATGGAGGGTAAAATGGGCTGCGTGCTGGCGAACTTCCACTTTCCATCTGAAGAGACTTTGCCTTTGTAATCTTCATAGTTGGCAAGGAACGCAGCTTCAGCCTCCTTGTTGGCTTCAAAGGCTTTGAATTGCGCGCCAACAAAACCTTTGACCTGTTTTTCGCATTCCGCCCATACAGTAAAGATGCCTGTCTTGCGTCCCTTCCAAACTACGTAATATTTTTGTTTTGCCACACATCAATTTTACATCAAAGACATATTATTTGCTTTTGCCATCGAGGACTGCATAAGGTCAGCTTTCAATTTCTTCCTTGACAAAACTTTCAAACCACGTAGAATAACGACCTATCTTATGAAAATATTTAACTTTTGCTCCTGTCTATGGCGGGGTTCGTAACCACCGCCAGAGACACTCATCAACAACAAGCAGTCAACGACTCAGGACAGTGGAACGGCCTCCGCGCACAAATATCCCTGCGCAGGATTGTTCCCTGTCCTTTTGTTTTATGTTGACTGCTTTTTTATTTACTTGTATGTAACTGCAAGAGCACAGCGAGTAAATCTATGGTTTTGATGATAAATCGTTTCGCTGTGCCCCACGTTACCAAAAAACTTTAATACAAAAAAGGAAACCTTAATCATGTCTTACGCACACCCTGAATATCTGGTCGACACCGAATGGCTCTCCAACAATCTAAACAATGCATCCGTCCGCATCATCGAATCAGACGAAGACCCTTTGCTTTATACCATCGGTCATATCCCTGGCGCAGTACAGGTGGATTGGTTCAGCACATTACAACATCCATTACGCCGCGATTTTCTCACCAAGGAACAGTTCGAAGAAGTTGCATCGAAGCTCGGCATTACCAACGATACAACCGTCGTTTTTTATGGTGACAAGTCCAATTGGTTCGCGTGCTATGCCTTGTGGATCTTTGAATACTACGGCCATAAAAATGTGAAGATCCTCAACGGCGGACGCATCAAATGGGAGCAGGAAAAGCGCCCGCTCGTGAAGGAAATTCCTTCGTATGCCAAATCAACTTACAGCGCGAAAGAAGCGGATAAATCCATTCGCGCATTCCGCGATGAAGTCCTCGCTCACAGCAACGCGAAGAAAGCCCTGGTGGATGTCCGCTCGGCAAAAGAATATACAGGCGAGATGCTGCACATGCCAAATTATCCTCAGGAAGGTGCGACTCGCGGTGGACACATCCCCGGCGCTGCGAGCATTCCCTGGTCGCAGGCAGTCAACGAAGCGGATGCAACGTTCAAAACGACCGAGGAACTGGTTGCGCTTTACGAAGGAAAAAATATTAAAGCTGACGGTGAGGTCATTGCGTACTGCCGTATCGGCGAACGCTCTTCATTGACATGGTTCGTGCTGAAATATTTGCTGGGTTATCCCAATGTCAAGAACTATGATGGTTCGTGGACTGAATGGGGCAACCTCGTGGATGCACCAATAGAGAAATAAAATTATTGTAGGGACATGGCAATGCCATGTCCCTACCTGAAGAATATGCCCTTACCTACAAAACTACAAGAAATCGTCGATGACTTCGCCAGCATGAGCCGAGAAGAAAAGATCGAAACATTGATTGCCTATGCTGAATCATTGCCGTCGCTTCCAGAGCGTTTTACTGAAGAGCGCGCAAAGATGGAACCCATCCCTGAATGCATGACACCTGTATTTTTATTTGGTGAAAAGCAGCCAGATGGCGGCGTGATCTTTCACTTTGACATTCCCCCGCAATCCCCCACCGTGCAGGGATTGGCTTGCATTCTGGCTACAGCGCTGAACGGCTGCAAACCAGAAGAAATCCTCGCTGTTCCAGCAGATTTTTTCGCTCCGATGAATTTGGAGGAAGCCATCTCAGGTCAACGCCTGAATGGGTTTCGAGGTGTGCTGGCACACATGAAACGAACCGTTGTTAAATTGATGGAAGAAAAATAAAAATCGCCTCCGATTGCTGGAGGCGATTTCGTTAATACTATTTCTCTTCGTCCCAACCTTGTTCTTCCACAGACATAAAAATATCCGTTGCAGAGATCAAGCCAATCAATGTACCATGTTCATCTGCAACTGGCAGGTGATGGATCTTGTGCTTCTCCAACACCTTCGAACATTCCATCAAAGTCCAATCTGCGTGAGCCGTGATAATCGGGCCAGACATGATTTCGCGGACAGTGGTCTCGGCGGGATTACGGTCAGCGGCGACAATCTTCACACTAACATCGGTCGTGGTGACAATTCCATAGGATGGATTCTTCTCGCTTACATCCACAATAACACTGTGAATATTGCGGCGGCGCATGAGCGTCATTGCGTAGGAAACACTCGAATCTGGGTCAACCACAACAACTGGGCTGGACATCCAATCACGGACTAAATGGGGCATGGGATTCTCCTTTTGCTGATCGTAAGGACACAGCGGCGCTGTGTCCTTACAGTTTTATTTCACATTCAATTTTACAACATCCAAGGCCATTACTGAACCATCAGCGGCGCTGAGGTCTTGAATCTCTAAATAAACATTACCCGCGGGAATGCCAGCTAATGATATCGTTTCACTAAAGGTACCAGGTGCGCCCAAGTCAGGTGCTGTGACCATAACGGGGCCAGAAGCAAGTTGATTGCCTGCTTCATCGATTATGGAATAATTTAAGTTGTTTTCAAAGGGAGCAATACTGATGGTGCCGCTTACCAACATACTGCCCGTAAACTCTGCCCCATCGGCGGGAGAAGTAATTTCAATGCTGCGCTGTGCCCCGTCAGGTGTGGCGGACGTGTAATTCGTCAGACGGAACTGGTTATTGACCCATGAATATCTGCGTGTGGTTTGCAATTGCGGACAACACGAGGGATCGTTAAGTCCATGAATAACGGCATCGAGATAAACTTCTCCATTATTAATGGCAACACTGTTGATCATAGGCCGATCATCGATCATAGTGGAAGATAAGAAAACGGGCAGGCCATTTACGTTTGCATAAATGGCAAGAAATCCAAAATTACCTGTGCCTCCATAATTCTCAAAAAAGATCGCAGCCGCTTCGTTGACACCATCGCCGTTTAAATCTCCAATAGCGGTAAAGTCTGCAAGGGTAATGGAGGCATAATCTAGTGTTGTGACATCTGTCCCTTGTTGATAGTTTCCATCTGTCAGTTGGACGACCGCATGGTCGTCACGCGCACCGAGCTGATATTGGGCATTCTTGAGTTGGTCTGCGGTGAGGCTTGGAGCAGAAACTGTCGGCGCGAGAGTGGCTTCTTGAGTGGGAGCAACTGCGGGTGAGTCTGATGCAGACAATGGGAATCCGCAGGCAAGTGCTGTCAGAGTCAATATCAAAAAAAATTGGGTGAAATATCTGTAAATCATATCTATGTCTCTTTTTTTATTTAACTGTAAATGTGTTGAGAATGCTTGAAAATCTTTGGATAAGAGCGTCCCTGTCAAATTCGGTCACTGTTCCGGGGTCGTAATTACCGGCGTTTGTAGAGTGGATAAAGAAAATTACTTCATAGCATATGTTCTTATTGACCATGCGGTAAATTTCCTGCTGATAATAGTTACCAGCGCCCGCGCCATCGGAAGTACTGTGTGTAAATGTAAATCCATTGATCACTTCGCTGCCAACAATCTGCTCGGCTCCGCCGCCGCTTTGATTTGGCTCTGTACAAGTTGCCACAACTTGAGCATCTGAAGTGGAACTGATAAATATGTAAGCTCCACTCAGATTTGTTTTTTCATAAGTTTTGGAGTCGATCAGGTGAAGGGCCAACTCGGGATTGGTTTTGTAATTGCCATAAACCGAGAGTGCAGGAGCAAAAGTATCAGGATATGTTAAAGAGGCACCAGTTGCAGGGCTGTTGTATTGAAAATATTGAACATCTTTCCCGGGCGGATTGATCGCGACGCGCATTATGAACTGAGGCACGTTGCCATTGGGCGTGAGAGTCACAAAATAATCCTGAGAAGATGGCAGTCCACCGCGCCAAAACAGACATTCTGTATCCGGTGCCTGTGGACAGAGAAGACTGCCATCCGCAGCGCTGATCTTTATGGAGAGATATCCCCAATCACCTTCTGGAGCTTGAGGAAGAATAGAAATAGACATAATCTGTCCCTTCATGGCATTGACTGAGTATGTTTTGCTTGATCCCAATGGAATGACATCTGTTACATCAGCATATGTGCCATTGGTATTAAATTGAATCACATTTGACGTGCCAACGTTTACGGCGGGAAGAGTTGAAGTTGGAAGCTCTGCGGCAGGCTGAACCAAGGTCTGAACTGTTTCGGTAAAAGTAGGAATCGGTGTGAATTGAACTGTTTCAGTGGGCAGGGTTACATTATCAACGGCAGAGGGTTGCGTAGGTGCAGCGCAAGCCGTAAGCAAAGAAAGAAGAAGGATGGGTATAATTTTTTTCATTTGATCTCCATGTTTATGTTTAAAAGTTTAAAAGTTAAGAAGTTAAGAACCATCAAACCTTCTTAACCAATAAATTCAATTACTGTGGCCTCGCCCTGACCTACGCCCACGCAAAGTGCAGCCACACCATACTTCACATTGCCGCGATTTTTCATTTCATGCACCAGGGTTGTGACAAGGCGAGCACCCGAACAACCCAGTGGATGTCCAATGGCAATTGCGCCGCCATTTACATTGACGAGTTCAGGGTCAATTCCCAAGTCCTCGATGACCGCAAGAGATTGAACCGCGAAGGCTTCGTTCAATTCCATGAGACTAATATCTTTCATTTTCAAGCCGGCACGCTCAAGAGCTTTCTTTGTCGCCGGGATGGGACCATAGCCCATGACTCGGGGAGGTACGCCCGCAGAAGCAGATGTGACAATCCGTGCCAAAGGCTTGAGGGTCAAAGATTTAGCCTTTTCTGCACTCATAATCAGCAGCGCAGCAGCCCCATCGTTTAATCCAGACGAATTACCAGCAGTAACAGTTCCCGCTTCTTTTGCAAAAGCAGGCTTGAGCTTCGCAAGAGATTCCATGGTTGTGTCACGGCGCGGACGCTCATCTGTGTCCACAATCTTCGGGTCGCCCTTTTTCTGTTGAATCGAAACTGGGATGATCTCCTGCTTGAATCTGCCTGAATCAATGGCAGCAATCGCAAGTTGGTGTGAACGCACCGAAAACGCATCCTGTTTTTCACGGGTAAGATGCGGCCGGTCCTTTGCAATATTCTCGGCAGTCTCCCCCATCGAATCTGTGCCATACATTTCTTTCATTTTGGGATTCGGATAACGCCAACCAAGGGCAGTATCGTAAGCGGTGAGATTCCCAAATGAATATCCGCTTTCAGCTTTTGGAAGTGAATATGGAGCGCGGCTCATGGATTCAACTCCGCCTGCGATGTAAACATCTCCTTCGCCTGCCTTGATAGCGCGCGCAGCCTGGTTAATCGCATTTAAACCTGATGCGCACAAACGATTGACTGTCACGCCGCCAACTTCGAGGGGCAAACCCGATAATAATGCGGCCATCCGCGCCACGTTACGATTATCTTCACCCGCTTGATTCGCGCATCCAAAAAATACTTCTTCCACAAGATTGGGATCAAATTGATTACGCTCGAGAATTGCTTTAATGACGTGCGCCGCCAGATCATCAGGGCGCACAGATGAGAGGATGCCGCCCAACGCCCCAATTGGCGTGCGAATGGCATCAACGATTACAGCTTCGGTCATAAGGACCTCCAGAGATTGATACAACGATTCTACACCCATAAATCAAACAGCAATGGACTGAGCTCCATTGCTGTTTGACATCCATGTTATTTGTTTTTGAAACCAGGGAAGTCAAAAAAAATTGATTACTTGAATAACCCAGACAAAGGGATTCTCAACCCATCCATCCATGCGTACACGACGATACCCAGAATCACAATATGAAACAAAACAAAAAGCCAGTAAAAAAATGGTCTCGTATTCCGCTTGATGGAGCCAAACCACCTCAGAGGAGTTTCGCCAGAATACAACTCATACACGATAAACACGCCCAAGATAACTCTATAAGTAAACCTGCATCCACTTTATCCTCCATCAAATTAGTATACAAACCACATTAGGCAAGTCAAAAGGACTATGGCAACTAATATCTCTTCACTGCCTGCACATCTTCACAAATTATCAACTTTCCAAATACAGCAGGGGCACTATGAAAATATACCCACATTGGTAATATTTAACCATTCCAACAACATAAATACAACAATAGCTGCTTGAATAACAATCCAAAACCAAAATGTACCTGGATTGGTCTTGCGCGAAAGTCCCTTTGCACGGGAAGCGCCATTTTTAACGATAATTTCACCATTATAGAATTCGTACGCCATAACACCGATAACAATGACTGCAATAAATAGTTCCATGAAAAGCTCCGTTTTTATTTGAATTATACACTTCCACAAGTGATGATGTTTGACGCATCACAGCATGACGCTTGGCACTACTCGCCGCCTTCCGAAAACGACATAATAAAGGTAGCGGCAAACCCGCTAAATAATATCCGACTACTCAGATAAGGAGTTGATATGCCTGTTAAAGGTTGGATCGAAGTAAGTGATACCTATTGCAAAGGATGTGAAATTTGCATAGGATCATGTCCTCAAAGTGTGATTGAGCTAAATATGTCACACCTTACACCAAAAGGCTACCACCCCGCGCACACATTCAAAGATGGCTGCACGGGGTGTGCTATTTGTGCCGTAGTCTGTCCCGACGCGGCGATCACGGTGTACCGTGAAGTGACAAAAGTTGCTGCGGCTGTCACAGCATGATTGTAAGGGCACAGCAGAACGATCAAGGATTTTGGTTGTTCATTCCTCCGCTGTGCCTCTACGGAGATAAATAACAAATGCCAAAAGAATTATGGAAAGGGAATGAAGCCATCGCAGAAGCCGCTGTTCGCGCAGGGCTTGAGGCCTATTTCGGTTACCCCATTACCCCGCAAACAGAAGTTCTCGAATATCTTTCAAGGCGCATGCCCGAATTGGGTCGCGCATTCGTGCAAGCCGAATCTGAACTTGGTGCGATCAACATGGTTTACGGTGCAGCATGTACAGGTGTACGCGTGATGTCATCATCATCCAGTCCGGGCATGAGCTTGATGATGGAAGGTATTTCATATATTGCTGGAACCGAAGTGCCCGCTGTATTGGTCAACGTGATGCGCGGCGGACCAGGTCTTGGCAATATTGCTCCCGCACAAGCAGACTATAACCAGGCCGTCCATGGCGGCGGACATGGTGACTATCAAGCGATTGTGCTCGCGCCTGCATCTGTTCAGGAGGCGATTGACTTAACGGTTCTTTCCTTTGACCTCGCGGAGAAGTACCGTTCCATCTGCATGGTCATCCTCGACGGGTGTGTAGGCCAAATGATGGAACCTGCGCAAATGCCTGAGATGAAACCAATCCAACGAGCAAATTGGGATTGGGCAACTGACGGGAAGATGGGCAAACGCGAACGCCGAATCTTGACTTCCATTTATCTTGATCCCCTTGAAGAAGAGAAGACGAATCTGAGATTGCTTAATCGCTCAAAAATCATTCAAGCCAATGAAGTTCGTTACAAGGAATATTTTCTTGACGATGCAGAAATTGTCGTCATTGGCTTCGGCACCGCGGGCCGCGTGGCCTTATCTGCAGTTCGTGAAGCGCGTGCCCAGGGAATCAAAGTGGGTTTGTTAAGACCGATCACTGTCAGCCCGTTTCCGAATGAGGTGATTGAACAGCTTGCGGGTCGGGTTGATTCGTTTCTGGTCACAGAGATGAATTCAGGTCAAATGCTGGATGATGTTCGCTTGGCGGTGAGGAATCGCGTGCCCGTTGATTTTTATGGCCGTATGGGCGGCGTCGTTCCATTCCCTGATGAGATACTGGCAGAGATCAAACGTGTGGCATCAAGCAAGTTAAGTGTGGATACAAATCCACGTGACGCTTGGCTTGAACGTGTTGCGCACGCTTAGCTCGTGAGGATGATTATGTTAACTGAAAATTTAGTTTACGAAAGACCCGAAGGTTTTACAGACACACCCACCCACTATTGCCCGGGCTGTACGCATGGTGTAGCTCATCGCCTCGTGGCCGAAGTTCTCGAAGAGATGGGAATCATTGATAAAACAATTGGCGTTGCTCCCGTGGGCTGTGCTGTTTTTGCTTACAACTATTTTGATACGGATTTTGTAGAAGCCCCGCACGGACGCGCGCCTGCAATGGCAACAGGTATTAAACGTGTGATGCCCGATCGCATCGTGTTTACTTATCAAGGTGACGGTGACCTCGCTTCGATTGGCATGGGTGAAATTGTGCATGCTGCCGCGCGCGGTGAAAATATCACAGTGATTTTCATCAACAACGCAAACTTCGGTATGACAGGCGGACAAATGGCGCCAACCACTTTGCCAGGTATGAAGACATCCTCTTCACAAAATGGCCGAGACGTGGAAACTCAGGGATATCCGATCAAGGTTTCTGAAATGCTTTCCACATTGGATGGCGTTGGCTATTGTGTGCGCCGTTCCTTGCATGACCCAAAGAATATTCGTTTGGCGAAGAAAGCCATCCGCATGGCATTTGAAGTACAAGCCCGCGGACTTGGTTTCTCGGTGGTTGAGCTTTTATCAACCTGCCCAACCAATTGGGGCATGACACCTGTCAACTCATTGAAGTTTGTGGAAGAGCACATGGTACCCGCGTACCCACTGGGTGATTACAAGGTTAGTGATGCGATAAAGCAGATAAAGATTTAGATTATATATGTCATTGCGAGCGCACTTCCCTGCACCGAACGCAGGACGGTGTGCGAAGCAATCCTCAAAAAAGTTGGAGATTGCTTCGTCGGGAAGTGCACCCTCCTCACAACGACATGGAGATAACTATGCAAAAAGAAATCATCATCTCAGGTTTTGGCGGACAGGGTGTGCTGTTTGCGGGTCAGGTTATTGCTTATGCAGCCATGGATTCTGGCAAGGAAGTAACGTGGATTCCATCTTACGGCCCTGAAATGCGCGGCGGCACGGCGAATTGCACCGTGGTCATTGCTGACCATGAAATTGGTTCACCATTAGTAAAAAATCCCCCGCTGGTAATTGCGCTCAACCTGCCATCTTTTGATAAATACGAATCAATGATGCAAACTGGCGGGACATTGATCGTCAATCAGTCGATGGTAGACCATGAGGCGAAGCGTGACGATATACATGTCATTTTCATCCCATGTAACGAGATTGCCGAAGAAATTGGTGATAAGAAGTTAATGAACATGGTGGCAATTGGCGCACTGCTTAGTGCCTTACCTGAAGTATCTCTAAAGGAGATAGAGAAAGCTTTGGAAGGTCACCTGCCTGCACGCCACAAGCACTTGCTGCCAAAAAATTACGAAGCCCTCAAACGCGGATTTGAACACGCACAAAAAGAGTGGGATAAAGTACCAGCGTAGGTAACCAAAAAATCCGTCAGCAAGACGGATTTTTTATTGGAACAGAATTAAGCCAAAAAGAAGCCAGAGGCGAAAATCCATGATTAAGTATATTGCACCAAATCCAAAGGTGTTGTATAAACAATTATATCCAACGCACCCATGTGTTTTTTATAATTAATTGGAGCACAGCCATGGCAACAGAATTTAGAAATTGGGTAAGAGCGCCAAAATTCAGCGGGGATGAAGACCGTTCGCGAGCGGCGGTTTTACTTAATTCAATTTTATGGATTTTTATAACAGCATCCATCTTCTATGGGATCTTTGCCCCCATCCAGCCAGAATTTCGAATTAGACGATTGGTTATCATAATTCCATTTGTTTTTTTATTGCTGGGTCTAAAACAAATATTAAATAAAGGTTATGTACGGGCAACAGGCAATATCACAGTAGCTTCTTTATGGTTAATATTTACTGCGGCAATGTTTTATGGAGCAGACTATAAAAACCCAGCGTTTATGGGTTACCTTGTTGTTGTCGTTTGCGCAGGCTTGATCTTAAACTGGCGGGCTGCCATTGGATGGAGTGTATTCAGTATTCTTACCAATGCAACCATATTGACTCTGGGTCAAAGAGGAGTTCTAAAGGGGAGCAGCGGCGAAACTCCCCCCTTGGCATTCTGGACAGCGCAGACGGTTTACATCATTGTGACAACCCTGCTGCTCAGTCAGGCAATTCGAAAAATAGATGAAGCCTTACAGGAAACTCAAAGCGAGTTAAGAAAACGCAAGCAGGCAGAATCTGAGCGTGAAAACTTCATCAAAGAATTGGAAGCGAAAAACGCCGAACTTGAACGATTTACTTACACAGTATCACACGATCTAAAAAGCCCGCTCATAACCATTGGCGGGTACCTTGGCTTTTTGGAAAAAAATGGGCACTCGGGAAAAATGGAAATGTTCGATAATGATGTCCACCGAATCCGCGAAGCCACAGAAAAAATGCAGGCACTTTTAAGTGATTTGCTTAAGTTATCGCGTGTTGGCCGACTTGTAAACCCGTCTGAAGAAGTTGAATTTGAAAAGATCGTGCATGATGCCGTTGAATTGGTCAACGGGCAATTCCGCGAAAAAAATGTTTGGATCACTGTGCAGCAGAATTTACCGTTAGTATATGGAGACCGCGCACGCCTCGTTGAGGTAATGCAAAACTTGCTGGAGAATGCAGCAAAATATTCAGGCACTCAAATTCACCCACACATAGAAGTAGGTGTCACTACGGTTGAGAATGAACCTGTTTTCTTTGTTAAAGATAACGGTCTGGGAATCGATGAAACACACCACGAGCGCGTATTTGGCTTGTTCAATAAACTTAATCCAGCCAGCGATGGTACAGGAATTGGGCTTGCGCTCGTTAAAAGGACGATCGAGTTTCATGGCGGACGTATCTGGATCGAATCAACTGGCATGGAACAAGGAACTACGTTTTTATTTACTCTACCCAACAAGAAGGGTTCTCAATGAATCAAAGACTCAACATCTCATCAGGCGCAAAATGGGAAGATATCATTGGCTATTCTCGCGCAGTAAAAATCGGCAACCTGATCGAAGTTGCAGGCACCACTGCTTTGGGTGAAAACGGAGAAATCGTCGGTATTAATGACCCATACCAACAAACAATCTTTATCATCACTAAAATCGAAAAAGCTTTAGTCTCAGCAGGCGCCACGCTCAATGATGTTATACGAACACGCATGTTTGTCACAGACATAAGCCGCTGGGGGGAAATTGGCAGGGCACACGGTGAATATTTCAGTAAGATCAAACCCGCATCCACCATGGTTGAAATTCGATCCCTGATAAGCCCAGAGCTGCTGGTCGAAATCGAAGTCACAGCGATGTTGCAGGATTCATAATGAGATACGAGACCACTCATAATTGCCCAGCACTCGAGATTAAACAACCTACCAATGAATAAATTATGAATTTACAAATCACCCCTGAAATTGAAACCGCTGAAGAAACAAAGACCGAGCTTGATCCGCTTTACCGCGTCATCATCCACAACGACGACGTCACCCCCATGGACTTTGTAATCCATGTATTGACTTCAATATTTCTACTTCCAGGCGTCAATGCCGGGCAGGTGATGTTAACTGCTCATATTCATGGCACAGCCTACGTGCAAACTCTGCCGAAATCAGAGGCGCAGAAACGGATCAATTCAGCTCATTTCGCAGCCGCGCTAAAAAATTTTCCGCTGCATTTCTCAATGGAGTCTGAATAAATCCTGATTTTACAAACTCAAAAAAACCTCATGCAAAATAATAATCGTGAATAACAATTTAGATCTTCTCACTTCCATCAATCTTGATGACCTCGTCTCGTCTTTTGGGTGGAAAAATCATCCTTTTCTAGCAGGCTCGCTGCAAGCCATCTTTCATAAACCTGCGCGAAATTTCGCAGAGATCATGCTTAAATTTGATTCAGCAATTGCTGAACATGGGTTGGTGGAAGCCTCACGCCTGACACAAAAACATTTCGTCTGTGATATCCGCGTCTTTGGTCTGGACCTGATACCTGATTCTGCTTTTCTGGCATTATCCAACCACCCAGGCATGAGCGACACCCTCTCCTTATTTTGCGCGCTCAATCGCCCTGATCTAAAAATCATCGCTCTGGATCGTCCTTTTCTTAACACACTTCCCAATACAAGTAAGCAGCTATTTTATATCAAAGACGATCCCGTCTCGCGTATGAGCCTTGTAAGGCAGGTGACTAATCACCTGCGCGCAGGAGGGGCAGCTCTTACCTTTCCTGCAGGCAACATCGAACCCGATCCAAACGTTTATTCTGGTGCCATTGAATCCCTGCAATCCTGGACAGACAGCGCTGGTGCATTCATCCGCATGGCGCCCGAGACGGCTATACTGCCAGTTTTTGTACGAGGCGTCATCTATGATAAGGCGGCGAAACATTGGCTTCTAAAATTAAAAAAAACAAAAGGTGAAAAAGAAAAACTGGCGGCCGCCTTACAGCTATTGGCTCATTTGGTTCTGAAAAATAGAGATGTTCACGTTAACGTGCAGGTTGGTCAGCCCATCACTGTAAAACAGCTTGGAACTACAGAACCGCAAGTTATCCATCGTGCGGTAATTACAGAAATGAAACGGTTGATTGAAAATCCACCTGAAGAAGAAAAAGGAGTATCTGTTTTTATGCGTTGATCGATCAACCTGAGCACCAAACTCATAGTGTTTTTTCGGTACAATTAGAATAATTCATATCGTCTCTTATACAACCAAAGGAGATTACCCATGAAACTTACCCCCACCCGTATTGGCATCATCCTTAGCAGCCTTGTCACGGCTCTTCTTCACATCAGTTTGTTTCCCGACATCATGTTTACGTTAAATGGTCTCGGGTTTGCTGGGTTACTCGGCGCATTTATTTTGCCGATCCCATTCTTTCAACAGCGAAGTAAACTCGTCTGGTGGGGATTTGCTGGCTACACCTTGCTGACCATGCTGCTCTGGGGAATTATGGGTGAAAAGACATTCACAATGGGTACAAGCTCAGCCACGGGGTATTACGCTTTCACAGCCGAAATAGTTTTGCTGGTTCTCCTATGGCTTGAAAAACCAAAATCGTAAATTAGAATTTGAAATTTAATTCTCTACCGCACAAACCTTTTTTGGACGCTGAAAAACGCTGATTTTCGCTGACAAAAAGAAAAAAATCTGCATTTTCTGAGTTCATCAGCGTCCTAATTCTAAAATGTACGGTAGAGAAAAATTTAATAAATAACCGCAACATTCTTCTAATGCTGAAGCTTGCCAAGAAAAAAAACTGGCAAGCTTCAGATTTGGATTCAACAAATGGAATATTCCTTCCCACATTACCTGCTCTCCAAGCAAAGCGTGGATGACCGCGCGCTTAATCGAAGCGTGCTGGATGCTTTGAAAGCCAACCTTCCTGCTCAACCAATTCATATTATCGAGGTTGGAGCAGGGATTGGAACCATGTTCACCCGCTTGCTGCGTTGGAATGTCTTGACGAACGGAACGTACACTCTTATTGACGAGATGGCAGAAAATATCGAAACTGCTCGAGAATGGATTCCACTTTGGGCTGTTGAAGCAGACATGAGTGTGGAAAGAATCGAGCAGGATCAATTGCGAGTGTTTGACTCAACACGAGAGATTCGAATCCACTTGAAGTGTGCTGACGTCTTCGATTTCATCCAAAAAAATTCCAAACCTGCAGATTTACTGATCGCGAATGCATTTCTAGATTTATTACCGATGCCTGAAAGTATGCCAAAGCTGCTTGCGCTGACCAAAAATCTGGCGTGGCTGACAATTAATTTTGACGGCGTGACTTCGTTGGAACCAGTGATCGACGCGGCTCTCAATGAACAAATTGAACGGCTGTATCACAACACAATGGATGCGCGCATAACTGGCGGTGATAGCCGCGCGGGGCGGCACTTGTTCAGTCACTTGCAAAAAACGGGGGCAACGATATTGGCGGCAGGCGCATCAGATTGGGTGGTGCACGCTATAAACGGAAAATATCCTGCGGACGAGGCGTATTTCCTGTATTTTATTTTGCACTTTTTTGAAGAGTCGCTTTCAGGTCACAAAGAATTGAATCGGACTAAATTTACGAACTGGATAAAAGAACGCCGCGCTCAAATTGAACGCGGCGAGTTGGTATACATTGCACATCAAATGGATTTTTTGGCGAAGGTGCTATGTTCCCCAGTCCCGTAAATATAAAAAATCATAGCCAATGGTGCGGTTGCTGATCTTTGCAATGGGCGGCTGCATGCGTTTGAACTGGTTACGACGAATACGCGCTGTGACCACGTTAACAAATTTTTCGTTGAAGCCTGCTTCAACAGCCTCCTGCGGACTGTAGCGTTGGTCAACAAGCAAATAAAGAAGTTTGTCTACTTCTTCATAGGTGAAACCTAATTCATTCTCATCGGTTTGACCTTCCCAGAGATCGGCTGAAGGCGGTTTATCAATGATCGGGGCAGGGATATTCAACGCGCGCGAAAGTTGGCGGACCTGTGTTTTATAAAGATCACCGATTGGATTCATTGCACTGGCAGAGTCGCCATAATGTGTGCTATAGCCAAGCAGAATTTCAGTCTTATTACTCGTGCCAATGACAAGACCTTTGAAGACTTCGCTTTGATCATAAAGCACGATCATGCGTTCGCGTGCCATAATATTGCCCATGCGTATTTTTGATATTTGGGGGTCAAGTTTAAAAAGCGGCTCGACCATATCAGTAATTTCAATTGTTTTGCTTTGCACGCCAAGTTGATCGATCAACAATTGTGCATGGTTAAGCGAGTCTTTGCTGGACGCCTTGTACGGCATACGCACAACCAGCACATTCTCAGCACCCAGAGCTTCAACAGCCAATACGCACGAAAGCGCAGAATCAAGTCCGCCGGAGAGGGCAATCACCGCGTGCGACATGCCAACGCGTGTAACCTCTGATTTAACAAAACCTGTGAGAATCTCACGCGCCAAATTTGTATTGATGCTGAGAGTCAAATTAACCACGGGAAAGTATCCTATCCAACTCTTTTTGCACAAGGCTGGTACGTTCATCCCGCAACAGGGGCAAACGCGCGCGCGTGCGGCGCAGTTGATTTAAATCCATCTGCGCGAATATAAGAGCCTCTTCGTTATAAGGTCCGATGACAATCTCTTCGCCATTGGGGTCGAAGAGTGTTGCCCCGCCCCAGAAATGCAATCCATCTTCATAGCCAACACGGTTGGCGTGTGCCACAAACGAGGTGAACATGCTGGCATAGGCTTTTGTAACACGTTCCACCCAGCGAGCGGATTCGAGTTTCTCCTTATCGTTCAAGCCGCGACCTGGTGATGCCGAGGAAAAAAGCATGATATCTGCGCCGTCGAGCCAGAGCAGATACGGCGGAGAAGCATGCCAGAAATCTTCACAGATCAACATACCTACCCGACCAAAACGTGTGTCGAAAGCGCGGATCGAATCTCCCCATGCAAAAAAACGGCCTTCGTCAAAGAGGCCGTATGTAGGTAAATAAACTTTATGATGCACATGCAGGACTTTTCCACCAGACAAATAGGCGGAAGCAATATAAAAGCGGTGACGGGAGTCTTCATCTACCAGCCCAACTACCAGGTCAAGATCGCGGCTCGCTTTGAGCAAATGCTTGAAGACGGGGTCATCCTCTGTTGGTTTATGGGCGACCGAGGCTACTAAATCCTGTAAAACATATCCAGTAAGGGAGAGCTCGGGAAAAACAAGCAAATCCGTTTTTTCTGATTTGGCCTGTTTGATGTAGTCCATATGTTTGGCGAGATTCGCTTCCACATCTCCCAATTTTGTGTTGATCTGGGCAAGCGCGAGGTTTAGTTTCATTGGGCGAATCTTACCATTAAAAATAAGACCCTAAAGGTCTATGAACCTTTAGGGTCTTCAGCGGGGAGGGAGGGATTCGAACCCCCGGTGGACCGGAGCCCACAATAGTTTTCGAGACTATCCCATTCAGCCACTCTGGCACCTCCCCATTTATTGAAGCGGGCAAAATTATAACCGAAAAAATCGGCGGGAAATTAAATAAGTGGTTGATATAAGGCGAACTCGTCTTTTTATAGAAAAGAAAAAAATAGATTGCTAAAGTTCAAACTAGCTTTGGGGATAGAAGTCCCGCGCCGCCGAGCAAGAAACAAGGTAATCCCAGTCAAAAGAAAGAAATATTGAATTTACTCAAACAAGTATTCTTAATAAAATAGGCTGAATTGTATTAAAAATTGCATGAGAAATTATGGATGGGGTAATCTGTTTAGACCTAAAAGCGAGCAAGCTATACGTAATCATTATCAGAGGGAGGGAAACAAAGAAACCTAGTTTAGCTGAACTTCCATTATGCAATAACCAAAAAAGAGAGAACTGAATAAGAAAACTGTTGAGCAACGTTATTTTTGTCTTATTTAGATAACCCCATAAGATACAGCGAAATAAAAACTCCTCTCTCGCTGCGGGTATTCCTATGCTGAGAATAAAAAGAACAAAAATATTTGGGTCATCACCAACTGGCAAAGCATCTCGATTTATCAGAGCTAATTTAAATATTAGCCCAATAGTTGTAATTAATATTGTAGAAAATATTGCAATACCAATCCAGCTCAGTTTTGTTTTTGGAATTACCGGCCAACTCTTTATCGCAATATATACTGTCCAAACAGTTGCCAAAAAGATTACTAGAAAATACCCGTAACCTACTTCTAATATAGTAAATATACTTGAAAAGATAAAAAGTAATATCCCGATGCGGTCAAGATAAAACTCCTGAAGGTTATTTTTCTCCAAAATAAAGAAGATGGGGAAAAGCAAATATATAGATGTTATAAGCTAGACTTTATCCAAAAGGTACGCACAGAAAGGTGCGAGTAGAGCGAGAAAAGCGGTAAGTGGAGCGAAGGCGTGGAAGTTTTCGGGTGTCACGG
>JAYVUA010000085.1:0-34409 GCA_043788255.1 Anaerolineales bacterium | reverse complement strand
ATCCCCACCAGCCTACTGGAATATCTCCTGCTCTTGTTGGGTATAAAAGGTGACAGTCATCTTGGAGATGACTGTCACCTGGCTCCTTCCACAATCCTAATATCCTCTTCCGTCAACCAATACAACTCATAGACTAACTTATCTATTGCTCTATCCGTTGACTCGATCTCCCGTTTCATCATTTCCTGCTCTTGCGGCGTGCATGGACTCTGCTTATGCAACGCCAATATCCGCTTCACCAGTGAGATCAGCTTTTTCAACGGAAAACTGCAATGAAACTCCAGCCAAACCTGTTATATAATATTGGCAAGACGCTATCAAGTCCGAAAACCGTGATGATGTCACGGAAACCCTTTTAGGGTAGTCCGCAAGGACGTAGGGCTTGAGGCGTCTATTTTTGCACATATTGCCTGAAATGAAAATGCCAGATTGAAAAATGGCGTTGGCTGCGCGGAGTAGGTTGTTGTAAATTAATGAGACCTGCTTTTTTGGCAATATATTCTGCCAGCAGCACTTTACTGCGTTTGGCTTCGGTTCTGGTGTGTGCGCCATTCATTTCATAACCAATTGCGCCCATAAGCACATCAGAAATCTGAATAAAATCGCTAGATTTTGAATCCAAAGCTTGGATATTCCGAACCGGTGGATTGGGTAGATTATATTTTTTTCGTAATCCATTATTCAGAATTGCACAGAGGGTTGAAAGCTTATATTTAGATGTAGTGCGCTGGTCAAGGTGGATAATACATTTATCTTCTGGCTGTAAATATTGTCCAAAGCTGTGAAGCAAAAATTGGTACATAAGCTTGTAAAATCCAATTTCAGAGTCGTTTTTATTGTGTTGCCTGTTGTTCATTTCCTGAGTGTCAACCACGATGGCTTTGAAATGGAACGCACGATTAACGCTAAAAAACAAATCGACAAGTGCAGTATATTCGTTAAGCTTTTGATTGGACACTTTTGTCCACTTAAGTTCACTATGCATATTATTGCTTTGACGGTATAGATTCATGGCTTGCGTGAATGCTTCTTCGTTTTCGCGCATAGATATCAACCCACCAATTACCATGTAACGGTCTGCTGTTTGACGAGATTCGTCACAGTAAATGTGTAAAAAGCGTTCTGCCATAAAATCTCCTTACCCTTCCACAATCTTTATTTCATCTTCCGTCAACCCATACAACTCATAGACTAACTTATCAATCCCCTTATCCGTCGACTCGATCTCCCGTTTCACCATTTCCTGCTCTTGCGGTGTGCGTGGACTTTGCTTATGCAAGGCCAGCATCCGCTCCACCAGTGACACCAGCCTGGTGTGATATTCAGGTAATGCTTCTGGCAAGGGTATATTCAGCAGGTCTTTTATAAGAAGTTTCGGGAATGCACCTTTGAACGCATTGGCAGATGTATTTAGATGGTAAAAGGAAATAAGCTTAGAATTCAACAGCCCTAACACAAATTGCGTGTCAATTTCCTTATTCTTCAATTTCAAACCATCAACAGAATTTGAAAAGACAAAATCTTCATCGGTTATAGTTGCTTGAATTATTCCATTAGCAGTAACTTCTCTTATCAAGATACGTGTTCCGCTAAACCAATCAGGAGTTCGCGGTTCAGCAAGCCATTGACCATAATCAACGTAACCACCTTTCCATTCAATTTCATATCTCTTGATTCCGCTACCGCCAATGAGTGGCTTGTGCGTATCTTTTGTTTTTTCATCTGAATGAAAGATTTTTTGTTCCGATTCGTATCCTTTTTGAGCAGGTTTTCCTTTTCCTCTTTGATATATTTTCACGCCCCAAACTGCATTTGCATATTGAGATAAAATTTTTTTACTGGCTCGAATTTTTGAGATTAAATTTACTTCTACTGGATTTGAGTAGATTGGAAAAACAAAATCTTCTTGTTTAGAAACATCTTCTTGTTTAAACTGATATTTCTCACGCTCATCTTTATCCCATCTCTCAATTGAAAAGATAGCATTAGGTGTAAAGTTGTTTTCAAATATAAGAATCAAAGTTTCTACTGTTGCATCTTCAAAAGTTCTCTTTGGCGTAATAACAAGATTTTGAAGTGTTGTTCTAGAAAGGATAAACTGACGGAAAATTTTATCAAACTTTGATGCCACCCAAGCTGATGGAATAATAAAACCACAAAGTCCTGTCTGTTTATTGAGCAGACCAGATTTCTCAATGAACAGTGGGTATGTATCAAGTTGATATTCAGCTACAGAATACTTCTTTCTCAAATATTCCATATCATATTGAGTAAGTTCAGCACCATACGGCGGATTTCCAATCACCGCATCGAAGCCGCCGCGAATGAACACATCTGAGAACTCAGCTTTCCAATTAAAGGCGTTCACACGATACCGTTCTTCATCATCCCCAAAGCCCATCGTCAATTGATGGCTTTCGTAATAATCAGGTCCGATCAACGAGTTGCCGCATTGAATATTTTTGCTCAGGTCGGGCAATACGCGTTCCTGTAACAAAGACAACTGCGAGCCAATCGTCTCCTGGCTCTCGCCTTCCAACACCTTCAAGAGCAGCGAGAGTTTCGTCACTTCCACGGCCTGCGCGTCAATGTCCACGCCGAAGATGTTATTTAGCAAAATCTCTTTCTTCTTACTGGTTGTTAACTTCCAGCCATCTTTGGATTGAAAGATAACGGGCTTTTTGCCTGTTGCCCACTTCTCTGGTTCATGCTCAATATACCATTTCAAATGCCAGTCCAGCAAATATTGATACGCTCCCAACGGGAAAGTCCCAGAGCCGCAGGCTGGGTCAAGAATCTTTAATTTCTCAGCATCCTTGGGAGTCTTTCCCTCCAACAATTTACCCACTGTATTTTGCACAATGTAATTCACGATATAAGTCGGCGTGTAATACACCCCGCCCGCCTTGCGTACTTCGGGCTTCTCCTCCACCCTGGCTTGATGCGAGGCCGTTAATCGAATCACCTTGCCAAGGAAACGCTCATACACTTGTCCCAAAATATCAGACGGGATTTCCTTGAACACGTACGGGCTTTCAGGATAATATAGATTCTTGAGAATATCGTGCAAGACCTTATCATCCACATTCAGTCCCAAAGTTAAATTATCTGCTGCTCCTGATTGCTCTTTCTCCTCTTTGAAATGAAAGAGTCCTGAGTTATAACGCGCATCCGCTTTTTGGAATAAGGCACATAAGCCAGAATAAACATCCTTGCCAGCCGAAATTTCTTTTAACTGTTCATCGCGTTCCACGCCGCGGTCTTCACAAATGCGTAAAAAGACAATGCGGTCAATCGTCATCTGCACGGCATAATTTAATTCACGCACACTTAAGCTCTGGTTACGCAAGGCGATGTTCTTTGCCAGCAGGTCACGCCAGCGTTCGATCTCCGCCAGAAAGGCATCGTCCACTTCGGTTGTGCCCTTCTTCGTTTTCATTCCTTCGGCATAACTATCGAACGAACCTTTTAGAACAGCCTCGCGTGAAAAGATGGCGGTAATTTCGTCCCATTTCTCGACATAATCCCTGTATGAAAGCAGCATCACGCGTCCCAAGGAAGCCTTGTCACCTTTATCTGGCTTCATGCGGCAATCATACACAGCGAACTCTTCAAAGTCTGAGAGAATTCCCAAAGGCAGTTTCGCAGACCACGCATAACGTCTCAACTGGAATGCGGGATGAATATTCATTTCAATATTTACGGCTGGCTTCTTGGCTTCTACAAAAAACTTGCGTTGTCCCCCAACCCGAAAGGCATAATCGGGCGCTTTATTCTCGCCTTCAATTTCAAGGCTGTCTTCATGAATAACATCTTTATAGGTTTCAGCTAACCCGCCCTTGTTGAACACATCCCAACCCAATGCTTCAAAGAACGGGTCTAAAAACTCGCGCCGCAACTGCGTCTCGTTATATTTCCCAGAACGATACGAATCCCGATTATCTTCAAAACGTTTTACAAGCTGGTGAATGATCTCAGGTGCTGGCATATTGTTTTTGTCCCTATTCAGAGTTGGTCAATTATATACTGAACATGAGCAGACCTGAAAGGTTTACACAAAACCATAATTGATCGCAACTCGTGTCATTCATAGAAATCCAATTGACTCACGTCACAATAAAACCTGTCAGGTCTCAACAAGCAACAGGTATAATCCTCCCCATGCGAAAGGGACTTCTCCTCTACAACCCAGCGGCAGGACGTTATCCCGTCAGGCGTTTTGTGCATGGCATTATTCATCCGCTAAAAGCCGCAGGTTGGAGTATGGAAATTGCCGAGACCTTAAGCGGCACACATGCAACGCAGACCGCGCATCAAGCCGCCAGCGAAAAATATGATGCAGTCTTCGCGATTGGCGGCGATGGGACAGTAGGTCAGGTGGCGAGCGGGTTGATCAACTCTGAAACTGCTTTGGGCGTGCTCCCTGCTGGCACTACTAACGTCTGGGCTATTGAGCAGGGACAAAAACCCTTTAGCTGGTTCGAGTGGGGCGCTTTGCGTGAGAATGCCGAACTGCTTGCAAACGTCGAACCACAGCAAGTGGATGTCGGCACCTGCAATGACCGTCCATTCTTATTATGGGCAGGCGTTGGTCTGGATGCGCTAGCCATCACCAAGACCGAGCCTCGTCATCGTTTCTTCAAGCACATTTCCGTTCCGCATTTTTTTGCAACCACTGTTTGGGAAGCCACCTTCTGGCACGGCCTTGACCTGCGCGTCTACGCAGACGGCGAATTAGTTGAAGGGCATTATCTTGTGGCAGTTGCAAACAACATCCGTCATTATGCGGGCGGCATGTCTGTGCTTTCACCTGATGCCTTGCTCGACGATGGCGAAATGGATATGTGGCTGTTGAGCGGCAACAATGTTGCCGATGCACTTCGTCAATTTGGTGATCTGGTTGCGGGTCGTCATCTCACCTCCGATCAGGCGCGTCGTTTGCCGTTTCATAATGCGCGCGTAGAATCAGATGCAGCCTTTGCAATTCAAGTCGATGGTGATCCCGTCCTCGGCGGCAACACCGCTGAGATCAAGATCCTGCAACGTTCGTTGAAAGTATTAATGCCAAATGATGCTCATTATTTATTGAAGAATCCAAAGAGATAAACTCATGGACTTAAAACCTTATTTAAATCGCTGGGTGATTTTCGGCACTCTTGCCGTCACTGGGATATTGATCGTCATCACCCTGATCATCATCGGCTGGACAAGTCCGCGCTTCTCTCCTAACGTTGGGTTTGCTCCCGCTGACCTGACCATGATCCCCGCCCCGACTCATACCCCCAGCGTCCCGATCATTCCCACCAACGACCCACTCATCGCCACGCCAACACTCGCCGCAAATGTGATCGGCATCAACGGCTATGTCCAGATCAGCGGCACCGAAGGCGAAGGGTTACGCATCCGCTCGACAGCAGGTTTGAACGGCGAAACCGTCTTCCGCGGCGAAGAAGCCGAAGTGTTCGTCGTACACGACGGCCCGCAAACTGTAGATGGCTACACCTGGTGGTATCTCGTCGCACCGTATGACGACACCCGCGCAGGCTGGGCCGCCGCAGATTTTCTCGCGGTTGTGCCTTCACCATGATTTTGTAAGGGCTGGGCTTGTCCCTGCCCTATACCCACCAAAATTTAAAAAACAAATTCGGGGCGACCACAAGAGTCGCCCCTACGAGGAAAATCAATGTCTGAAAAACCAACAGGCGTAACAGCCAGCAAAAGCAAACGTGAATTCACGATCACATGGGACGACGGCCATACCAGCCTATATCCCTTTGGGTTATTACGCGCAGCCTGTCCATGTGCCTCCTGCCGAGGCGGGCATGAGAATATGAAATCAGAACCCGATGCAGCTGTCTTCACCAAACAAATGGAAGACTCTCAATCCACGCGGCTATCCAATATTGTCGCAACGGGTTCCTACGCATTGACCATTGTCTGGGAGGATGGCCACGATTACGGAATCTACAACTGGCATTACCTGCGCGCATTATGTCCATGTGCAGAGTGCCGAAGCAAGTACGCCAAATAACAGAAAGCGGAGTTTAGTCCGCTTAACTAGCTAAATCGCAGACTGAAGTCTGCGCTCCAAAATAATATAAAGAGAGACTGTCTTCTGACAGTCTCTCTTTATATTATTATTTTTAAAAATCCTATGGTGTAGGCGTCCGTGATGGAGTCGTCCCAGCTTTTGGCGTAGGAGTCTTTGTAGCCGTGCCACCAGCCTTCGGCGTAGCGGTCACTGTGACAGTTCCTTTTGTAGCTGTAGCGGTTGCCCCGCCACCTTTGGGCGTATTCGTAGGCGTGACCATGGTCTTAAGATGCTGCTCTGCTTCGGTACGCATTTCAGGAGTCATTAGATCTGCATCCATGGCGAGCAATGCTTTCCAGGTCTTAATTGCATCTTTTGTCTCGCCGCGTTTTTCCTGAATCAGTGCGCGCCAGTAAAGTACAACGGCTTTTTCCTTATCATTTTTTGCCAAAGACTTGAGCACTTCAACCCGCAGGAAGGCGCTGCCAAATTTCTCCTGGAGATAATACGCTCGCACAAGTCCCAGGTTCACATCGTAGGATGAATCGTCAACATCAAGCGCCGCCTCAAGGTCCACTACGGCCTGGTCAATATTGTTCAATTCAAGGTTGGCGAGTCCGCTGTAAACATAGAACCTGCGTATACCATTGCGATTGATCTTAGAAGCTTTATCCAGGTTTAACACTGCAGCCTTGTAACCTTTCAACTCGAAATACGATTGGCCCAATTGAGCGTAAGCAAGCGCATTCTCCTTATCATAGGTTACATAAACTTCCAGCAAGTCTGCAGCGCGTTGATATTGTCCATTATCAATACAGAGTCCGCCTAAAAGTTGATAAACAGAGAGATCAGTTATATCCAGCGAGTACGCCTTTTCAGCAGCTTCCAATGCGCTCTTATTATTATCAAGCGCCATATAGGCTTGAGCATAAGCAACATACACCGCAGGAGAACCTGGCAAAAGTTTTTCGGCCTGCTCAAGGTCAATGACCGCGTCTTTGGGTTTCTTATGAAGAATGTAATAACGCGCACGCTCAAGATACACTTCGCCAAAATCTGGATCTCGCGCCAAAGCCTTTTCAATCAGGGATTCAATATTGTAGTCAGGGTTTTGCATTAAATGCGCGCGCGCCAAACCAAGATACGGCGGGCCGAACTTAGAGTCAAGATCAATTGCGGCCTGGTATTCCTTCAACGCATTGGCTGCCTGCTTTTTGAATCGGTAGGCCTCACCAAGCATGTAATGAAGATCAGCCGCATCTGGTTCAAGCGGTTCGATCAACTTCACATTGGAAATAAACACATCCCAATCCCCTTTTTCGTAGGCTTGCTTTGCAATACGGAACTGATCAACGGATTGCGGGGGGCGCGGTGTATTTACATATAGCGCAGTTGGGGTAAAGGTTTCAGGAAGCAGCATCCACAGCGGCGTTGGGCCCGTGAACGATTTTGTCGGAGCAGCCGTGGCGCCAAACAAGGTGGGGGTTGGTGTATAAGTTGGTGATGGACCTGGTGTATGCGTTTGAGTGGGAGCTGTGGTGGTTCGGTTGGGTAACACAAAACCAAAAACCACAACTGAAACAATCCCCGCTCCAATTAAGATCACACTTAACAAACGAACAATCGGGCTTCTTACAACCGCCTTGAAACCCCTCTCCTTCGGCTTTTCATTTGCGAGTAAAAGTTTATCTTCCCATGCTCGCGGGCGATTCATCGGGAAGGGCTGAATGGTTTCATCGGGAGCCAAAGCTCCGAGCAAAATCAAACCCCGTTTCGCTGTACCATTTTCAGGGTCCAGTTTGAACGCTGTTTGCAGGCAGTAAATGCGCTCCTTGGTATTATCCACTGAAGCGCTTAACCAAATCCAATAAGTGGGATTGTTCTGGTCAGTCTTAAGCAGCAGCGTGAACAATTCCTTGGCGCGTGATTTGTCGCCTCGACGCAGTGCATCCACCGCATCCTGGAACATTGTGTCATTCGAGTTATTGTCGGGTGAAAAATCAGCCATCGTTGTATTTTACCGCTTGTCTCACAATTCGTGGAATTCTTCAACCTGATAAATGAATACCTGCAATTTTTTAGACCGCCATAAATTTCGCTTCGCGCCCATCTTGGCACATAGATGATCAAGAAAATCAGCAGCATTGGGAATTTGCTCCCAAACCTGCGGAAGAAATGTTGCACGCCGATCATCGTCTTTTAGGATGACCCCATCCACATGCGGACGCAGCCTCACGAGCAGCTCTTCACCTAAAGAATATTCCAGCGGAATAGGAACGGTCAAACACGAAACCTCAAGCTTGATCCTATTTAATTCGCTTTCACCTACTGGATGGAAACGCGGGTCTTCAAGCGCAGCGGCAATAGCATGTTCACGCACATCTTCTACAAGCGGTTGATAGGCTTCCAATGCGCCGATGCATCCGCGCAAGTCATCATTTATCGTGAGTGTTACGAACGAAGCACCATTCTCGCGTAAATGTGCTGTAAACCCGTGATTATCCAGTGGAGGAAGTTTATGTCTGCGCACTGCATGTTCGAGTGACTCACGCGCAATGTGCAGCAAGGTTTGTTTTTCTCCATCCGTTAATTGATCTGTCATACAGCCACCTCCCAAACATAAACCGAAGGGTTCTTTAGTATCTTCCAGGTCGATAGAAAAATATTTTTATCAACAGATCTTTCTCTTTGAAAATTCAAATCTGTGGATTATTTTTGATATTGACTAATTTATAACTGAGACAAATTCCAATACTTACGGTTGTGATAAATCAACGGCTGTTCATCGCTAAGGCCGCGCGCATCCAGAACTCGCGCAACAAAAAGAGTGTTCATACCTGCATCAAAGGTTTCGAGCACACTGCAATCCAACCAGGCAAGTCCGCCTGCAAGCAAAGGCGAGCCGGTGACCAGGGATTCTGTTTTCAAGTCAGCAAAGCGGTCTTCGATCTCAGGCATGCGGCCTGCAAACCGATCAGAGATATTTGATTGTTCAGCAGAAAGGATGGTCAACCCAAACACACGCGATTTCATAAGTAATTCATGGGTGCGCGAACCGCCCTGCAAAGAAATGGTGATCGTGGCTGGGTCAAGTGAAATGGATGTGAAGGAATTTACCGTCATGCCATGAGTTTGGCCCTCGTAAACAGTAGTCACAACAGTTACCCCGGCAGACCACGCCCGCATGGCAGCACGCAAATTTTCTGAATCAAGCGTCATAATTGAGGATGTCTCCATAGTTAAATTCATGATAATTGCGCGAAAGGTGAAAGTCAAGGCAAAAACTCGTTAGAAGTATGTAAACATTATCTTTTATTCATTAACTCCCAATTACATGGATTAATTCTCTTTCATGAACGCATGGTAAACTTTTGGAATGTCAAAACAAATAAAAATCATACTAATCATATTAGCTGCGCTTACTTTGGCAGCCATTCTGGTCTACCAGATTCCATATGTTAAATCGGTCGTGTCATGGCGCGTTGAAAAATTTTTGATCTATTCAAAAAATGTGATTATTCCGCTCGGTCCGGTACCCACTGCATTGCCCGTAACAGCCCGCCCCGCAACTTCCACGGCAACGCAAACGAATACACCCAGTGTTGAGATTCTTGCATCCAACACACCTAGCCCAACCCCGCTTCCATTACCTGCACAGGCGTCCATCAAATCACCTGCATACGAAAAACAAACGCCAAACAATTGCGGCCCAGCCACTTTATCGATGGCTATGCATTTATATGGCTGGGAAGGAAACCAGGCTGATATTGCTTCATTTATCAAACCCGTTTCAGGTGACCGCAATGTAAACCCTGAAGAGTTACGTTATTACGTCCGCACCCAGGCAGGCTGGCTCAACCTTGAATACCGCGTGGGCGGAAATGTAGACCAACTCAAACGCCTAATCGCTGCGAATTATCCAGTCATCATAGAAAGTGTTACATCGCTCAATCCAGCCGATGCGCTTGGCCCAACTGACGATCTCTGGGCCGCTCACTATATTTTGCTAACTGGCTATGATGACAGCACACAAACATTCACCATTCAGGATTCCTACCATGGCGCAGATTTATCACTTGCTTATTCAAAATTGGAAGAAGAATGGAAGCCTTTCAATAATTTATATATCGTAATGTATTTTCCTCAATTTGAAGAAGAGATGAAATCCCTGCTCGGTTCAAACTGGGACGCGGACCTGAATCGGCAAAATGCATTAGCCGCATCCCAGGCAGATGCAGCAACAAACCCTAAAGACGCATTTGCGTGGTTCAACACAGGCAGCAACCTGGTCTACTTTGATCGTTACGAAGAAGCAGCGCTTGCCTACGATAAGGCACGTGAGATCGGCCTGCCTTTACGAATGTTCCGCTATCAATTCGGCCCATTTCTGGCATACTTTAACTCAAAACGCAACGATGACCTGCTCGTACTTACAGACTATGCAAGAGGTGTTACAGATATGTCTGAAGAAACATGGCTGTGGTATGGTTTTGGTCTTTACCGCAAAGGTGATTTCAAAGGCGCACTCAAAGCGTGGCAAAAAGCAGATAAAATCAACCCAAATTTTTACGAGGATCAAGCAAAAAAGGCGATCAGCCTGGTTCAATAAATAATATGAAAAAATTACTCATTCCCCTTTCGATATTTTTTTTAGCGGCCTGCCAAAGCAATGGACCAACCATCACACCCACCGCAATAAATACAAGCACACCTTCTGCATCCAATACACCAGTAACAGCTACTGAGGTCATTGCATCCTTAACACCAGAACTAACATCCACACCCGTGAATATAAAAATCTCAACAAAAGATGGGATGACACAACTTTTTGTCCCAGGCGGAACTTTATATATGGGGGGATTGGATGTTCTGCGTGATACAGATGAAGCTCCCCCTCACAAGGTTAAGCTTGCCGCTTTTTGGATCGATCAGGTGGAAGTTACAAATGGTATGTATGGCTTATGTGTCGATGCCGGCACATGCAGGCCGCCAGTTTCCGTCAGCTCTGATAACCGTGTTGAATATTTTGGAACTACTGAATTTCGTGATTATCCCGTTGTACAAGTGACATGGTACGATGCGAATGCCTATTGTCAATGGGCTGAACGCCGCCTCCCCACCGAAGCGGAATGGGAACGCGCAGCTCGCGGCGATGATATGCGTACATTTCCATGGGGTGATGAACCGCCAAATGCAAATAATTCCAACTCATTAAATATCGTTGGAGATACTTCACGCGTGGGCACATACGCAGAGGGAGCAAGCCCGTTCGGTGCGCTTGATATGACAGGTAATGTTTGGGAATGGGTTGCCGATTATTACAGGCAAACTTACTATGCTGAATCACCAAGTGAAAATCCCAGCGGTCCAACCATCGATTCGGGAAATCATTTACGTGTGATTCGCGGCGGGTCTTTCCAGGAAGATATGATAAATCTGCGATTGTCCAACCGCGGATATGAAGTTGGTCCAAACCCATCTGTACTGCCAACAGATAAAACGTATTATGGTCACAGCTCGACGAAGATCGGATTCAGATGTGTGAGTAACAATTAAACAGAAACAGGCTATCAGTTAAGTAAAGATGCGTTATTTATCTTTACGCTGACCTTATCCTATGGTATTATCCCAAAACAATTCAATAGCCCTAATACGGCACTCTTATCCAGAGAGACGGAGGGAACGGCCCTGCGATGTCTCGACAACCAGTCAATGAAAATTGAATATGGTGCCAAATCCGACAGATCAATTTCTGGGAGATGAGAGGGTAGAAAGCATTATGCATAATTGCCCTTTCGCGTGTTGAAAGGGCAATTATATTTTCTTAAGGAGAAACAAAAATGAGCAACACTTTTATGTCTTCACCGAGCTTGATGTTTACATCAGAATCGGTAACAGAAGGACACCCCGACAAAATGTGCGACCAAATCTCGGATGCAGTATTGGATGCCTGTCTTGAGCAGGACCCGATGTCGCGCGTGGCTTGCGAGACAGCTATCAAGACTGGTTTCGTGGCGCTGTTGGGCGAGATCACCACCAACGCATATGTTAACTTTGACGAACTTGTCCGCAAGGTCGTCAATGAGATCGGCTACGATAGCAGCGAAAAAGGTTTCGACGGCAACACTTGCGCCGTGCTTTCAGCAGTTGCAAGCCAAAGCGCAGATATTGCTTTGGGTGTTGATCACGCGCTTGAAGATAAAAGCGGCGAAATGAAGGATGCCGGTATTGAACATGTCGGCGCTGGCGATCAGGGTATGATGTTTGGTTTTGCCTGTAACGAGACAGACACTTTGATGCCGATGCCAATTTATATGGCACATAAATTATCCCGTCGTTTGAGTGAGCTTCGCAAAGACGGCACACTGCCATGGCTGCGCCCGGATGGCAAAAGCCAGGTCACTGTGGAATATTCACAGGGTAAACCAAAGCGCATTGACACCGTTCTTATTTCTACACAGCACGCACCTGATATCTCACAATCTGAGATCATGGAACTTGTCAGCGAGCATGTTATTTACCCAACTTTGCCAGAGGCCTTGGTTGATAAAAATTTAAAAGTCTTCATCAACCCGACCGGCCGCTTTGTTATCGGCGGCCCCATGGGTGATGCAGGCGTAACTGGCCGCAAGATCATCGTTGATACATATGGCGGCATGGGTCGTCATGGCGGCGGTGCATTCTCCGGGAAAGACCCCACGAAGGTGGATCGTTCCGCTGCATATGCCGCGCGCTATGTAGCCAAGAACATTGTGGCTGCTGGTTTGGCGGACCGCGTGGAAGTACAGGTAGCATACGCGATTGGCGTAGCTCACCCGCTCTCTGTCAATGTTGAGACTTTCGGCACCGCAAAAATTGCAGATGAAAAAATCGCCGCACTGGTCAACGAATACTTTGACCTGCGCCCAGGCGCGATCATCCGTGACCTTGACCTGCGTCGCCCGATCTATCGCAAGACCGCCGCGTACGGTCACTTTGGCCGTGACGATATCGAATTCCCCTGGGAAAAGACTGATAAGGCTGCTGCTTTGAAGAAGGCTGCGGGGTTGTAGTTTCTTAATTCATATACAAAATCAAAAGGCATTCCTGATTTTCAGGAATGCCTTTTGATTTAAATTATCAGTCATTTTTTCTCACGGCTTCTCCAATCCATGTGCCGTCAACAGCTTTTCATTTTCCAAGATTTCACTTATCAAGCCGTTTGCCACGAACTACCTTTATCCATTATGGTCGTGCTCGGAAATAATTCGTGCACAAGCTTCATAGCATCTCTAGAGACCAGCATGATGATCGGCAATTCATGCAGCAGATTTTTCAATCGGAAGAAGCCATCTGGCTTTTGGCTTATTTGGATTTGCTCGATTTACCTGCAATTCTTATCTTTCGCCTCACTGAGAAAATGGCTCCTCCAGCGGCAAAAAAGACAATGGATACTATCGCCACTTTTGTGTTTCCGTTATTTGGCCGATTCTCTAAGTCTGTAAATGAAGTAACTAATTCGACAGTCGCAGGGGGAATGAATGAATATTCAGCAGGAACCGCAGCTATTTTTGTGACCAGAATAGCTGCGGTTGAAATTGACAACCTCTTTATTTGCAGGGTGGGCGTTTGTGCAGGAAGGGTTAATGCTTGTGTTGGCAACGCCAAGGTTTGTGTGGACACTGGTTGTGTTGCAGATGATTGAGTGGGTGTTGGAGAAGGTTGGATGATCGTAGCAGGCAATGGCAGGGATGTGTCAGGCAGGGTGGTATCCTGGGCTGAAACATTGCTCTCGTTATCCTGAGAGTTGGCATCAAATGTCGTGGTAGGTGCGTCTATGATTGATCCCGAGAGATCCGCCTCGGACGGAAGGACATTATCGCGCTTGCTCTGCTGGTGTGCCACTTGTTGTTCAAACCACAGCACATTTGAATTTGCTCTCAATAAAGCCGCGATAGTATTTGACTGTGAAGCACTGCCGGGAATGCGAAATAAATAATAACCGGACAAGACTCCAACCTGCCCCAAATTTTGCGCGCCCAACTGAAGCGCCAGTTGATTCGGATCCGCAGCGGGCGCTATCTGCATCGCCCAAGTATCTGTAAAGATTCCAGCAATGTGGACTAATGATTGGCTAGAAATATATTGCTTAGCAAAAGATCCATAGATGGTAGTACTTCCATCTGATTTGAGCAAAGCTGGAGTCCAGTCATGATGATACATCCAAGCCAGGTTGCTTAAATTGTTACTTTCCATCCATTGAGTAAAGGGATCTCCATAGGAAGCCTGGGTTCCAGGCCAGGTACGATTCAACCCGGCATCTACATCTTCATATCCCCACTCGCTAACCATCACGGGCTTAACGCCAATTAGCCCGCCCGTATCCTTATTCCATTCAGCAGCAGTGTTTGACCCTTCCACCGAGTATTTGTGATAAGCATAAACAACATTTGGGTCTGAAAGCAGATTTTCTTTGATGCCCACCAACCAGCTAGCCCAACGATTCCCGGTGGCAATAACGATATTCTGACCGCCATTAGTTCTTACAGTTTGGATTAAACTTTCATATGCCAGTTTAAGTTCGGCCCAAAGTGGATTTGGGGTGGATCCATAAAGGGTGAAATCATCTGGATGGACTGGTTCATTCCATAGGTCAAAAATGACGCGGGTATCTGATCCATATGTCTGCGCCATTTGAGCCCAAAAGGATGCGGCCAGGCTCAGGCTGGAATCATAGGTATCTGCCGGGTTCCCACAACATGCGGTTTGATAAAACCCATCCGGCCAGCCGATGACATGATAGGAAATTATGACGTACAACCCGTTGTTGAGCGAAGAGTTAACTTCCTGTGCCAAACCAGCGAGAAGGGCGGCACGCATCAGTATTTTTCCATTGTGTAGGAAAAATACTGATGCGTACAACATTCGCGTGCCAATCATGAGAAATCGCTGCATAATCAGCAGTTGAATAGGTTGCCCCGTACCCACCACGTGCCCAAAATGGATCGCCCATATTGACACCACGCAAGCGAATGGGTTTCCCATTCGCCATGATATTGATTCCAGAAATGGAAAGCCCCGGCAACGCTGCCGAATTTATACAGGTATTGCCTACAGAAAGTAAAGGAGAAATATAGCCCGTGAAGGTGGGAACGCCATATGTGACATGGATCATGGTTTTAATTGCAGAAACGACCCATGCATCCCAATTCGCAAAACCTCGAGTTCCATGTTCCCCGCCAGGCGGGCAGATGCTGAATACATTTTGAGCACCCAGATGGGCATTGCTTAATACTCTTACCCCGCAATTCCCCCAGGTACATTCATCCACTGGAAATGTGGTGTCACCTAAATTCTCAATCATTGCTACGGCATAAGAGGATGTATGTGCCAAACCTGTTCGTATAAATGCTCCTGTGGTTGAGTTTGTTAATGTGCCAGGTGCTCCATAACCGACATCTTCTGAAAGAAACCCTAATACCTTGCCTACGCTGTTAATACCGCCACCATAGCCATTACTACGCAAGTATTCTATTACCCAATAGTTTTGTGATCCGCCATAGGAACTTCCTACTAAAATAACAGCATTGCAATTGGCAGGGATAGTTGCATCCGCACAAAGCTTATTCAAACCTTGCATTGTTTTGACATCAATGTCGCTAATCCATGTAGCACTAGAATCAAAACCAATCGCTAATGTGACATAGCCTTCATTAACCAGATTCGTGTTTTGCGAAGATACAGAAGCATTTACCGCCCCTACTCCACCCCAGCCAGGCAAAAATATCACTACTGGGCGCTTTTCGCCGGCCGGAATCGTTGACGGCCAGGTGGCTATTGCTCTATCAGTAGTAAGAATCTTGCTATTTGCTAATAAATAAGAGGAGGTTGAAGCAGTCGCAGACGTATGCGTTATAGCGCTCAGAATGACAATAAAAAGTGTAATTAGCAATTGTTTTTTCATTTTTCTCATATACCACTATTTAGTTATATGCCATGTTATGCAGGCGCAAATAGAATCAGAAATAAAAGTCTGCTCAAACGATAGACTATACAGTTTACTCAAAACATAGAGAAAGAGTACACCCCCATCTTTCCTACTCCATCGCTTCAATTAAAAAATCGAAAAATAATACAGGTTTACTAAAACTCCAACTCTTAATCCTCATAGTAAGTTTTATGGTTGGCACTCTTCAAACCAAATTAATCATGTGCGATAAAAACACAAGTCTGGAAATGCAATAAATATTCCCCGAATAAACAGCTGATAATACTTTGCCTAAATAATATATTATGATGATGAAGCGTACCCATCCTTCCTATTGTAAAAAACACACAAGCAGAGCTTCAAAAAATCAAGGCTTCTCCAATCCATGTGCCGTCAACAGCTTTTCATTTTCCAAGATTTCACTCGTTAAGCCATACAACTATATATTTTTATTTCTCGGCAGACTCAATATGATAATGAGACAAGTTACAACGATGCAGTAAATCATGGTCATGTAAAATCGCATGTGGCTCGCCAGAAGCTGTAATGTGGTGTTCTTCATCAAAGACGTAGATGGTTGTGGCGATCTGTTGAGCAATTTCCAGGTCATGGGTTGCGGTGATGACTGTTTTTCCGATATTACGCTGTTCGAGAATAAAGTCCACCAACCAGTATTGACTGCGCGGGTCCAGACCTGTTGTTGGTTCGTCGAGCAGCCACACGTCAGGGTTGAGCGTGAGGACAGATGCAAGTGCCACGCGGCGTTTTTCTCCGCCAGAGAGTCGATGCGGGGCGCGGTCGCGCAGCTTCTTGATCCTTAATGACTCGAGAGCAGATTCGACACGCTGAGTTACTTCATCTCGTGAAAGCCCGAGTTGTAATGGGGCAAAAGCCAGTTCATCCATGACAGAGGGAGAGAATAACTGAACATCGGTGTCCTGAAAGACCAATCCTACTTGACGGCGGAATGAAAAATTATAAGCATCATCGCGCAGAGCATCTTCTGTCAGCGCTTTGCCAAAAGCAGATATGCTGCCCCGTGTCGGGAAGTAAAGACCGTCGAGCAATTTCAGCAGGGTACTTTTTCCGCATCCGTTCGCGCCGAGAATGACCAAACATTCACCCGCGTGCACGGTCAGGTTGATATTTTCCAGCGCCAATTGCTTGCCATCATAGGCAAACGAAGCATTCTTAATTTCATAAACAGGTTCAGTACTCAAGCTACACCATCCTGATTCTTATCTACCTAAAAATATTGCAATCAATGCCAGCACGATAAAAACAAACAACCATAGCCAGTCACGAGCTTGCATCTTGAATGGCTTTAAAGTGACGATTGTGCCTCTGAAACCACGGGATTGCATGGCGAGATAAACTTCGCTGCTAAGGTCAAGAGACTTGCCTAATAACGTACCGCTGATCGCAGCCAGCATTCGTCTATCATCCGCAGCATTGAGCCTTCCGACGACGCGGCTTTTGCGGGAGAGAAACATATCGGTGGCGGTATGCAGCAACAAATAAATATAGCGATAGGTCATACCGAGGATCAAAATAAAAGTATCAGGAATGCCAAGCACGGTCAACGCGCTAAGGGCGGTATTCCAGGGAGTCGTCAATATCAGAAGCAATGTCAAAGAGACAGAGGTACTGACACGCAATAAAAGAAACAACACAGTGGTCAGCCCTGTTTGAGTAATGACCAGCCCAAGCGGAAGTTGAACCAGCGTGGGGCCGGGCGTAATGAACAAAGCAGGCAGAACAATGGTCCCTGTGAAAAATGGCAGAGCCAGCCAAACACGTTTGATAAAAAGGTCAGCAGGGATGTAGGAAAGCAAAGCCAGTATCAAAGCCAGCAAATAGATCGCGCCGATGATCAACAGGCTTCTCGAAAAACTTACTGCGATCAATAACGCCAGTATCGATAAAACTTTGACTCGTGGATCAATGGATTGAAACAACCCCGGACGGATGCTGATCTCTTCTGAAAAGAGCGCGCGTTCCAGAGTCGCGGCGATGCCATGAAGGGTATGTTCCAATACGTTACTGCGTTTGTGAGAATGTTTTGGAACCGAAGGATTTTCCATATAATATTTTGGAGTAGTCTTCGCGTATATAATGAAAACTACCCGATATTTCCTATGATTTACAAATCAATTACGTACTTTGTTTTTTGGAATTCGTCCCAGAGGTAACCAGCATGGTAAACAACCAAACAACCAGCCCAGTCACAAGGATTCCAAGAACAGCAGAAAGAACGTAGCCCAGGTTTGCATTTCCAAGTACAGGCAGATCATAGCCTGCAAGCGGCGCGCCCCATAAAGTGGATAATTTCTCCAAGCCAGCAGGAACCGATTTCAAGCCAAGAATAGTTAATTCTTCCGTGCCCCATTCGCCCCAGGCAGTACCGGGCGCAAGAAGCCCCAAAGGCGATGCGATGATCAAAATGACCATGCCGATCCAAAGTCCGCGCAATTTTTGGAAGCTTCCAACCTGACCAACCATCGCAGGCTTTTCAGCCGCTTCCAACACACCGATATTTGATCGCTGCAAATAAGCTATCACCAACGCTGTTAGTACGCCCTCCACAACCGAAGCGACAAGCATATGCGGAATGACCATTGCAGGGATTGAAATAGACAGAGGATAAGGCGCATATAGCGGCGAACCATCAGCCGCGTAAAAAAGTAATGGCTGAATTCCGAACTCCACGCCCGCCAAAAACGCCCCCGCGGTTACACCCACCCAACCGCCAATTGCCGCACCAATCACCCGTCGTGAGGAATTCAAGGGTGTATTTTTTGAGATTGCCTGATAAATGTAGTAACTCACATACGGGATTACCACTGCCATATTAAAACAATTTGCGCCAATGGCTAAAACTCCGCCGTCACCAAAGAAGAAAGCCTGAATGATCAAAGCAATTGAAACTGCAACAATCGCCACTTCTGGTCCTAAAATGATTGCAGCCAATGCAGCACCCACGGCGTGACCCGTTGTTCCGCCGGGTAATGGCACGTTGAACATCATAATAACAAATGAAAAAGCGGCTAGCAATGCAATCAGCGGCACACTGCGGGCGTTCATGGTCTCACGGATTTTACGAATTCCAATCACCCAGAAGGGAAGTACCAACAAAAACATGATCAACGAGGTAATGGGACTGAGATAACCATCAGGAATATGCATGGCAGTTGTTCCCAGCCAGAGTAACAAGGCCGCATAATAAATGCCCAGCCATTTGAGATTGGAGAGTGAACTTTTGTTAAACATTTACGTACCTCCTTTGGTTTGTTTAGGATTGCTTTTGACAATTGGGGCACAGCCCAAAAAATGTGACGTGGCTATCGGTCAATTTATAGCCGCTGATTGATTCAAGTTTCTGATAGAGATTCCTTAAGAGAGAGTGTTCAACCTCTGATTCTTTTCCACAATTACGGCAGACAAGATGATGATGATCGTGCCTTGCGATCTGATAACCAAGATGCCCGTTTTCCGTGTGGGCAGGATAGGCCAGGCCATTTTCTGCCAGGAATTCCAACGTGCGATAGACAGTTGGTTCCGTAAGGTCAGGTAATTCCTCAATAGCCTGCTCGTACACTTGAGTGGGCGAGAGATGCTCACCTGAATGACAAAGAACATGCAAGATCGCATGTCTTTGAGGCGTCATACGGTAACCACGAGCACGGAGTTGGGGAGTGAATTCTTCTGAACAGGACATAATTTTCCTTATTGCAACTTTTTACAATAATATAATTTATAGAGTAGCACATTTGGTGTTTTCTTACCTTAGAAATAAAAATTCCCTTTCTTCTTTTTGCGAAAGAAGAAAGGGAAGGAATTAACTCTTCAACTTTTATGGGTATTCTACGGCTCCCAGACGAAATGTACGAGTGCCGCCAGATATGGTTTTCCTGCCACATTTTCCATGCCAACTACCCAGGTCTGCCAATCCAGCCCGCCATATTGATCGGTACCAGGGTAATAAACCGAGAAGTAATTCATCCCTTGATAAGGCCAGATCGGTTGATAGGTTGCCCCGCCTACTTTGAGTTGATTACAAACGATAACAGCGTTTGAGGTAAATACTTGCTCTAAGCTCGGTCGAATGATTTCTTGAAACGAGCCAAGGGTTGGTTCGCCGCTTCCGAAAGAAAGTCCCCAGTCAGCTTGAAAAGTGGTTTCAAAAACAAACTTCGCGTGCTCCACATCATAGTTGACAATGTTGCCATCGCGATAAAAGCGCACATCCATACCATTGGATGGAGAGACAAGAGATGAGAGTAACCGTCCATCTTTGGTAGCGATGGCAACCGTAAATGAATTAATCAGCTCACGTCCATGGGAATCATCGCAAAATGAAATCGTGGAAGTTGAGACAAGAAGTGTTGACGTTGCTGTCGCTGGCTCTGTCAATGCGGGGATGGCAGTGAATGTTGGAGTGCTGACCAATGCTGGTTGGGGAGTAGCAGATGGCAGGGCAGTGGGAGGCGGAGCCACATCTACAGGAGCAGAACAACTCACGAGAGTCAAAACAATCAGGGCAAATAAATATGGTTTGAGATTCATCTTTCATCCTTTCACAAAAAACTGACAGAAAACCTGTCAGTTAATTACGCTCATATATGTTCAATGCCAGGCTTAACTCTAATTTCAGCCTAGCTTGGATGCTCCTCACCAAAAACGATGACGACAATATGCTGATTCAAAAATTTCGGCGCTGAGCCTTCAGCGGAAGTTATTTGCCCTAAAGTATAGCCGCCGGCAATCGGGATGTTTGTTCCAAGAATTTCCTGCACAGCTTCGATCTCAATGCCAGGTTGTGCTTTTAACAGCATCTGCCAGGCAACATCAACAAGTACGAGGGCAAAGGCAGGCTTTGAATCACCAAGATCAAGCAAGGCTTGCTGAGCTGCTTCTCGTGCGGCACGTTCGCATGCAACGCGGCTGCCCACCAACAAATATGCATCAATGCCATCACGAATGGTGGCATTCATACGGAAGCTGCCATCTGCTTCCACACGGATCGGGGAACGAACAACAAGGTCTTCGCCTTGTTCAACACCTAGTGGATACAAACGCGCGAGATAATTCAAAGGAGGAAAAGCCCAATCTCGTGCTGGGTAACCAAAAAGCCCGGCGTATGTTTCGGAGGCAGGGCGGCCATCCAATGTACGTAACCAAAATCCACGCGAACGGGTTACTCGGAATTGACTGCCTACCGGGTCCCAACCATGATCGTGGCCTACACCAATTTTTATATTTCCACGCAGAAATGCGGCCACCAAACCGCCTGTACCGGTTTGATTGCCTGTCATCTGATAGGTATTGCCTGTGTGAAGGTCTCCACTGGAAAGTGCGCCTGTGATATTTAATTCAGGAGGGATGGTATTGCAAAACTGTTCGGCATCGCCATTGAAACCATCTGCAAAGAAAAGGATGGATTGACGCTCCACACGCGCCTGGGCATGCTGCACAATTTTTACAGCTGTTTCCCTGCCAGATTGTGCATAGCCTGGAAGCCAGGTGGTGTCCGCTTGAAAATCGCCGCTTATAAGAGCCACAAGAACAGAGTGCGGATGCTGACCATTATTTGTAAGCCCTGCAGGTGAACTAAAACCAATCATGGGAGTATCTCCCAAAAGACTGGATACTCCGTTCAAGACTTCACGCGGCTGATATTGATGTGAAGAAATTACAAAAGCGAGGGTGGGGGTATTGGCGCCCATGCGATTTAAAGCTTTATGCGCCGCTTGTAACCCGGCTTCACGTCCATCTAATGCCTGCGCAAATCCTACTGATGCAACTACTGTCATATCATCTCACTAGGCTTCCGCAACCGGTATGGTGAAATGGAAGGTGGTTCCTTTACGGAACTCACTTTCAAACCAGATACGGCCGCCTTGCATTTCAACCAAACTTTTTGTAATGTTTAATCCCAACCCTGTACCAGGCGCTTCACGGGCTTTGGGGTCGTCAGAACGGAAGAATTTCTGGAACATCTTCTGTTGATCTTCCGGGCTCATACCAATCCCGTTATCTTTAACCCATAAATGGATAACGCGTACGGCGCCTTCCGGGTCCCATTGATTCGCAGTCTCTTCAACTCCGATCTGAACAATGCCGCTTTCGGGTGTGTATTTATACGAATTACTGACCAGGTTGGTAAGTACCTGCCCAACACGGGTCCGGTCAGCCCACATGGGAGAAAGTTTCTCGGGCAAAATAACATCCAAGGTTTGTTTCTTGTCTTCGATCTGACGCTTAAGCGAACGTATCACTTCATCCACGAGTTCTGCGACGTTGGCGGCTTTAAAATCAAGGCGCAAACGACCCGCTTCGATCTTGCCGTTATCATTTAGATCTGAAACCAAAGTGGACATACGTTCAACATTGGATTTAATTGTGTTTAGGAAGTTGGTCTGCATTTCATTGATCTGACCCACCGCCCCGCCCGCCAGCAACTCTGTATAGCCTTTGATCGAGGTCATTGGATTCTTTAATTCATGCGCCACGAATGCAACGAAGTCACTCTTGGCGAGGTTGGCGCGTTGAACTTCGGCATACAGTTGTGCATTGGAAATAGCGATGGCAGCGTGGTCAGTGAGACGGGTAAGAAAATCGATGTCCACTTGTGAATCGCTCATACTCTCCAAATGAAGCAAACCGATCACGGTTGTTTCGCGGCGAATTGGAATCACCATTTGAGTATGTGCGCTTGGAAGTAATTTATCCTTTGAAGCTACAACAGTTAATTGCTGCGGTTGACCCGTTTCCACCACCAGAGTCATGGCGGGAATTTCCACTTTCATGGTTTGGTCTGGCAGGTTTTCCATTTTCTCATCAAAACCCTGATGTGACATCACACGCAGTTTTGATTCTTCCAGCATACCGATCAACCCTGCTTCAGCGCCGGATTGTCGCAATGCCCAATCCAATGTGATACGCATGGCACGATCCATTTCAAGGCTGGCATTTAATTCACGGTCAATGCGCTGCATAACCGAGAGTTCTTCCACGCGAACTGCTAACTCTTGATCTGTAAGTGTATAAAGACGGGCGTTTTCAATCGCAACTGCAGCCTGGCCAGCAAAAGCAGTCAGCAGGGTTTGATCATCCTGAACAAAAGGCAGACCATCGCGGCGATTGATAACTTCGATCACACCGGTAATGCTGTCTTTTGCCTGCAGAGGCACAGCCATAAGCGAGCGGCTGACAAACCCAGTTTGTTGGTCAACGCCTCTAAATCTTGTTGCCGAACGCTGATCTTCATTTTCGATCACTGGGCCGCGAGTTTGTACTGCGCGCCCAATAATGCCCGTCCCTGCCGGTAAACGCTGGCCGATCAAATTTGCGGCAACAGGACCAACAGTTGCTTTAAAAACCAATTCGCCTGTCTGCTCATCCACAAGGAATAAACTGCCCGCTTCACAATTCAAAATGCCTACGGCGTTCTCAAGAATATTTTGAAGCAGCGGGGCCAACTCGAGGGTTGAAGTCAACTGCTGTGTGATTTCATTCAAAGTAGCAAGTTGATGTGCGCGCTGTTGCGTTTCTTCAAGCAGGCGTGCTTTTACAATGGCTCCTGCAGTTTGATCTGCAATGGCCTGCAATAATTCAAGCTGACCTCGTGTATAGATCGTACCCCCATCACGGCTGCTGATGCTCAATGCGCCGATGGAGACCGCGCCAGCATTCAACGGTACGCCCATCCAGGCAAATGCATTATTCAGTGTGGCGGTATGTCCGCGTGCCTGACATTCACGAATGTAATCCTGCGTAATGATGGGGCGACTCAAGCGAATCACTTCGGGACCCAAACCTGTGTTTTCAGAAAATGGCAGATTCTCATGCTCTGGAATGCGCTCGTTATTTTCCACACAGAAGCCGTAGTAATAGTAATCGCTGTCTTTTCTATATAGAGTAATATGAAAATGTGAAGTTGGAATGATCTGCGCGGTTTGGGCATAGATCAATTCAAGCACGTCATCAAAAGTCAACGTGACGTTTACACCCTGAGAAACACGGGTCAACGCGTTCATTTCCTGGATCTGGCGCTCAAGGCGTGCTACGGTTTGCACGCGCTCAATGGCAACAGAAGCCTGGTCACCGATATTCTCAAGAAATCTCAAATCACGCGGTGTGTACGCCTGACCTGATAATCTTGGACCCAAAGCCAGCCAGCCATTTTCACGTTCCTTGCCCGGTAACACAATGAACAGACGTGCTCCCAATAAGGCAAGCCGCGATTGTTCTGCCTGTAATACATCTGGTAATGTAAAAGTATTATCCAGATATAAAGGCAGTCGTTCTATTTCAAAATAGCGAGCAAAGGGGCTGGTTGATGTAAAGCGAATGTCACTCGTAGGGCGGCGATCTTCGCCGGGTAGAGCGGAGAAAAAGTCATTGAGTGGATCGTATGTATAGATGTGTACCCGGCTCGGGGTTAAGGTCGAAGCGATCTGCTCGCGTAGAATCATGCCGATCGTGTTTAGATCCAAGGCTGTTGTAAGCTGGCGCGAAAAGTTTTCCAATTGCTCGGCAAAAGCTCGTTCGCCATGAAAGAAGACCGTATCTACAAGGCCTTGCAGGCGCGTACGAAGCGGCTCGAGTACGATGGCTAATAAAAATATAAAACCACCCACTAAAAATGCGTTGTTCGCAGGCAGGCTGGTATTCAATATGAAGCTTGCACCAGTAACGAGCAAAGCGTAGCCACTCATCACAAACAAGGTAAGTACAAAATACATCACACCGCGCCGAACGATATCGTCAGTGCGAAGGAAGCGGAAACGCAAAATTGTATACCCAATCACCAGAGGAAATACTGCAAGCGGCAGAAACAAGTAAGGTGAAAAATTAATCGGTGCAAAAAACACGATACCAAGCCAGACGCTCATTGGGACAAAGGAAATAATAGCGCCGATCAAAATAGCCCGTGACTGGGTTTTCACCACAGGCGATTGAGCATGGATCGCATGATAAAGATTCATGGAAATGTAGAACAATGCGCTTAGTGCAATAAACCCATAAATATATTGCCATCTGTTAATGTAGGCTGTTGGGTGGTCAAAATCAAACACGGTGGATATTGCAATACCAGCCAGTATGATTCCTATCCCGATTCCAATCCAGCGCAGGTAGGGACGATTAATCACAGCACGCATTTCAACTGGAAAGGTCAGCGCAAGGTCTAACAAAGCGCCGCCCGTAAATGCAGCCGCAAGGGTCCATATAACAGAAAACTCATGTGTGGTAATTAGATTGAAATATGTGCCGGTAACAATTGCAAGCGAAGATGTAAAAAGAGAAAAAGCCCGCCCGGCGGGTTCGTTACGGCGCAAGCCAAATATCCATAAGCTTGCCAGTAGAAAGACAGCACTTAGTATTGAGGGAACAATGAAATATACGGTGCGGCTGGTTGCAGGAAATGAATATAGAGTAATATCGATCGTGCGTTCTTCCCCATTTTCCGAGCGTATTGTGACAGTTGCATTTTCTCCGGGCACACGTCCTTGTAAAACACTATTAACATCACTGGTGCTTTTGACTGGCACATTATTTACAGCAACAAGCTGATCGCCAAGGGCTACTTGTTTATATAAGAACCATTCTTTAACAAGGTCATCTGGGCCGGTTCCATTAAAAACCATCGTATGTTCATAAAACGCCCCAATAAATGGTTGTTGAAGCCAGCGATTGGCAAAAAACAGCCCAGCTAGGAACACAACCACAGCCATTACCTGATATAAAAATACAAACCACTTCAGGAATTGGGTGACGAATGCACCAAAAGGCTGGAAACCAACCTGCTCGTTGCGCTGCATACTTTGAGCCATCATAATGCTCGAATTTTACTCTACAACTCTTCCAACAGTGTATGCTACTTTCATAACAAAGAAGCAAGGCGCAAAATAAAAAGAAGCCCATCAGCATAAACTGGCGGGCTTCAAAGTGATTTTTAAAACTAAATATCCAAATTCCTTACACTCTTTGCATGAGTCTGGATGAACTTCTTGCGGGGGTCAACCGCATCCCCCATGAGCATGTCGAAGGTACGGTCAGCTTCGGCAGCATCATCCACGGCAACGAGGAGAAGCGTGCGATTTGCGGGGTTCATTGTCGTTTCCCATAATTGATCGGGATTCATTTCGCCGAGACCTTTATATCTTTGAATACCCACCTTGTCACTGCCGATCTCTTTCACATACTTATCTTTTTCCTTATCGCTATAAGCATACTTGAATTGATTCTTAAAAGCGACACGATAAAGCGGCGGCTGGGCAATATAAAGATGACCATCATCGATCAGGTGCGGCATATATCGGAAGAAAAAGGTGAGCAACAAGGTACGGATATGACTACCATCAACATCAGCATCCGTCATAATAATGATACGGCCGTAGCGCAAACCTTCGATGTCAAAATTATCGCCAATCCCTGTGCCTAGCGCAGAGATCAATGACCTGACTTCATTATTGCCAAGGATCTTATCAAGGCGGGCACGTTCGGTGTTTAGAATCTTACCGCGCAACGGGAGGATAGCCTGGAAGTGACGGTCTCGTCCTTGTTTGGCTGAACCACCTGCAGAGTCACCTTCTACGATGTACAACTCAGTTTTGGAAGAATCACGTTCCGAACAATCTGCGAGCTTGCCAGGCAAGGTAAGTGATTCAAGTGCCGATTTCCGAATGACAAGATCACGCGCCTTGCGCGCCGCATCACGCGCGCGGGCAGAAGTAAGACACTTGGAAATGATTGCCTTGGCAGCTTGCGGATTCTCATCAAGAAACGTGCTGAATGCTTCGCCAACCACCTGGGTGACATAGGTTTGCGCTTCCGGGTTCATCAATTTGACCTTGGTTTGTGATTCAAACTGTGGGTCAGGATGCTTAACGGAAACAATGGCGGTTAAACCTTCGCGGGTATCGTCGCCAGAGAAGTTTGGGTCTGCATCCTTGAGCAGGCCGTTCTTGCGGGCATAGTCATTGACCACACGAGTCAACGATGAGCGCAGGCCTGTCAGATGTGTACCACCGTCAATGGTATTGATCGTATTTGCAAATGAATATACTGATTCCGTATAAGAATCTGTATATTGGATCGCGGCCTCAATGCCGACGCCGTCCACTTCTTTTTCAACATGTACAACTGGATGAAGCCCTTCACGGTTGCGATTAAGATAGCGGACAAATGAGGTTAGGCCGCCTTCGAAGTAGAAGGTCATCTCGCGGTCGGCGCGCTCATCAGAGAATTTAATGGTCACGCCGCGTGTTACAAAAGACATTTCACGGAAGCGTTGAACCAGCGTATCGAAACGGAAATCAATATCTTCTGTAAATATCTGTTTATCAAACTTAAAAGTTTGTTTGGTGCCTGTTTCGTCCTTTACCTTGCCGATCTGTTTAATGATTCCCTGAGGCACACCGCGCTTGTATTCCTGGCGCCATAACTTACCATCACGCTTGATCTCGGTGTTCATCCACTCGGAAAGAGCATTGACAGCGCTAAGACCCACACCATGCAAACCACCCGATACTTTATACCCGCCACCTCCAAACTTACCGCCCGCACCGATAACTGTCATGGCTACGTCGACAGTCTCCATCGGATTTCCCTTTGAATCCTTTTTCGTTGGGTGCGGACCTACCGGAATACCGCGGCCATTGTCCTCAACCGTGATACTGCTATCAGTATGGATGGTGATATTGATGGCGTTGCAAAAACCGGCCAGCGCTTCATCAATGGAATTGTCAACAACTTCATAAACAAGATGGTGTAAAGCTTTAATATCTGTACCGCCCACGTACATACCCGGGCGTTTACGCACATGGTCAATACCTTCGAGGGCCTGAATGGAACTTACATCATAATTTATTTTCTTCTCTTTATCAGCCACAACAACCTCCAACAATTTACATTTAAACTTATGCTTTTTTCGTCAGTATGCCCGGACGCAATTTCTCAATGGCAGTTTGCAGCCAGACATTCATGTCACGATAATAGATAAAACTACCAGCCAGCAAAGCGGTGGTAACAAACGAATGACCAAAGATTCCCAATAAGGTGATCCAGGAATCTTCTGGGGGAATACTCCATAAAAAGTTCAAACCAAAGGAAAGCAGAAACACTGTCAATACGAACATACTGCTCGTCGGGAGTGTAAAACGCGTCATTTGAACACTGCTAATAATGGATGTAAGTACATTTTGCTTTCTAACAAAAACACCATGCGGCCAAAAGAATAATGGAACAATCACCCACATGGATGCAAGACTCACAATCAGGATCAGGATATTTGCGGCGAAGGGACTGAATTGAAGCACCAATCCCAAGACAAGAATAATCGGCAGTCCAATCGCCATCAATAGGATTCCACATAAAATGGAAATAAAGATCGTTTGGACAATGGCACGAAAAATGCCCATTGGCTGATCCTCTTTATTTGCAATTGCCAATAATGCCACACCACGAAAATACAGTCCGCCGCCGACCCAGCCAACCAGCGTAAGCAGGAACATCCAGCCAAATAAGCTAACTGCGCTGACCTGTAAAACAACAGGATTCCCTAAAGGTGTTGAAGATGCCCCTTGTGGAAAGAGCAGGCTTGAGATCCCAATGGGAAGCGTGCGCAACATCCAAAATAAATTGATCAGGGGAATCGTTGAGTCGTAGGTGTCCAACACACGCTTAATATCCGCAGCTGAAACGCCGCTTGTTTGCCAGATGGAGATTATATCCGCGCGAATCGAAGTGAAGAAAGCATCCATACGCAGGCGCGGACCCAACCAGAGGAACAAGTTCAAAAGCAAAGGCAGAAAGATCGCTGTAATGTGGGCAGATACTTTATCAAAGCCAGCTTTTATTGAATTAATCACACCCGGAGGTGGAGGCAGGTTTTCTATACGTGAAACTTCCATAACATATTGATTCTACCATACCCCTGCTTGCGTTCATGCGCCCCCACAGGTACAATCTTTGCATGCAGGAAACCCGTTTTGACTTGCCTTCCACAAGCCGCATTGGAGTATTAGTTGCCTCTGTTTTATTGACATTTGCCCTGACGCGATTGATACAATCTCCCCGCTTCACCTTGACCGTTACCCTGCCCGGCTTCTATTTTGCTTATCCCATCACCCTTGGCTCAATAATGACGATTTTTGCCGCCGCCCTTACTGCCGCCGGCATGGACTGGCTCACGAAAGAAAACCCCGCGCTTGGAAAAAAATCAAATATTGAACACCTCATGCTGCCCACCTTAACCACTTTTGTAATTGGCAGCCCGCTTGCATTGTTAAGCGGCACCGCCTGGTGGGTGGGATTTGCGTTTGGCGCGTTGGTGCTCATCATCGTTTTTCAAGCCGAGTCCATCACCATTAATCCATCTGCGCCCGCGTATGGGTTTGCGCGTGCTGGCCTAACTGCCCTCGCGTATGCATTATTTCTTATTCTGGTCACATCCATTCGATTTTCAGGGATGCGCATGTTCCTGCTGATTCCGATCATTTTTATTGCCACTGCACTTATTTGCTTACGCATTCTTCATCTAGATGGAACAGACCGTTGGGACTTTCCCTGGGCAGTTGGCATTGGCATCGTTTGTGCGCAGATCGGCGCGGGGCTGCATTACTGGCCGCTTACGCCGATACAATTTGGCCTTGCACTCACAGGCCCAATTTATGCGCTGACAATGCTATCACTCAGCCTGGCAGAGAATATTCCAATACGACGCGCCGCGCTTGGCCCGTCAATTATTATTGGCGTTGCGTTGGCTACAGTTATTTTTCTACGTTAATGAAATCCCTTGTACTTACAAAAGAGCAGTATCAAAAGATGGTCGCACATGTCGACTCAAATTTTCCGCTTGAAGCATGTGGACTATTGGCGGGGAACAATGCAAAAGTGGAGGCTGTGCTTGAGGTGACGAATCAGGCGCAAAGTCCGATACGATACGTGATGGATCCCATCGAGCAGTTAAATGCCTTCGAGTGGATCGATTCCAACGCATTGGATTTAATCGGCATCTTCCACTCGCATCCAACTGGACCTGAAACTGTTTCGCCAACTGACATTGCAGAGGCCGCCTATGCAGTTGTGTACATCATCCTTGCCCGCGTGGACAACCGGCAAACGTGGCATATGCGCGGCTTTTGGATAGAAAACGGCAAATTTAGTGAAGTAAACTTGCAAATCATATAAGCAAGCAACCTTCTTTCGTTTTCCGTGTTTTTATGGTTACACTCAAACTGGAGGAACTTCATGCAAATTGTGTTCGACATGGGAATTATTTTGCTGGCGTATATTTTTGGATCGATCCCCTTTGGATTGCTGATCGTTAAACTTAAAACAGGAAAAGATATTCGTGAAGTAGAAAGCGGGCGGACCGGCGGTACAAATGCCATGCGCGCCGCAGGGTTTTGGGCAGGTTTTGCCACCGCCATGCTTGATATTTTAAAAGGTGCTGTTGCTGTTTTGATTGCCAAATGGCTCACACCAGATGGCCACTGGGTGCATGTGATTGCTCCGTTGGCTGCGATCCTTGGGCATAATTATTCCATCTTTTTGGTTGAACGGGACGAGAATGGAAAATTTATCGGCTTGAGCGGCGGAGCCGGTGGAGCGCCATCTGTTGGTGGTGCCATGGGAATTTGGCCTGCTTCCATTTTGATTATCCTACCCCTCGGCATGTTGACCTTCTTCACGCTTGGCATCGCATCGGTAACTACAATGGCCGTGGCTTTGTTTGCCATTATCGTTTTCGCCATTCGCGCTTCACAGGGACTTATGCCCTGGATCGATGTATGGTATGGCGTGGGCGCGGAGATTTTACTCATGTGGGCATTACGTCCCAATCTCAAAAAATTATTCGAAGGCAACGAACGCGTGGTGAAATATAGTTTGAATGGCTGGCTGCGCGCGAGGCGCGAGAAAAAGCTGGATGGTTAGGTAGTTGAGTAGTTAGTTACAAAAAGAGATTGTTTTTCAACAGTCTCTTTTTGATTCTTATATTTTGATATCTACTTCCTGGCCCGTAATCGATGCAAGACAATTCCGATTACTGTAAAAAAGACCAACGTCAACAAGGATTGGTGGCCAGGTGAAAAAAGAATATCTGTGCCCGCTGCTATTTTGAAAAATCCCTGAATAACAAGTACGTCCACCAGAGCATTGCCAACCGTATGCAGCACCAATGGCGGCCAGACTGAATTGGTCAACAGGCGAAGTTCACCATAAGCTATCGAAGCTCCAATGAGACTGATGACACCCATTGGGACAAAGGTTGCCATGCTTTGCGTTGTTGTTGCATAGATTAATTTCCTGTCCAGCAAGAATAACAGATAAGGAATATGCCAACATCCCCAGATCAAGCCAACGATCGCATGACCGACATAAGCATTCAAACCAAGTGAATAGACCTTGGGAGCCAGATATCCACGCCAGGCAAATTCTTCAAAAATATTTTTGATGAAAGCTGCGGCGAGTCCGCCTGCAAAAACGGAGAGCAACAAGTTGAATGAGAAATTAGGAGCTGTAACAAATCCGAACACACCGCCAATCGACAGCACCAATATTGCCACGACCGGATAAATCAATAAGCTGACCACATACCAAACGCCATTATTTTTGAAATTTGGGCGAAGTCCAAAATCCTTCCAACCATCTCCAGCAAAGGCACGTAAAAGCAAGGCTGTAGCCAATGGAAGAATCAGCCAAAGCAGCATACCCAACCCTGCTTGACCAGGCGGATTCTTTGTGAGCTTGTCCAGCCCATAGCCTATCCAGCCGCTGGCAAGTACCACGCTGGTAAAAATTATCAGATTACGAATGGTACGCTTTTGTTCGGGGTTTTCTGTTTTCACGTTCATGCCTTTATGTATGTACGTGTTTGTTTGAGACGAGTATCTAAATATCGACAACACATTACTCATTGGCATTGCGCGAAGATTACGATTGCTTCATTGGGACAAGCATCCTCCTCGCTAATACATTATTAGAAATAACGTATTAGCGAGGCCGTGGAGAATTCCCTCCCGAAGGGACGATACGGGGTCGACGGGGCAACCCGCAGCGCGGGCAGATCATGGATTTAATCGATACTGTGTAATCACGCGGACATTCGCAGTATTTTGTCTCGTCCACTGGGCGCTTGATTAAGACACTATCCGCCCATTTGCCCTCGACATTCTTTTCCTGCTTCTTCAGGCATTTTCCGCATGTACGACCCTTACCATCAGTAGTGTAAATCCATTTATGAAGGCCTAATTTGCACGATTTCATTTTCCTATTCCTTTAAGTGCAGCTTCCGCCCAATAGCAACACTTCATGGTAGTGGGCGTTGATACTCTATCCAAGCAAAGTATAAACTCGTTTTAGCGGATATAAGAACTTTGACTCAGGTTTGAAATATCTGATTATCATGCAACATAAAAAGGCTTTGGGAATACACTACAAGTGGGTGGGCGTGGACTCTGCCTAGTAGCAGAAAAAACTTGAAGCCAGTCTGTACTGGCGATTGTCCAAGGAAAAATGCTCGGAAAATGTGCGGATTTTCAAGACAGTTGCTGCACGCTTTGTTAGCCCGCTACTCATCTGGCAACCCATTCATGATGTAATAAGCCCAATAGCACAGAATCTTGGGTTTCGCTACCAACCAGCCAACGTTCCCGCAGTAAGCCTTCACGCTGGAATCCAAGTTTTTCTAAAACGCGCAACGATGCTGTGTTGCGCGGATCTACATCCGCTTCAATTCGATGAAGTCTGATTGTTGTGAAAGCATAGGCAAGCAAGACAGTTAGTGCTTCGGTCATGAACCCGTGCCCCCAATAATCGTGCGCTAGGGTGTAGCTAATTTCAGCGCGGCTATTTTGCAGATCATAGTGGAGCAGTGTACACGTTCCAATAACCTTGTTCTCAATTTTGAGAAAAATACCCCATTGAAAGTGCGTCTTATTCCGAAATTCGTTATACATACCGTCAAGTACGGTTTTTGCTTCACTTAGATTTTGGAGTGGAGGTGAACTCTTATACCGCATTACTTCGGGATGCGAGAATATCGAATAAATAGATGGAATATCGGCATCTGTGAGCCATCGCAACTCAATTCGTTTTGCCAGGATGGTCGGTAGGGTTGTGGAGTTAATCATTGGTAGTTTCTTAAGTGCGAGAGGCGGGCTAACGAGACTGTCGAAAAACCCCTGGTTCTAAAAATGTTCAAAAAAATCTCCCACAACAGGCTAAAATAATGCCAAAATATTGCTAAAATGTTGTGCAGAACACCAAAACCAGATACTTTTCAGCGTTTCTATCCCACTTTTCAAAAATAATTTTTGAAAAGTAACTTATTCGACAGTTTCAACGGTTTGCGTCATTGTCCCCGAGGGTGTTCTCTCCGAGCAGGGCGCCGTCCGAGCGGAAAAATGCTAGACGCGAAGCGGCGGCAGTTTTACAACAGCGAACACATTATACTTTTTCCTTGCTCTCATCATCACAGCAAACATCATCAATACTCGCTGCTTTTTCAAACGCTTCTTTGCCTTCGCTGAATGAAAAATAAATCAAACCAAGTGCGCCGATGCTATCTACAAAACCGAAACCAGTGAATTGATAAATTAGACTCGACACTAACAAAACAACCGACATATAAATACAGACCATTGTGCAGTTAGCATCGGAAAGGATGGGCGACGAATCCAGCGCATGACCAACTTTGCGCTTGCCAATTACCAATAGCCACATTACAGCAATGGAGATTAATGAAATGATTAAACCTGGTAATGTCGTTGTAGGTTCATGGGCAGTAAAAAGATTATACAGGGTGGTTGTGCCAAGGCCTGCGACAAGCAAATAAAATGATGTTCCTGTGATGCGTAGAGCCGTTTGCTCTAATTTTGAGCGTGGTGTATTAGTATTTTGGCGAATACGAAACACCATTGCAAGAATGCCAATGCCTGATATGACTTCTATGAATGAATCTATACCGAAGCCGAAGAGAGTAAGAATTTCATCTTGAGCACCAAAATAAATTGAAATGAGACCTTCGGCAAAGTTATAAAAAATCGTAAACAGCGCCAGCCAAAGAGCATACTGCCAGTATTGGTTTGTTGATTTTTGAGCAAGTGTATTATTCATGGATACTCCTAAAGTTTTGCGGCATCGTCCCCGAGGGTGTTCTTCCCGAGTGGGAAAGTCTCGCGTGCTCTTAGCGGGATACCTGCGCGGACTCCCTAGCGTCGGCTAGTATCATGAAAGTGGACACGGCAGATCGATGTCGGGTAGGTCCTAGCAGACCGTCGTGCAGCAAGATCGCCGTGTCCTTTTTTCAAATGAGCCCGAACAGTTGCAAGGTCTCGAAGACCGAATACTAGCCTGGGCTCAACTCCATTATACAAAGAGGAGACAAGAATGACAACTAGT
>JAYVUA010000084.1:0-50541 GCA_043788255.1 Anaerolineales bacterium | reverse complement strand
AACGAACATTCAAAGGCTTGGGCAGAAACCTGCTGGAGCGCTATCGAAAATATCGCGATTCACTTTTTATCTTTTTGCATCGCTTAGATGTACCCGCTCACAATAATGCCTGCGAACGCGCTTTGCGCCCGTCTGTGATTCATCGGAAAGTTCTGGGAAGTTTCCGTTCTGATTGGGGCGCTCAGGCTTATGCGGCTTTAGCAACCGTTTTGAATACTGCGAAGCAAAATGGACAGAGTGCTTTTCAAAAATTAGTGCTGTTGATGGGCGCTCCCGTTTTACATTTCCTATCACCCTCTGTCCGACTGTGAACTGTTACGATTATTCTTGTATACACTTTATTGACTTGTTTTATTAAATGGTTTAAAAAACACGATAAAAAATAATCACAAAGATTATTTTTACCCTCGGAGAAGCGGAGTCCACGACGGTGGAGGGGTCAGCGGCGCGAGTGGAAGGAATATAGTGAAGGTTTTGAAATAGAATAATAAATCAAGAAGGTCATGCTTGAAGCATGACCTTCTTGATTTAGATTAAGCTAGTACACTTTGGCATAAATAAGTATTTGGTTAAGCGACCAGAGCTCTGCCTTGATAAGTCCACTTGAATGGTTTTGCCATAGTACGGTTGTAGTATTCGATAAAAGCCAGAACCTTGCGTTTGAGATCATCCACAGAAGTAAAATTACCGCGCTTGATGACTTTTCGAACCAGGATACTGAACCAAATTTCGATCTGGTTCATCCAGGAGGCATGTTTGGGCGTGTAATGAAAAACGATGTGATGTGTTGGGTTGCTCAAAAAAGCAGCCCGGGAAGCTTTGGATTTCAAAATGCCCAATTTGCCTTTCACGCCCAAATCGATAGCAAGGTCTGATTCTTCTGCGACATAGCGAACCAGCGATGCAGACATACGCGTGTTGAGATTATCGCTGACAAAGTCCCATTGGCTGGTCAGTGGGTCTGAATTGACACGGTTCATGATATGTTTTCATTGCGTGTCTTGTTGGCTGTACAAGCAACCAATTCTCCGTGTGCAACATCAAAGTTGCAAGTAAAAGACAAAGTACCATGCCGTTTATATTCAAACTCACGCAATTCTACTTTGCCAGGTAACATGGGCAAATCAGAATGTTTACGTTCTTAGTAACAAACGGAACTTCAACTAACTTGTCGACCCTTCCAAATTCGATATTCTCTGGGCACGTAGGAGTGAAGCGATAATGGAAGTTGCGAGGATGGCAGCAATCACACCTAACGATAAACCTACGGGAATTTTATACAATTCTACGATTGTCATCTTGATACCGACAAAGACCAGCACAACCGAAAGCCCAAGCTTGAGATAATAGAACTTGTCTATCACACCAGCCAACAGGAAGTAAAGCGAGCGCAATCCGAGAATGGCGAACACGTTTGACGTGTAGATGATGAACGTGTCCTGCGTGACCGCGAAGATGGCTGGGATGGAATCGACGGCAAAAATCAGGTCGGTACTTTCGACGAGTACTAATACAAGGAAGAGGGGCGTCGCCATGAGTTTGCCTGCATGGCGGATGAAAAAGTGGTCGCCTTCGTAGTTCTCCGTTACCGGTATGACCTTACGCAATAATTTCACCAGTGGATTCTGTTCGGGATGCATTTCCTCGTTGCGATGGAGTGCTATGCGGATGCCAGTGAAGATCAAAAACGCACCGAACACGTAGATGATCCAGTGGAATTCCTTCAGCAACGCTGCACCGACTGCAATGAGCGCAGCGCGCATGAGCAGGGCGCCGATAATCCCCCAAAACAGTACGCGGTGCTGATATATAGCAGGCACAGCGAAGAGCGTGAATATCAAAACGAAGACAAAGATATTGTCAACACTCAGCGACTTCTCAATGAGATACCCCGTGAAAAAAGCGAGCGCTGCCTGACTGTTGGAATACGTACTACCGGGCGAGAGTTTATCCCAGAACAGAAATATCCCCAAATTGAAAAGCATCGCTAGAGCGATCCAAACGACGCTCCAAACGGTTGCTTCCTTGATTGAAATAGCATGCGCCTTGCGGTGAAAGACCCCCAAGTCCAGCGCGAGCATCAGCAACACGAATAGATTGAAACCAACCCATAACCAGATCATTCCGTCCATTGTTTGTTCTCCTTTTTATGGTTGACCGTGGAAAACAAAAGCGAGACTCCACGGTTTATCGTGATAGTCTCGCCAGTTGTGCTGGTTGCACGTACGGTTGGCCGGGAATTTTCATTCCGTATTGACGACCAACCGACCCTTTTAATGGGCGGCTACTCCCTAACTTGTACATATTTTATTATACTTTTGTCGACATTTGAGGAAAAATAAGTGAACTCTAATCCTGTTCATGCGCCCAATACAGGTACTGGTCAAATCATAAAACACTTTATCTTTGCAGAAGCGGTGTCAACAGGGCAAGTGAAAGAAATGTGGTGAAAGTATTGAAGTAGAATCAAAACATCCGAAGCCCTGTTTAGACTTCGGATGTTTTGTTGTGTAGTGCTTCTTAATCACCGCCAAGCTTGGATAGGCGGTGGTCGAGTTGTAAGGCGGCTGTGTCGTGTGCTTCGATCATCTTCAAATTGGAGACAATCTCCGCAGCGTTCTTCTCCTCTTCCACCTGTTCAGAGATAAACCATTGCAACATGGCTTGCGTTGGGTAATCTTTTTCCTTAAGGGCCAGTTCACACAGCGTATAGATCGAAGCTGTGACCTTGGCCTCATGAGTCGCCACTTCAGTGGCGACTACTTCCAGGGTGGATCTCCAGTCTGTGGCAGGCGCTTCGATTCCCTTGAGTATGACCCTCCCCCCACGGTTGATCAGGAAATCGTAGAATTTCATGGCGTGTTCATGTTCTTCGTCTGCTTGAAGGCGCATCCAATGCGCGAAGCCCGGCAAATTTCCATCTTCGAAGAACGCAGCCATCAAGAGATAGAGATATGAGGAAAACAACTCTTTATTAATTTGATCATTGATCGCATCTTGCACATTTTTTCCAATTATTGTGACCTGTTAATTTAATTATACACAAAGCCGCATTAGAATCAACCAGTTGCCTGTTCCAATATGAAATCTGCTATCGGGAGTGTAAACGAAGTTCATCACTGGTATTTTTATTATGTTATATTCTCATCTAAATGGCATCTTCAATATCGCGCAATACCAAATCAGCAGGGGTCATTCTTATTTTGGGAATCCTAACCCAGATTCTATATGACCCGATCTCTTCTGCAAGACATTCTCTGAAAATAGATCACGTTCAAAATGAACTCCCTCAAGCGCGGGCCAAATGGGAGTCACTGGGAATTACAGACTACACTTTTGAGATCCAGGGTAATGGCCGCTCCATTTGCAGGCCTTCCGCTATTATCGAAGTCAAAAATGATGTGGTTATCCAGGTGCAAACAAAGGATTTCTCTTCGAAGGATTCCCCAGCACAGTTGCTCTCTCCTCAAAAATGGGCGGACCCGGGCTGGGGTGACGAAGTCTTCCTGTGTAATTACGCCCACTTCACTATGACACAGATTTTTGATCTGCTTGACAGCACCCTGCAGGATTTTCCCTCCTCCATTTTCCAAGCGGACTTTGATCCAAAGTATGGATTCCTGACGGACTTCAATTTTGGCATTTACGTTGGTTATGGTCTGCTCAGACCGCAGATCACCGATTGCTGTAATATCTTCAGCATTAAAAATTTCAGCCCTTAAGTCCGTAAAGGGGAATTTATATTCACGTTTATTTTTCCAAAAGACAGAGTCAAAATGGAAAGAGTTATCTATTTCGAAAATAGCCATGCACAAGGTCTGAGGTATCCTCATCTGTGTGTTGATCCAGAATGCGGAAAAAATCATTTGCATTTACGATTCTCCCCCTGCCTTGAGCATAATAATCCTGAAAAAAAGCAAAGAAAGCTTCATCACCAATTCGATCGCGCAGATCCTGCAGAAAGTGGGCACCGTTGAAATAAACTGTGTGCTTGTAATTCTCATCATTTTGGCCATCATAAATAGATATATTTATGTATCCGCTCGGTTCGAAGAAATCAATTCGATTCGACCACCACAACGAAAGCAGGTCGGGATACAGGGTTTCATAATAAATAGATTCGGAATACGTTGTAAGTGACTCATCCAGCCAGGGCTCCATGGCCTGATCATTGGCAACCTGATCAAACCACCATTGGTGCCCCGTTTCATGAACAGCGACAAACGTAAGATAGTCTTTGGGTGTGCCGGTATAGAGATCATAAAAACTGCGGCTGTGAAAATATAGCGCAGAGAATTCCATGCTGTCTTTGAAATCGGCCATGACAACTGAAAGCGTTTTGTGCGGATATATTCCAAACTTCTGTGAGAAAACCTGAATGGCCTGTGCGCTGGCATTCATGGCTGCCAGCTCTGTCTGTTGATATATCGGAAGATAATAGCCGTATACAGTTGTATCTCCCGCCTGCGTGGATGAGACTTGAAAATCACGACTGGCAGAGATCGCAAAGGCACGGCCTTCGTTCAATGTGTAGCGAGTGGATTCTCCATTTGGTTCGGCATATCCGCTGGCCGCAACGACGGGTGTATTATTGGAATCAGTAAATTTCAGATTCACTTCAAAGTCTGCGATCGGATATACAAGATACTCGCCATGCGACCAGGGTTCGCGGATCACCCACTCTCCATCAATAAATGAGACAATGAATGGATACCAATTGACGAGATTCATTTGAATATCACTGTAGCCGAAAATACGTGCGCGCAGGGAATGTTCCTGGTCAAGAAATGGGAGCGAAAGCTTGTAGCGGAGAGTCACTGTCGCAACAGAATCAGGTGCGAGCGGAGTTGGAAGCGGAACATCCAAACGATGATCGTTAAGTGTGTGATTTGTGATCGGGATGTTGTCTACTGATACATTAGTCAACGAAAAACAATTCGGCCAGAAATTGGAGGCAACAGCCAACACCAGTTTATCGAGGCTTTGACTTGTATGATTCGGGTAGATGATCGTTTCATCCACTGTGACGACATGAAGATCATAGTCAATGGTTGTGTTGAGTATATATTTTTCACGCTCAGGAATCAATACTGACGCAAGAGTTACAACAGGTGTTTCTGTGGCGGTCTGCGTTGGCGAAAATGAATTGATGAATGTTGGGGCTGGCGTTTGAGATGCAGGGAAACTACAAGAGGTGAGGAATAAGATGATGATGAATATATTGCGGCACATGGATATATTTTATCCTTTTGTGTATAATCTTGGTCGTCGCCCCGATAGTTCAATGGACAGAACAAAGCACTCCTAAGGCTTAGATGTAGGTCCGATTCCTACTCGGGGCACTATTTTTTGTGGAAAACATTAATAAACTTTTAATATTAAAACTCTTGCACGAAAAGACTCGTTATAGTAATATTGACCTTGATGACAGCAAGGGTGCCCCCCTCACCCTTGCTGTCATCATTTTAATTACTTGCTGAAAATCAAAAAGCTCCTGTCTACACAACAGGAGCTTTTGCGTTAAGTTGGGCTATTTATTTTCTTTTATGGTTTGTCTTGCAATTTGCAGCAACTCATGCGCCGAACGCAATGTACCCTCGCCTACTTCGCCGAGCATCTGCGAGAGTTCAAGCAAACGAGACTCGCCGTCAAGAGGTTCAACGCGTGTCAACGTGCGGCCTTTGTCGACAAGTTTTTGCACCTGATAATGCTGGTCGCCAAAAACAGCCAATTGAGGGAGATGCGTTACACAAAAGACCTGGTGCGAGCGGGAGAGATTCCAAAGTTTGTTACCCACCACCATGCCCACACGTCCGCCAATACCCTGATCAATTTCATCGAAAATAAGCGAAGGCACTTCGTCCGCACGGGCCATTACATTCTTTAAGCCAAGCATTAAACGGGAGGTCTCGCCGCCCGAAGCGATCTTTGCCAGCGGCTTGAGCCCTTCGCCAGGATTCGGGGCGACCAAAAACTCCACACGGTCAAAACCGTTCTGGTCAAATGCGATGCGAGTCCCATCTAGCATGGGCGCGCCGTTGACATCAGGCTTGGTTTGGAAATCCACGCCAAACTGCGCGGATGCCATCTTCAAATCATCGAGTTCGGCTTCAATACCTTTGCCCATTTCTTTCGCAGCAGATTTACGTTTTTCTGTCAGCACACTGCCTTGCTTGGCAAGTTTTTCAAGAAGTTTGGCTTCCTGCATTTCCAATTCGTTGATGCGGTCTGTAGCACCGATAATGGTTTCCAATTGTTTGCGTGCATCTGCACCATATGCAACTACCGCAGGAACATTGCCGCCGTATTTTCGTACGAGTGAGTGGACCAAATCCAAACGCTCTTCCACATCTTCAAGGCGCTTTGGATTGAATTCAATTTCTTCAAGATAATCTCGCAGTCCATGAATCACATCAGACATGGTGTCTAATAAAAGTTCAGCCTGACTCGCGAGCTCTTCCTGACCAGCATCTATTTTTGCAAGAGCCGCCAACGCCTGCGCGGCCTGACCAACCAAATCTGTTGCGGCGGGCATTTCTGGCGAGCCTTCATCAAGCACAGCCAGGGCTTCCTGCGCATTTTGTGCGAGCGATTCAGCATTGGCTAATCGATCACGCTCTTTGCGTAACTCTTCATCTTCACCAACTTTCAACCCAGCCAATTCAATTTCTTCAGCTTGATAAGTGAGCATTTCAATGCGGCGATCTGAATCTGATTGCGCTTTTCGCAATTCAGATAACTCACGGCGCAAATTCAACAACGAATGATAGGTCTGGCGGTAGTCACCAAGGGGTTTCGCCACTTCTGCGTAGCGATCGAGCAGGCCCAAGTGTGCACGTGGGTCGAGCAGCGAAAGATGCTCCGCCTGTCCGTGGATGTCGATCAACAGCGCGCCGAGTTCCTTCAACAATCCAACATTCACCGTACGGCCATTAATGCGTGCCACACTGCGCCCCTCTTTGCGAACCTCGCGCATGAGTACAACATAATCGGGATCATCCATTAGCTCTTCGCGGTTTAGGATGAAATGCACCGCTTCTTTTTCTGGACCTTTGAGTTGGAACACCGCTTCAACAAATGCGGCATCTGAATCAGCGCGCACAAAAGTCGGGTCGGCTTTGCCGCCGATGAGCATCACCACGGCATCCAGAATGATGGATTTGCCCGCGCCCGTTTCACCCGTAAGGATGATCAGACCTGAGTCAAATCGCAGGTCGAGTTTATCTATAATTGCAAAGTTTTGGATGTGAAGTTCAGTAAGCATGGTTATCTAAAGAGTTGAATTCCCGAGAGTCGGGTGTAGACGAGTGGCACGGCAATTACAAGATAAATGACTTGAAAAAGTATTCCAAAAAGATTAAGAGATAACAACTGCCCCAAAATGATGGGCAATGCCCCTGCCACCACGCCAACTGCAACTGTAATAAAAAGTGACCGTGAACGATGACGGCGTGTTACAAAGCGGACACTTTCAGCAATTGCCGTCCCTGCAACAGGCGCACCTGCTGCAATGAGAAACCAGCCAAAGAAACCAATCCCGCCGATCAAAGTGACCAGGAATGCCGCCACACCTGAAAGTAAGCCTGCTGTAATAAAACCCAGCGCATAATCGTACCATTCAGCGGTATCAAATGATTTTTGGTGTGATTTGACACAGTCTTTACACATATAGCCTGTTGGCGTACCTACGGCGCAGGACGTGCACATATATCGTTCACAACGTTTGCAGCGCAGGCTGGTCTCGCGGCCGGGGTGGGCATAACAATAAGTTGCAGTTGAAATAGTTTCTGTCATCTTGGAAATCCTAAAGAGTTTTCATTCATGTGCGCTGTGATATTACGGTAAAAATAACCCGGGTCGCCAAAGCGGACAAATTGTGCTGTTACATCGGCGGCTGTTACATCTACATGGTCATCTTCCATCAAAGGTGTTGGCGGCTGGCCGTCTACACTGAGTACAGAGTTCTCGCTATTGATCACAATACTTACCGAAGAACCTTCAGATAAAACCACTGCGCGATCTACAGAAAGATGGGGCGCGATGGGAACCAGCAAAATATTACGCAACTCAGGCGGCAGGATGGGTCCGCCCGCAGCAAGTGCATACGCTGTGGAACCTGTAGCCGTGGATGCAATTAATCCATCCGCAACGTAACTGGTCAGCCGCCGCCCATCCACTGAAGCGGTCAATCGAACGGGACGCAGGTTCTGTCCGCGCGCAATGACAACTTCATTCAGGGCATTGGAACTGCCAAGTTTTTCACCTGCGCGGAAATGCTCGGCACGCAGCATCATACGATTTTCTATCCAGGCCTCGCCCTCGAATAATCTTTCGAAGTACTCATGCCATTCCTTGCGGTCGATCTGAATCAGGAAACCCAGCCTGCCGAGGTTCACACCGAGAATGGGCACACCACATGGGGCGCATAAATGACCTGCACGCAGTACGCTCCCATCACCGCCGACTGTAATGAGCATATCAAACTCACCTTTTTTAACACGCTTGCGAAGTTCCTCATCATACAAAGAACCAAAAGGAGCGTCCATTCCTTTTTCCTTCAAAAAAACAGACATGGCTTGAGCTTGAGCAAAAGCCTCGGGCATTTTTGGATAGGCTGTCACAACAGGATGTTCGGGAATGAATGACGCGGTCATGATGAAATTATACCTTTTGTGATGTGACAACATGCCCTTGTTTTTATGCGAGACTCTGATCGCAAACATTTCTAAAGCCGCATTTTGCACAACGCCCAGCCTGCTCATGCGAGCGAGGAACATCCTTTTTATGCTGGTCATGCTTTATGTCTGCGAGAAGATCAATTAAGGATTCCTCCAACTCACGGGTGTAATCTATTGCAAAATCCCTGTTCTCATAATGGATAATTCCATATGGCGGGCGGACTTTATACGTTTTATCAACAAGCAAACAATAAGCCGCAAGCTGGTAAATATGTGAATCATAAGGGGCATCTGGCGCATGACCTGACTTAACTTCCACAGGAATGATCTTTCCATTTTGTTGCACGAGATAATCGGGCTTGCCGGTCAATTCCAAAGGAGTATAAAAGAGCGGCTTCTCCACTTTTCCCCATCCGTGTGTGTCAGAATAGATAATACGCCCGCCAGGCAGACCTGCTTCCTTTCGCTGGGTGGATGATTGACGAAAGAAGATAAAGGCAAGAACAAGGAGAAATAGGGCGAGATAAAGCATTCCAGGACTCGTGGTGGATTTAAATTTTTTCCGCTATTCTGATTATTTTATTCAGTCTTGTAAAATCCGAACCTGAAAGTTCCTTGCTTCTTTTTTCAAGGGATTTGATGAAGTCATATTTGTTATTCTCATTAACAGCAGTCAGGATTCTTTCTGCGTGCTCTGGAACTTCCTTGTGATGGCAAGTCGATAAGTCTTGAAGCAAGTAGGGGAAGACCACTTTACTATATTCCTCGTTGGCGGCAGCCGTATAAGCCAGAGCCGTGATGGACTTGTCTACAAAAATATCGGAGCCCTCTTCCTTGGCCTGTTTGATTGCATCGAAATGCTTGAAGGTGAAATCAGGGTTTACTTTTGCGATCTCTGCAAGCGCGAACATTGCCCCCCGCACCATATTCTGGTGACGGCTTTTCAAAAATTTTATAAAGTCATCGGCATATTGTGTGACGAGGTTTGGGTCAATGATGGCGATTTCATACATGACATTCATGCAGTCACCATGAATATTCTTGTTTTCATTCCACATATTTTTGGCGATCTCTTGAATCCCCGCCTTGTCTTCGCGTGCAACGAGGTCACGCGCCAAATCCAGATTGGGCGTTCTATCACGGCGGGTTTGTAAATAGCCAAGACGATTTAATAAATCAGACATTATTTCCTAATTTGAGTAAATCATAAATCTATTTCGGAGTGCAGACTTTAGTCCGCTTTTGTGGCGTAAACTGCGGACTGAAGTCCGCATTCCGTTTAAACTATGATTTACTGAATCTACAATATTTTTGCTGTACAAAATGCTACCAGCAAGAGAATGGCTGCTAGAAGCAGAACCAGGCCTACCGTCCGAAGAAGAAGCGCGGATAAAGTTTTTCGTCCATGCTGGCGATGCAATTCAGTCCCAGCCGCCAGTTCAACCTTATTCTCCGATTCGATGCCATCTTTGCGGTAACGCCAGGCGCGGCGGCAGTATAAATAACTCCCAATTTCAGAAGCGCGAATTATGGACATGGGCAAAGTATAGCACAAATTTTCTAATTGAAAATAATTGTCAAGACAGGCGCGGCTCGCAACGACGACATTCAAATTATGATAAACTACACGCGCAAACTATTTTCCCTTGCGGAGGAAATCCATGTCGAAACGTGATACCTATTCCATTGAAATCGCGGGTGTGAAACGCGAGCTGCCGTTATTTGAAATCAAGCCTGGTCTGCGGATCGCGATCTTGAATATTCTTGGTGACACTGAATTGGTGCAGGCTTGTGCGTTTGGACTCGGGGAGAAATTGAAAGAATTTGAATATGACCTGATCGTGACCGCGGAAGCCAAGTCCATCCCGCTCGCTTATGCGCTTTCTGTTGAGACGAAAAAACCGTATGTGGTTCTGCGTAAAACCTATAAGCCTTATATGGGAGATGCTCTTAAAGCTGAAACGCTTTCTATCACAACAGGTCAACCACAGGTTTTGATATTAGATGAAAAAGACCGCCAGCTCATTCAAGGAAAGAAAGTTGTCATTCTGGATGATGTGATCAGCACAGGTTCCACGCTGCAGGGCATGCGCATGATCCTGGACAAGGCAAGTGCAAGTGTTGTTGCAGAGACGGCCATCCTTACCGAAGGCGACCGTGCAGAATGGAAGCACATTGTGTCTCTGGGACATTTGCCGTTGTTTACAGAGTAAGACAAGTTAATCAAATTAATGAACAAGACCCCGAGCAAATATCTCGGGGTCTTGTTGAGTCTATAAATTGATATTTTATTTTGGGTATTGAATACAACCTTTCATTTCTTCGAATACGATTCGTACACGATCTTATTATTCTTGAACTTTGAAGGTGTTTTTGAACGTTGAATGGTTTTATCTACAGGGTAGGGCGAAATGCTCTGTTCGAAACGGAAGAAATTCTTCGGATCATATTTATTCTTGACATCCAGCAAGGTATTGAAAGCATCACCCCAATATGCCCAGCGGAAATTCGGAAAATCACGCACGGGATAGTTTTGATACACCTGTCCATTCCAGACGCTACCCAGAGTGACAGCCATACTATCGAGCCAGAGTTGATCTGGCTTTTCGTTGCCTGATTCCAGGAAGGCAAAGATAAACAGATTCATATCCACATCGCGATGAATGAACGCATTACCATCCTTGGGATAGGCATTAATTGCACCGCCATACGGCTCAATACCAATGATATTCCACTGGTTCGGCGTTTCAGCGAACTTCTGGCAAATGGCTTCCCAAGTCTTAATATCGACCGGACTGGAGATGTAGCCGCTGCGCGCCAGCATGGGTTGTGGCGGATTCGTCGGGATACCAGGCAATACACTGAATATTTCTTCGTTTAGTTCAGAATACGGACCGGACTTTGAAAACTTATTCTGTGGTTTCCCAATGGCTAGAATGGATTTCAATGCAGCCGTGCCGTCCTTCACACTGCCTTGATACAATCCCATGACAACAAATTTTGGAACCAGCTTTTTCGTCTTGTCGTCGGGGAACATGGCAAGCACAGGTTCAGTACCCAGCTTGATATCCTTGCTTGTGCGCATGTAATTGGCTTGCAATTCCCGCAGCACAGCCGGGGCAAATTGAATATCCCAAGTAAACGCAAATCCCCAGACATCCGCCAGATTATATAGTTGATATTCAGTTTCCAGCAAAACGCCAAAGTTGTTGCCTGTCCCACCACGCACCGCCCAAAACAACTTCTCATTTTTCTGATTGTTGGCAATGACGATGCTGCCATCAAACAACATCATGGTCACTTCCAATACACTGTCACAATGCATGCCAAAGCGGCGGGAAGTCAATCCGTAGCCACCGCCCTGCATATACCCGGCGCAAGCTACATCCGGACAGGTGCCGCCTGGCAGGTGCAAATTGTAGGGATATTCAAGGGTTGAATTGATGAGTTGAAACTGTGCACCAGGCTGGGTACGCGCCCGTTTAAGTTTCGCGTCGACCTGGACACGGTTCATGTAACTTACATCGATCACCATGCCGCTGTTGACTGAATAGCCTGCAAAACTGTGGCCGCCTGATCGGCAGGTGACCCATATCGCAAATTCACGAGCCAGTTCGAGGCTCAAGTACACATCGTTGGGAGTTTTACAATAAACGATGATTTGCGGCTTGGCTGAATAAGGTGTCAGGAATGCAGCCTGTCGATCCGGATCGTAGATCGGCATCCCTGGCAACACAACATATCCGATCAATTTCTGTTCAAATTCTTCCAGACGTTTCTTGGGGATATTGACATCTTTAAAAACCTTTGGTTTGATCTTTGACCATTCGTTCTTTATACGGGCGTTCTTCTCATCTCGATTCCGATTGCGATAGATTGCCATGTTTGCATCCTTTGAATTTTTTTCAATTAACTCGCGTAAGTGATTTCCAATGCACCCAACACATACGCGGAAAGCGCATCCGGGTCCCAGGCGCCGATCCAAAAACCGATCGACCAGGGGTTTTTGAGGTCGGATAAAATTTTCCCGTACAGTGTCTTTTGTTGATCGCCAAGCACAGTCGCTACGCCATACATGGGGAAGTTGAAACGCTCCACGTAGTAACGAGCCATAATGCGGCGATCCTGGGGGTTTGCAACGGCATATCCCAATTCTTTGATACGTGCCGCGATGATGACCTTCGCCACGTCTTCATCAGGTGTCAATTTTTTCACCTTTCCTTTTTTCTCCAATTCCTGTTGATCGTTCTTAAGCAGTTTCAAACGTTCGGCTGCAACCTGTACTGAATCCCAGATACCCGTGGCGTTGCCAATGGTCGCTGGCTCATACAAGACACCCACCGCACCATACGTTTGGAGAAGCGACTCTGGTAATTCCCAGACCTGCTTATTCTGTTGATCAACCGGATGCTCAGGATCAACAAGCGGCGCGCTGCGCAGGAGGGTAATATCCTGTCCTTTAATTTGAAAATTAAAGGGCACGATCGGTTCAAACCCAGCCGGTGTTAATGTCCAATTGCGATTCTCAAGACGTGAACCAGTGCCTGATGAATCCTTAAGTAAATCCACTGTCGCTCCCTGAAGAGCGCCGATCGGGACCACCGGGTCGTTTGGATCACCAGTAGTACGTACCGCATTTAGCACCTTCACCCCAATATCAAAAGTATGTGAACGACTAAAGTTGGGCAACTTCTGAAAGGAAATTTCACGGTTGAGGTTAATCTCATTGCCAAAAGCAAAAGTATAGCCGCTGACTCCGCGCGGTTCGTCAGTTGGGTCGGGGTCAGTGGGGATGCGCATGAGAATCCAACCGCCGAATTGAATGATCAGTTTTGGCAAATTTGTAGTGGTCATTGCATTTTCCTCGCGTGCATGGCATCTTGAAAATTCATGGTCATCCGGGCAAAGTTTTCATAAGTAAGCTGCAAACGGTTCTGCATATCAACCGGTAAGGTCTTGATGTTTGCAACTTCTTCCGCCAAGGTTGTAAGTAATTGGAGCTCGCCCAGGATCACGCGCCACGCCGATTTGCGATGCGGTAACAACTGCACTGCCTTGGGGATGGTGAAACTCGGTCCAGCCCGTAGTGTGCCGGATGCGTATGCTGGAAGCTGGGTCAACATTTCAGCTAGAGGACGAATCCCAACAGTCATCATTGGGAAAAATGCGGTATCCTGCAAACCGACCAGGTCTGTCTGGCTTTCATCTGTGTTTGCAAAATAGCGCATCAACATCAACAACATGGTACTGTAAGCCTGATCGAACAACTTCATCACCCGCATGGTATCTGAGTTGTTAACATAGGTAACGCCGGGAACATTGGTGCCATCGGCAACCCGCGGATTTGAGCCCACATTACGCGCCGGTTGAAAATTCGGATCCTTTGCAAGTTCGGCGGTTAACTCCTTGTGCATTTCCATGAAATGCGCGAAGTGACTGGTCGTTGAAGTCACGCCCGCACCTTCCCCTTCTTCAACGATCTGTTTAATGGCGGCTTTGGCAGAGGCAAGATCGGTCACTGGCATCATTGATAAATCATAAATAGGCGAAGGTGCTCCGGTGTTCCTAGCTGGGTAAATTCTGCCGCGGACCACCACCGAGTTCCCGCCCGTGAGGATCTGAGCCGACGGTGGACCAATGAACAGGTCATTTGGATCGATCTGCTCAAACAGAGTTTCGATATCCATGTACATTTTATAAATGCCATCGTATGTCGCAGGGTTGAAATTCGGTATATATTTTTTCAGATACGTCGCATCCTTGGGCAAGACAACGTTTGGCATTTCATAACAGACAAAACGTGTCATGGTCTGGACGCTAAATGCATCGAGCGAAGACGGCTGATTTAACGGGAATTTGTTCGCTGCCATGGGAAAGGCTGGGCGACGCAGAACCGGCGCTTCACCGATGGCGGTCAACAGATTTGAGACATAGCCAAGATGTTCCATTTCCTGGCGGGCAACCATCACCATATTCGTTGCCCAGCCGCGCATCAACTCAAGTTGAGTATATGTGACACTTCCCTCACTTACAGATTTCTTGAGCGAGAAAGCCGCAAACAGATATTGCACCATCACATCATGCTCGATCTGAGCAGCAATAGTTAGAAGCTCGGCAAGCTGATTGCGCTTCTCCACCTGAGATTTGACATCCCCTACAACTTTCTTCGTAATCTGTTTTTTGACTGGCGACATAATTGCTCCTTTGGAAGATATGTGTAAAACCAGATTCCTGCTAATAAAGTATTATTTTCCCAATACGTCCAACAATTCCTTTGCCTGGACCAGATCACGTGTAGCAAAGCCTTCTGTGAAGGCTGCGTAGATCGGCTGTAACAATTCTCGCGCAGGCTGTGTCTTCCCTTGTGAGTGCCATAGTTTTGCCAGGCTCATCGCCGCACGTAACTCATTGGAGCGGGCATGTTGTTCGCGTGACTGTTCAAGGGCGTGCTGGAAGTGCTTCTCGGCCTCAGCGGGCGAATCCAGTAAATACAGATCACCATTGAAACGGTGGATCTCAGGCTCCCAGACACGTTCCTCGGTCTGGCTGATAAGAGTCAGCGCCTCGCTCACAGCCGCGCGTGCTTCATCAATCTGGCCGGCGCGTACCTGAGCATCTGCCAGCAAATATAGGAACATCGGGGTTGCCAACACAGCACCAGTCATGCGCCAAATACCCAGGCCCTCCTGAATTTTAGCAAGACCCTGCTCCGGGTCGCCTTGAGCGGCGATCGTCCAGCCCAAATGGATGAGTCCCTGCGCCAGCCAGTTCGGGAAGCCTTGAGCCACAGCCAGTCCAATTGCTTCCTGTGCTACGGCTTGCATTCCTTGAACATCACCACGCAAGTGCATGGTGAAACAGCGCGAGATTAATACCCAGGCGCGGCTAAAGGGGTGATGCCACTTTTCGGTCAGCTGCATGCCAACGTCACTACGTTCGAGCGATTTATCTGGGAAACCCAAATACCAATACGCAAGCGATTCGTGCTGCAAGGCTACAGCCAGAGGGTCACGTCCATATGCAAAGACATGATAGTGATGTTTTTCGGGAATATAGAGTTCACCCACGCGCGCAAGATGCGGCAGACTTTCATCAAGGTGTCCCATATAAAAGTTTGCGGCACCGATATCCTGGGAGGCTTCAAGGATCAATTCTGGATCCCCTGATTTCTGTGCAACAGCAAAATCTACCTCACCTAATTCCATAGCCTGGGCAAAGTTACCGCGCACCAAATAATAGGTAAAGACACCCACCAATGCGAGGAACATCTGCGGCGATTCGCCAAGGGTTCTGGTGATTTCACGTGCGCGTTCATACGCCGCACCCACTTCAGGGTTTGCCCAACCGCGCGTGAGCATGAGCGGCACAGCACGCAAAACTTGCGCCCCCAATTCCATGCCATCGCGCATGGGAGATTCGGGTAGGGTATTAATGAGTTCAAGCGCTTTTGTAAAATGTCCAAGAGATTCCATCAAAGCGTCATTTTGCAATGCCTGCTCACCGGCTTTGAACGAATAATCGATTGCTTTTTGCATGGCATCGGGTTCAATTGGCGGCGCCTGAACTGTACGCGTCCAATGATGAGCTAGAAGCGGGTAATAAGGCGCTAGGTCAGCAACGTAATTCGTTTCAAGCCATTCAGCGACTGCGCGATGCAATCGCTGGCGTTGTGCAAACAATAACAATCCATAGGACACTTCCTGCGTGATGATATGTTTGAACATATAACGCAATTCAGGGTCAGGTGAATCGAGCGGAGTCAGATCGAGGCGGGAAATAGCATTGAGATCAGTATCCAGTTTGGAGGTTTCGTTAGTGGCGGGGTGAATCTGCTTCAAGACACGATATGCAAATACACGCCCAATCACGCTCGCAACCTTAATAGCCAATTGTTGCGATGGCGAAAGGAGATCAATTCGACTGATCACTACACCTTCCACCGTATCAGGGAAGTTCAACTCGGAGAGGGCAGGCGCTTTGGGAGATAGTGTACATTTATGATCCTGGATGACAAGCACACCCGTGTCGCGCAGGGCATATAACAACTCTTCGCTAAAGAAGGGATTGCCCTCGGATTTGGTACGAATAAAATCAACCACCGATTCGGGGATTGCGTCCACCTGTAAACGCTCACACAGCAAAAGCATCACATCGCTGCCAGGGAGAGGGCCAATGGCCAGGTGCGTTGTAGCCGGCGCGCTGCTCACAGCCGCAAACTCAGGCAATAACGGCTCGCCCATGGGACGTGTAACAAGTACAAGCAATAAGGATGGCGCATTCGCAGATACGCGTTGCACCAAGGCCCATGAGGAGGAATCGAACCAGTGTGCGTCCTCTAGGATCACCATCAATGGAACCTCTTTCGCCGCGATCTCGAGGATTTGCGTAAGGAGTTCTCGTATTGCTTCAGCACGTTCGTGTCCACCGAGAATACCGGTGACTTCATTATCAGGAATATCAAACGGCAGCACCGCGGATAGTAATGCCGCGCGTTTATTCAAATCAGAATTAGACGCATGCGTATTTAACCAATTCAAAACATGTGTGCGGCGTTCATCCACATTGGACGGCAACCTATGTATCCCAAATAAATGTGCAAAAATGGGCCGCCATGCAAAATATAGAGCGTTCTGTTCAATTGCATCTCCCGCGCCAGTCAATTCAGGGACGCCGGCCAACACGGCCTGATCTGTTAAATCCTGCGCCAGCCGGGATTTACCGATTCCTGCCTCACCCTGAATGATGATCGTACTGCCAAGCCTTTCATTAACCAAACGTTCCAAAGCAGCGCCCAATTGTGCGCGTTCCTGTTCGCGGCCCACCATCTTCGAGTGACGTCTTTCAGATGTGCTTACCCCGCCCGCCTGGATTTCCTCTGTAAGTAAACCAGCCAATTCAAAAAGTTCCAGGCCATCTTCCTTACCTTTGATATTAATTTTTCCGAGTGTAAGGAATTCATAACGATGCTGGCTTATCTTTGCAGCCCGCTGGCTGACAACAATCTGCCCAGGCTTGGCATATTGCATCAGGCGTGCCGCTACATTGGTCTCATCACCAATTGCGCCATAAACGCGTTGGGCATCACTTCCATAGGTTCCCGCACGAATACGACCAGCACTGATGCCCACTTGTATATTCTGTATAAAACCCAGCGTTTCGGGCATTCTGCCTAATTCCATGGCAACGGCCAGAGCGCGTAAAACATCGTCATCATGTGCAACCAGCGCGCCGAAATTCACATATAAATAACTACCCTTATCGCCAATGGTCACTGATATTAATTCGCCGCCATATCTTCCGGCAACATTTTGAACCCAGCGGACATATGCATCCAATTTGACGCCTGCATCAGGGTCTTCATCATAATTAATGCCTTCAAACTTGCAAAATAAAGGTACGGCATTACGTAATTCAGAAAGGAATTCACCGTGTCCGGCGCTGAGGCGCTGATATACCAACGGGATAACCCAGGGACGCACCTGCTCATCGGTTAATGAATTTGGCGCAAGCGCTGGCCACGGTTGTGGAATCACTGTTTCCGTTAAAGACTGAACGAGGGCATATTCATTTCCGCCCAAAGTGATTTTCGTTACCAGGATCAAATTACCCAATCTCTGCGCTGACGCAACATCCATTAACACCTGCCCACTTAAAGTGTGACTTTCAATATCCGCCAGACGGTTCAAAGAACTGCCGGCGATCACATCAATAAAATAATGCTCAGGATCGCCAACCTGCAGACGTCGAACGGGCCCAAGCGTAATGGCAATCTTGATACTTAATGTAACTGTCTCATTCTTCGAAATATGGATATTCGCCACCTGCTCCATGGAAGATTGCATCGCCAACCCCGCTGCCACACAGCGTGTGCCATCATCATCCTGAAACCAGCATGTGATCGCATCACCACTAAAAGTGATAACGCTCCCGCCATAGTTGTGGATCTGTGTAACCAAAGTATCATAAACACGGTTCAGATTGGCTGTAATTTCCTCGGCACCGCGTTGAGGACCGTACTCACGTACCAGGGCCTCGGTTAATGGCGTAAAACCAGACACATCTGCCAAAAGAGCTGCTCCATTGCTGCGATCAGCAAGTGCGCGGCCATTGGCCATAGCCTGTCGTCGATCCATGGATATAAAACTGCCGAGATTTTCCATAATACTCCTCTGAATAGACTTCTATTTAATTAATTTTAAACCCTTACTGAAACTTCAAGTTACGAAAGCATAATCTGTGCAAGCCCTGCTCTGTCAGTAATTAAGGATAAGACCTTGGAGTTTTCACAGACGGCCAATTCCTTTAAGGAATTGGCCGTCTGTGAAAATAGAAAAACAAGATCACACAGCAGGGAGACAAATCACGCGGAAACCATAATCATTCCACGCTTTATTGGAGCGGGGAACATGGAAAAACCTGCGCCCGGAAATACGCTCGACGAGTTGATTGAGATACCATGAGCCGCCGCGAAATGCCAGCCATTCAAAATCTTTAATAAAATAATTTGCCTGCCACTCCCAAACATTACCGGTCATATCCATCACTCCAAAGGGACTTTTACCAAGAGGATAGGCATAGACGGGTGTGGTATGGTCAAGCCTTCTTTCTTCCACGTTCGCCCTGAGCAAAATCGATTTCAATGATGTTGTGACACTGCCTGCTTCATCCCAGGGATAACGTTCTGCGGGAGTATCGCCGCCAGCGGCAACGATCCACTCGGTTTCCAAGGGCAAACGAATTAATTGCGGTTTCAAGGAACGATTTTCCCTGCCTTCAGGTAAGTGATTCCAGTTTTGAAACAGCCACTCACAATAAGCATTGGCTTCATACCAGGAGATGCCCACCACAGGATGATGCGGATTTGATTTTCCAAAATCTGTATGATCCCAAAAGCGCGGCAACAATGTTTTTGATTTTTCTTTCCTGAGTTCCTCCTGCAGGAAATCCAAGCCTGATTTTCCCCAGTTGCCCATGGGTTGACATTTATTATCAAACTTCAAAAAGTCCAACCAGTAGACCGGGTTGGAAAAATCAGGCGCATTCAAGAAGCGTTCATATTGTGAATTCGTAACAGGGTATTTTCCGATCCAAAAGGGATGGGAAACTTTTGAATTCTCCTGTACGGGGATTTGAATGAAGCGATGCAAATCAAACTCAGCATCTGCAGGCTCAGCTGCTTTCACAGCAGCTACGTATTCAGGGATTTCAATTTTCAACACATTTGCGCGGGCGCGCAGGGATTTGATCAGTTTTTCGTGAGCATTCGGAATGAAATAATCCGCCCAGTGTAATTTCTTCAAGCGCTCAAAGGATGGCTCGCATTCATCCAGCCGTAAAGGGATAATATAGATCGCACCTTCGGGCTTTTCATCTGCTATGTCTAATGCACGCCTAATCTCTTTGTTGACATAACCTTCCTTGGTGACAGAGGTCTTTGAGAGACAAATGATGATGGCGTCTGCATCACGCGTGGCTTTAATAATCTCAAAGTCAAAATCCTGCCCGGGAAACAGGTTTTCTTCATCCAACCATGGGTCAATCCAATTTTCTTCCGCGAGTCGTTTATATAACTCGCGCACAGCGGGTTTATCTTGTGAAGCATGGCAGAGAAAAACGCGGAGATGTTGACTCATAGGGGAAATGTCCCAATGAAGTGATTATAAGATTAAAAGAATAAACTTGACAGGTTTTTACAAAATTATTAGAGTTCCCCCAAAACTGCCAGGTATTTCGTGCATAAATAAAAATAGATAATAAATATTATTTCCGCTGCACTTCTTCATGCAGGAATTTCATATTTCGTTCAAACGCATCAGCGTTATTCCAGCCTTCGGTGAAGACCGGAGGTTGCAGAGCAGCGACACTCTCGGCGGTGCCGCCTTCGCGCAAATTATTTTCTGCCATTTGCAGAAGATTATTGATGTAGCTCTCAATAATTGTCACATCGTCCAATGTGCCAAGTTCACCGTGACCGGGGATCAGGCAAATAGGGTCAATTGCTTTGATTTTCGCAAGGATGTCCAGCCAGCCTCGCAGGTGGCCGTGTGTCAAATCGGGGTGATTCTTCACAACCAGCAAATCGCCAGTAAAGATGATCCGCTCAGCCGGCAAATGCAGGAATGCATCGCTGTCAGTATGTCCGCCGCCAAAGGTGACGAACTCAACAGAGCGTTTGGTCCCTTTGAACTCCACTCGATCGGTAAAGGTGTGATCTGGCAAGCGCATTTCCAATTGTGGAAAGGTATCTATGATTGACTGTGCAAATCGTACGCTGTCTTCGTGATCGAGCCGCTCAGCCTCATCTTTTGCCACCCTGGCGCTTTCAGTCCATTCTTTTAATTGTTCGGGCCAATACTTCTTGAATTCGACAATTCTTGTCGCTGTATCTTCTGCCATGATTTCGCGCGTGCGTACAGTGGAGTAGATCTCCACTTCGGGAGAAAAAATCGCATTGCCAAAGACATGATCACCATGCCAATGACTATTGAGCACGCATGTGACTGGCCGTCCGGTTAGACTTTTTGCCACAGTACGAAGTTCAACAGCGGAGGCCGGGGAGTAGGTGGTGTCAAAGACCAGTGAGCGGTCGCCAAGATCTACGATGCCTGAGTTGCTTGCTGCCAGCCCCGTTGATATTACGATGGCTGCCCATACCCCATCAGCAAGTTCGTGATAGGTGAAGTGCTCAGATTGGGGAAGTGATTTGGAAGTCATGGTTGCCTCTCTTTTTGAATGATCTTACGGCGCAACTGGACACGCGCCCACAAGTAAATATTGCTGACATTCTTCCAAAGTCAACTCGTTGATGTAGCGTTCTTTTGCGGCAATGTCATTCACGGTTGCCAGTTCGCCATGACCAGGAATTAATTGGGCAGGATTAAGTGCTTTGATCTTCGCAAGGATGTTCAGCCATTCACGTGGATGTCCGGAAGTCAGGTTGGGATGATTTTTTACGACTAGCGAGTCACACTTAAGGATGATGCGCTCGGTGCGTAAATGTAGGAAAGCATCACTATCAGTGTGCACGCTGCTTTGGGCAACTTCATGATTTAACACTCTTCTGCCGTAAAGGTAATACTTTGTATGTTCCATACTCTCGTACGCCAAATAATGGTTCAGGGTGGGACGATTCTTCATAAATGAACATTGCCAATCTCGATGACTCGGCGACTTTATCCAGTTTCCAAGTGGCAATATCAGTGTTCAATTGCGGCAACAAGTCGGCATCGAATCCTCCGATAGCTACGGCAAGGTGGAACTCGTATGAGTCTCCATCAAAGTCTGCTTGCGTCCCGCCAAAGGATTGCTCCAGTTCAACGTTTAACTGGGTATGGAGTTGACGTAGGCGAGGACTTGCCACAACGCGGGCAGAGACAGAGACCACCCCTTGTTCTGAATTGCCCCAGAACACGAAACCATCAAACTTCAACTGTTGTGGCTCGATGCGCGTGGCGAGTTCTTCAAAATACGCCTCAAAGCGCGAGAAGTCATTGACGACGAATGGTTGTTTAAGAGACACATGCGCGGGCAATCGCAAAACGCGCAAATCAAAACCGTAATCTCGGCACCGAAGTGTGAAAGACGATAACAAGTTACCAAGGTCATCGTCTACCAGCAAGGCAATTGCAATACGCATTTTCATGTTGTTAACTCAAATGTATTCAACACGCGTTGACGGGGTTGTGTAAATCGTTTTATCTTTTCCATTTTCATATTCGGACCAAGCATCAAAGCATTTACGCTTCCATTATCATCTTGAATAAACTCAATGGTTAATTCAGTTTCTAAAGCAAAATATTTATTTTTTGATTCAGGATAGAGCTCATAACGAAGCGCAGCTGCGATGTTTTCGGCCACTAAGCGGGAATTGTCTACCTTCACCTGGATAACAAACTCCGGCCAATCCACCAGATGATACTTCCCCTCGAACTGGATAAGCGTGTCAGGATTTACTTGCACGATGGTCTTTTCTTTGGGATGAAAATCTGCCCAACCATAAACATGGGCAATACTCCGTATGATTTCCATTATGAGTAAATCCCCATTATCACCATTGGTCATTACAACAGCACCTTGACCAGTTTCCTTATATGCAACCATATAACAACGAAAACCTTGATTTGATCCACCATGACCAAATCGACAAATTTCGCCTGCATCATTTTTGATCTCTAAACCTAGTCCGAAATTCCCATTTTGTGGTGTTAGCATTTCGTTGACCATGTCAACAGATAATAACTTGTTTGACAGGCCTTTACTTGACTGCATGATTTCAATCAGGAACCTGGCCAGGTCTGTGGGAGTTGTCCATAAACCGGCCGCGGCCTTTTCAGGATAGGTGTGCCATTTCCCCGGAACGGGAAACCCTGCGCCATTGTGGGCAGTCGCGGCTCTATTTTGATATAAATTGGCAAGCGGCTGTTCAAAGGTACTGTCGTTCATGGCCAGCTTCTCAAGCACCGTGTTTTTCAGAAACTCTTGAAATGGTTTACCGGTTATATCCTCAAGCAACTGCTGCATTACAGTATAGCCCCCTCCCGAATAACGATTTATGCTGCCAGGTTCGATATCTACCTGAATAGGAGCTGTGTTTGCAGGATGCTCGCCATTTAGAACCTGCAGTAAAGTCGGAACAGCCTCACTCGAACTATAGCCGGGAAAGCCATGTACAGTTAAACCAGCGGTATGAGACAAGATTCTGCGCAAAGTAACTTTGCTTTTTTGTGTATATTCGTTTTCTGGTATCTTCCAGGAAGAAAGCCATTGATTTACTTCTTCATCAAGATCTAGTTTGCCTTGTTCAACTAATTCAAGAGCTGCTATTGCCGCAACAGGTTTACTAATCGAGGCTGCCTGGAAAAGAGTACCGGTTGTTACCTTTGAATCTAGCCCTGCTTCTCCCACGCCATGTCCCTTTGACCATTCGATGGCCGAATTATTGATAACAGAGATGCTAACTCCGGGAACGTGATAGAACTCCATCCTATCTATCAAATTGCCAGATGGCTGCTTAACTCCGTTGACAAAATTCGCAGTCAGCAAACCATTTTCAACTATATTGATCTTCTGATCTAACATTTCTCACGCTCCTCTGATAATTTTTCTGCCGTCCAACGAGACTGTGGAAAAACTGTTTTGGGGTGGATAAATTGGGTTTTCATATGAGAAATCAAGACTCGGTTAGAGAATGATTCAGTCCATCCTGCCAAGTGATTGTCGTTTTCGGTCAGTGAGCCAGACCATAATGATGGATTTTACAAAATTGTTGACCAGAGCAAATAGCTTCCACTGGCTCGCTTACGGCGCAACTGGACACGCATCCAGATGTAAATATTGCTGACATTCTTCCAAAGTCAATGTGCGTGTGAGGCGCGAATTGGCTAGGGCGATCAAATCTTCAATATGTAAAAGATAAATCCGAGTGGTGCCGTCGCGACTGCCAACCGCCAATTGTGAGCCATCTGGACTAAAGGCTACACCCGTGAGCCCATCTGGCGCGTGGAATGTCCACAATTCCTGACCTGTAACCGCATCCCATATTTTCGCTGTTCTATCCCCGCTGACAGTGGCGATGCGTTTGCCATTTGGATTAAATGCCGCATCAAACAAGCTGCTGGTATGACCGGACAAAGTAAGCAGTTCCTTCCCCGAAGCAGCATCCCATACTTTGGCGGTGCCATCAAAACTTGCTGTGACGATGCGAGTACTATCCGGGCTGAAGGCGGCTCGCCGAACAACATCACTATGCCCAATCAATGGGAACAGTTCCTTACCCGTAACTGCGTCCCAGACAATGGCGGTTCCATCGAAACTACCGGTAACTAGGAGAGAACCGTCCGCACTATAGTCAATACTTGCTATCGGACCCTTATGCCCAATAAGCTGAAAGAGAGCTTTACCTGTATTCGCATCCCATACGATGGCAGTCTTATCCCAACTACCTGTAGCCAGTCGGGAGCCATCGGGGCTAAAATCAATTCCAAAAACATTATCTTTATGACCTATGAATGACATCAGTTCTTTACCGGATGCCGCATCCCAGATCTTTGCAGTCCTATCATTACTGGCTGTTGCAATTCGTGTTCCATCCGCGTTATATACAATATTTGTCACAATGTCGGTATGCCCGACAAGTTCGAACAACAATTTGCCGGTCATTACGTCCCAAACTTTCGGTGTGAGGTCAGAATTAGATACTGCCAACCGTGTACCATCCGGACTGTAAACCAGTTTTGCTCCTGCTGGGTATAGTATCCTTGGTCCGTTTACCAAAGTTAGAAGCTCCTGGGTGGGAGAAATGCTCCAGACTTTAGCTGTATTGTCGTAGCTGGCTGTAACAATGTGCTGGCTGTCTGGACTAAAAGAAATCGACGAGATTGCATCGCTGTGCCCAGCCAGAGTAAGGAGCTCCTGACCTGTGGCGGCATCCCAGACTTTTATTTTTCGATCATCACTGACTGTTACAATGCGTGTGCCATCCGGGCTGAAATCCGCATGTTCGACAACATCTGTGTGCCCATAAAGGGTAAACAATTTTATGCCCGTGTTAGCATCCCATATTTTTGCTGTTCGATCATGATCAGATGTGACAATACGTGTACCATCCGGGCTAAATGCTACACTGGCTACAACTGGACCCTGACCAGGCAAGGTCATAATTTTTTGACCTGTTTTCGCATCCCATATACTTGCCCAGCCCCTTTGAGAAGCTTCTGAACCAGCAGTGGCTATCTGCGCTGCATCTGGACTGAAGACTACCCAAATGACCTCAAACCCATCGCTCTCTTCACGCAAAGAGAACAATTCCTTACCTGTGGATAGATCCCAGACTTTCGCAGTACCATCAGCGCTGGAAGTTGCCAACTGACTTCCGTCTGGACTAAAGGCAACATGTGAAATCCAATCCAGGTGACCCTTCAAGTTTAGAAGTTCCTTACCGGTTGCGACATCCCAGATACGAGCAGTTTTGTCTTCGCCTCCGGTTGCCAATAATTTCCCATTTGGACTAAAAGCGACACTGTCAACGCCACCAGTAGATGCTTGTAAAGTAAGTATTTCCTTGCCAGTGGCTGCATCCCATATTTTCGCCGTTCCATCACGACTGCCTGTTGCGATACGTTTACCATCCAGGCTGAAAACCGCACTCCAAACGACATCGGTATGACCACGCAAAGTTAATTGAACGCGCGAGGCCTGGACTGCTTGGCGCAGCGCATCTTCGGCCTCCGGGCGAACTTTCTGATCTATCGCATAAGTTTGATTTACAGCTTGCAACGCAATTAGGATACTAAGCTCAGGGTCAATATCTAGATTTAAATTGGCTTCACTCGATAATTCACGCACAGAGGCGATCAAAGATTGCTGCTGTGCTATATTGCGTTCCTGTACTGCAACAACTTCTGCGGCTTGTGCTGTGCTGGCAATGAATTCGTTTTGAACAGCGAGTGTACTATTACGTTTTGCAAAGACGCCTGCGACAATTGCCAGAATAAGCGTCATCACACCTACAGCCGTAATGACGCGGTTGAGTGTGCGCAAACGCATTGTGGCACGTTTTTCCTTCTCGGTTACTTTTTGTCTTTCAGCAATGGATGCATCAAGGAAATTGTGTTCGTCTTGAGTTAATGCAATTGTTGTGTTTGCGGACCAGCCATCGAATTGCTCCAGGCGCGCACCGGATAAAAGGAAACTTGAATCCTGTTTCCCATTTTGCCAGTCATTGGCTGCAACTGCAAGTTGCCTTTGCATACGCACATCGGCGCGGCTCTCATTGAGCCACTCACGCAGGCGTGTCCACTCACGTAAAAGTGCTTCGTGCGCCACTTCAATTGTGGGGCTACGAGTGATCGGATCGTGGTCAAAAGATAACAAACGTGCTTTGCCAAATAAATCAATGACCGCTGACCATTGACCCTTCGACACAGCTTCGCTAGTCAGGGCAACGCCACGGACCGTGATCAGACTCTCCAATTCATCACGAAGGACTCTGCGACGAGTATCTTCGGTTCCCTCTCCCAATGTAACCAACCGCAAAAATAACTGACGCGCGGCAGATTGAGTGGCTTCATCTAAATTAGAATAAATTATTTCCGCGCTGCGTCCCAACGCGCCGAGCACGCCGCCGATCTCCTGATAGGCTTTGACCGTAAGTGTGCGACCATCACGTTTGTCAAAAAGTTCTGCGAGCGCGTATTGCAGTAACGGCAGCGCGCCGGGTTGACTCCCAACTTCACGAATGATCGTCGAGACCAGACCCTTTTCCAGCTTAAGTCCGATGCGCTGCGCGGGATTTAGAATCGCTCGCTCTAATTCATCAGGCGTCAATGGCAAAACAAATTCAAAGCGGCGATTCATCAACTCGCCAAAATCCACGTAACGTAAAGGCTTGTCAGTGAAATCGGCGCGCAACGTGATCACCACACGCAAGCGGCTGCGCTCATCCAACACGGCTGTTGCAAGATTTTCCAACAGCAACGCGCGTTCTGATTCATCTTCGATCAATGTAAACACTTCTTCGAATTGATCGATCACCAAAACGAGTTCCACCGACTCATCCGCAGGCAGGATGCGATGCACCGCGCGCAGCAATCCGCGACTGCCATCCTTCATTTGAGATAACAAATGCTCCGGCGGATTGACCGCCACGCGCAGTAACGAGGCTTCAAGTTCTTCAAATGGATGCGCCCCCGGCAGCATATCGACGATGAACCAATTTTCAGAGCCGGGCAAACCGCCGCGCCGCAAAGCGGGAATTAAACCCGCTCGGACTACCGAGGACTTGCCACTGCCACTTGGGCCGATCACAGCTAAAAAGCGACTCAGGTCACCGCCTTCGCCGAGCCGCGCCAGCAATTGTTGCACCAGCGTTTCGCGCCCAAAGAAGTTTTCAGAGTCGGCTTCGCTGAATGCGCGCAATCCTTTGAATGGGTTGATGATCTCAAGGTCAGTTTCTTCTTCAACATAAATTGTCGTGGGTATGGAGACTAACATGCCGCTGGCTGCCTGACGAAAATCATTGTAGAGAGACAGCACATCTTGATAACGATCTTCGGGGTTTTTCGCAGTCGCGCGCTCGATGACCTTATCCAACAAAGCGGGCAGGCCTGTAAGGTGTGCCGACAACGACGGCATGGGCATATTGATATGCTGTTGTATATAGTCAAATGGCGTGGGTCCCGCGAAAGGCAAAGCGCCGGTCAGCATTTCATAGAGCATGATACCCAGACAATAAATATCCGTTTGTGGTTTGATGGAAAGCGAGCGGATCTGTTCCGGCGACATGTAATGCGGCGTACCGATCATTTCGTCGATTTGAGTTTGGTGTTCCAGATCTGGATTGCTGATATTTTTGGCGATGCCAAAATCGGCGAGATAGGCGTTGTTATCTTCATCCAATAAAACGTTGGCGGGTTTGAGGTCGCGATGGATGACCCCGATGCGGTGCGCGGCATTCAATGCTGAACAAATTTGTTCAAGCAGATGAGTCGTCACATCCATGGAAAGCGGACCCTGACCAAGCAGGCTTTGTATATTTCCCCCGCGCAATAAACGCATTACCAGATATGCCACACCCGGTTCGCGCCAGTAATCATACAGCGGAACGATATGCGGATGTTCGAGCCGCGCTACAAGCTGCGCTTCAGCTTCAAAGCGGCGAATAAAATCAGGGTGATTTGCAAAGGCAGGCAGAATGATCTTAACAGCGACTTCACGTTCAACGTTGGGCTGAACCGCACGATAGACTGATCCCATTCCACCCATGCCGATCCGTTCGGCCAATGCATATCCGCGAATGGCGCGGCCTGTGAGGTCTTCGCGCCCGATTTCATCTAATGAAGGCGAAGGTGTTATCGTTGGGATATCAGAGGCTTCAGGGTGAACTGCACGAGCGCGGCGCACAAATTCTGCGCGATCATCCAGCGGAATGGCAAGCGCCATGGCAAGGCGTTCTGCAATTTGAACCGAGGGACGCAAGTCATCGGCTTCGATCTTTCGCAGGGTGATGGCGGCGCAACCCACGCGCCGCGCTAATTCCTCCTGCGTTAGATCCATTTCACGGCGGCGCTGTCTGACGAAACTACCGAATGATGTTCCTTGATTCATATCGTCTCCATATATTATTTCAAGAACACGATGTCGCTCTGAGGGAGCGTTCTTTGCAACCGAAGAGTCTCCTACATTCGGAAGCTGAGATCCTTCGCTCTCGCTCAGCATGACATCTTTGAGATGACTGTAAAAAGAAGTATAGCGTAATGAGAAGGTGAATTCAAGCAATTTTATCTTTTATATCGCTTTTTATATCGGTCAAGTTTTTATGCGTAAAATCATATAAAAAAACGGCTGGGTGCCAAAATGGACTTATACTACACAAGGCAATGCGTTGTCTCTCGAAACCACCACTTGCAAAAGCCTTTGTTAATTGCTGATAGAAAACCTTGAGAATTTCACTATTACATTTATTATGCACATCACAATTCTTGCATTAGGTTCACGCGGTGACATTCAACCTTACGCCACTTTGGGTAAAGGATTAAAAGCTGCCGGACACCAGGTTCGGTTTATTACCTTTGAAAACTTTTCTGCGCTTGTTGCTGAAAACGAACTGGACTTCCACCCCATTCGTGGAGATGCGCAGGAATTAGTTGCCAACGCCGGGACAAACATCCTCTCCCTGATACGTTCATTTGGCTCTTTAGCAGAAGGCTATGCTCGTGATCTTTCCGTGCCCTATCTTGGCGAGACCAACCTGATCATCAATCAATTACCAGCCGGGCTGTATGGGTTTGACCTCGCGGAAAAATATAATATCCCAATGATGCTGGCCTCAGTGATTCCGCTGGCACGCACACAGGCATTCCCGGTCATGGGTTTTCCCAAACTTCCATTACCGGGCTACAACAAAGCAACCTATTATCTGGGCGAACAAATGGCATGGCAAATGTTTCGCAGCGTGATTAATCACTGGCGAAAACAAACCCTTTCACTGCCTCCCTTGCCAACCGCGGGGTATTTTAATCAACTGGGAACGCGATCTATTCCAATCCTGAATGGATTCAGTCCGCATGTAGTACAACGTCCCGCAGATTGGGGCGAACACATTCACATGACCGGTTATTGGTTTCCAGAAGACCAACAATGGCGGCCACCTGCTGATTTACAGGCATTTATTGAAGCGGGGAGTCCGCCTGTATTTATTGGTTTTGGAAGCATGCCTGTAAAAGACCCACAGAAAACAACGAGTATCATCCTTGAAGCTCTCAAGCAAAGCGGTCAACGCGGAATACTGCACATGGGCTGGGGCGGTATTGGCAATCAAGCCTTGCCCGATACCATTTTCAAAATAGACTATGCTCCTTATAGTTGGCTATTCCCGCGTATGTCCATGCTGATTCATCATGGAGGTTCGGGTACAACCGCCTTTGGGCTTCGCTCCGGAATTCCATCCTGCGTTGTGTCGTTTGTCTTTGATCAATTTTATTGGGGGGAACGCATCGCAGCCTTGGGTGTCGGCCCGAAACCAATCAGATATAAGAATTTAAGCGTTGAGCGTTTACGGGAAGCCATTGACCTTGGTATCAATAATTCTCTTATACGGCAAAAAGCAAGCGAGTTGGGAAAAAAGATTCGTGAAGAGCATGGGCTTGAAAATGCAATACATATCATTGAAGGCATCACGCGATCACGGCAAACATCATAAATATACCGGCCGATGAATAATAATGTGAGGGAGGGAAAAAATAGATTAACTGTTATTGCTATTTATTTACTTCCCCATATCCTTCAACCAACTTACTCTTTTGAATCCTCTTCATTTTCTTGATGGCAATTTCACGTCTCATTGCATCAGTTCGGTTTGACAGTGACTCCAAATACACCAACTTTACAGGACGGCGCATACTTGTATATTTTGCGCCAACACCTTTATTGTGCTGCTTGACACGTCTCTCCGGGTCAGTTGTCCAGCCGGTGTAATAGGTTCCATCTGAACACTCAAGGATGTAACAATAACAACTCATTTCTTGTTATTTTTCTTTACGAACATTCCGCCAAATAATCTTTCAGAAAATGACGGCATATCAAGCGCTTCACTGCGCATCTCATTTTTCCAGTCACCTGCAACACGTTCACTCAACCAGCGTTGACGTCCAGCCAGTGCAGATTCAAGACGTGCTGCAACACCATCGTCATCGCCTTTATCGATATCATCACGAAGTCCGCGCAAAGTGGCAATGGCAGCATCCAACGAACGGACAACGTTTTCACGGTTATGTAAAACAGATAATCGCAAGGAGTCGATTTCATCTTGATAGGCAAGCCCGGCGGTCACTGCTGCATAGGCGCGCCCGGCCACTTTACGAGCCTCCTGCCAGCCGGGTTGGTCAACGGTTGCGTTTAATAAAGCAGCTGCTACAAGTTGAGGGAGAAGATGCGTGGTAGCCATCAAGCCATCTGATTCAATGATGTCTGTCAGTAAAGGCTCTGCACCCAACAAACGGACAAAGTCCATCGCCAAAACCATGGCCTCTTCAGAGGTTCCGGGAGGGGTATCCACAAGAAAAAGGCTGTTCGTAAACAGATCAGGCTTGGCCGCGTCCAGACCGAATTGCAGGTTGTGTAAAGATTCAGGGCTGAGCGCAGGGACAAGTCCCACGTAGGAACATCCCTCAGGCAGTAATTCTTTCGCTGATTTTGCTACATTTGATTTTATAGGAGAAGTATCTAAAACGACTGTGCCTGGTTTAAGATCAGGTGCAATGAATTCAAAAGTCTCGCGCACCTGACTAAAGGGAATTGCCAAAATCACCAATCGCGCATCTTTCACAGCGGTTGGCAGGTGATGCTCCACTTTATCGAAGGCTCCCTTTTTTAAAGCTTCGCGCTCTATATCTATTTTTTTATCATGTCCTACACGCAGAATGGCATCTTTATGTGCCGCAAGTGATAACCCCATGGATGAACCAATTTGACCCAGGCCAATAATTGTAATTTGTACAGGCATGTTACCCTCGCAAGAGTTTGATGACGAGATTATACTGCCATTGTTCCTGGTGTTTTGTGTATTAAACGCCGAGAACCGCGGACGCCGACCGCGGTTCTCTTTGAAAGGAGGAGAAGAGAAATCACCTTACAAAGCTAAATTTATCATGTTCATCCAAATAGTACTTGACGCTAAACCTACGACTACCCTACGATTGTCCGACAACTAACATTATTGCAAACGATTTTGGCATTTTTTTCTTGCAGAGGCCGATAAAATGAATATTCCTTCTCAAAAAATTTATCTTGGTGAATTAAATAACACTTCCCTCGGAGATTTACGCCTCGTTGCCTCAGACCTGGGCCTGCTCGCCGTTGAATGGGCACATTCTCAGCCCGAGCTGGATCGATATCTATTCCGCTTGAATCGGCCGATAGAATCAAACCAAAAGATCATCCAACCCTATGCAAAAGAAATAAGCGAGTACCTAAACGGAAAACGCCGCAGCTTCACGTTTGCAATTGACTGGTCCATTTTCAAGCCATTTCAATTGAAAGCGCTAAAAGCTGTTTTCAAAATTCCTTATGGTCAAACACGAACTTATGCTGATATCGCCATGCAGATCGGGCATCCGAATGCCTACCGCGCAGTAGGCAGCGCCAACGCAACCAACCCAATGCCGCTTGTGATTCCCTGTCACCGTGTGATCGGGGCCGATGGAAAACTTCACGGTTACGGCGGCGGCGATGGCTTACTTACAAAGGAATGGTTATTAAAATTAGAACACGCTCAAGCGTAACATGATAGACTTAATAACGTGAATATCCTCACTCTACTTTTCTGGACCTTCATCAAAGTCAACTTGCTGAGCACTTCGGGCTCGGCATCTACAGGGCTCCTTTATAACGAAGCCGTAGGGCATTTTCTAACTGAGGATCAATTCGTGCAGGCTGTTGGGTTGGCTACCCTGCTGCCCGGCAGTGACGCATTGCAACTGGCGATGTTCGTTGGCTACACCGTGGCCGGCATCCCCGGCGGACTCGTGTCTTTATTTGCAGCCATCCTTCCGCCTACAGTCATCATGCTCGGCGTAGTTACAGTTCTTCACCGAATAAAACGTGAAGCCTGGATCAGTCGCTTTGTGGAAGGATTAACTCCCGCAGTAGCCATTCTCATCCTGACCGTTGCATGGAAAATATTCAGGGGCAGCGGAGATAATGATATCGGCTGGCAAGCCCTCGCGCTTGGGGGCGCAGGGTTGATTGCGTTTTTATTTGAAGTACCTGCCCCGCTTGTATTACTCGCCTGCGGACTTATCGGAACATTTCTATTCAAATGAATCATCCATCCCTCCCCGATAAAGAAACGGCCGAAGTTAAAGCACGGTCCAAATTCAAAGTTGACATGCGTTTGTTTTGGATCTTTCTAAAAGTCAACCTGCTCACCACTGCCGGCCCCACATCGGTTGGCTTGTTATATAAAGAAACCGTTGGCAAGATCCTGACCGAGACTCAATTCGTTGAAGCCGTGGGGTTTTCCAATCTTGTCCCCGGCAGTGAAGCGCTAAAGCTGGCGATGTTCATTGGTTATGCATCTGGTGGAATACCAGGCCTGATCGCCGCGCTGCTGGGTGCAATCATTCCACCTACAGTCATTATGTTGACTGTGGCATCCATCCTTGTGCGCTTTCAAGGACAGGATTGGATGAAGCACTTCATCAAAGGCATGAGTCCCGCAGTTGGCGTGCTGTTGGCACTTGTATCATGGCAATTGTTCCGAGCGGGCAGTCAGAAATCCATTAAGTGGCGCACAGTTTTAATCGCAGCCGCAAGTTTCACTGCACTTGTCGTTTTTAAAATCCCACCGCAATATGTTTTGATCAGCGCGGGCGTTGTTGGATTATTCCTCTTTCGGTAGATAAAATATGAAACCTGAACTATTAATTACAACCAATGGATTTAAGGGAACCTGGCCTGCAATTGAGTATGGCACCTGGCTCGCAGCTACTCTTGAATCAAAGATCACGCTTCTTGGTGTGACCGAGAACCTGAATCCTGCTGCGATCGATGACCACCACCCTTTGGAAGATGTCTTTGCAAAAGCTGTCGAGTTGTTCCAGCAAAACGGATTGGATTACAGTCTTGAGGTCCAAAATGGAAACGCAGAAGAAATCATTCCACGCAGAGCGAAAGCGGGGGATTTCATCACTGTGCTTGGGCCGCTGGGGCGCCCGCAGATCCGCCGTTTAATATCCGGGCGATCGATTCGTCATCTAATGGAAGAGATCGAACAGCCGATTCTATATGTTCCAGAATCAAAATTGCCGTTAAAAAAACTTCTGATCTGCATTGGCGGACTTGGCTATGAAGTGACGGCCGAGCATATCGCCATACAGGTGGCAAGGAAAAGCAGGGCCGAGATCACCCTGCTGCATATCATTCCGCCTTTTGACCTGGACTATCCCACCGCACGCACGGTCAGCAAAAATTGGCAGCATCTCACTGAAACAGATACCCCTGTTGGGCGAAGTCTGCGTCAGGCATTGGAAATTGCGAAAAATGAAGATTTAACCGCAAACGTAAAGACGCGTCAGGGCAATGCAGTTGAAGAGATACTAAATGAGATAAAAGACGGGAATTACGATCTGCTGTGCATGGGTTCACCCTACAGTGTTAATTCATTGAGGCAAATGTATGCTCCAAATGTTACTGCTGAAATTGCAGAAAGCTCATCCTGTCCCATTTTGACAGCGCGCTATAAACGGGAGTAGATAAAAAATCCACAGCCTTGGCTGTGGATTTTTTATCTTAGGACTTTTGCTTTTCATTCTGAGCGGAGCTACACTTGCGCTGCACGCCAGTGCAGTGAGAATCTCTGATTTCAGGGGTAGAGACCCTTCGCTACCTCTCAGGGAGACATGGACCAGGCGAGGTTGAGCGAAAGTCCTGTATCTATTTTAGACCAGGAGTATATTTTTCTTCCCAATCTGCGATGGCACCACGGATCTCGGATTTCACGAATGTGTCTGGGACATCATCCACGGCATGATATTTCTGCAAACCTACATACACTTCTACTTCACCATGGGGTGATTCCTGCAAACGGATCCCCTGGTTTGCAAGCGGTGTGTCCACCAAACGTGCCTGCAAAACAGTGTCAATTTGTTGAACAATACTAAGTGAGGCGATATTTTTTTCTGGCTCAGGTTTCTTGGCTGTTAGTGAGACAGGTTGCAAGGGGCGCGATATTATTTCTTGAACAGGAGCAGCTATGGGCTGAGTCTGAACTGGCGGTGTTACAGGCTGGGAAACAACCTGTGAAGCCTGCCCGCCATCCAGCCAGGGACGAAAGATCGTGATCAACTCGATCAAACGCTTTTTCTTTTCTGGGGCCAGCGCTCTATCAACCGGCGTGCCATCTATTTCAACAATGTATCGCCCGTTCTCATTTTTGAGACGTAATAATCCGGGATTATCCTGCGCAACTGGGGAAGATGAAGAACCAGACGAGATTTTTCTTTCCGCTTCTCTGATCTTGATTTCCGCATTTGTTTCAGCTTCCTTAATTTTTTTGGCTGTGCGCAGGTTGGAATCAAGAAAGCCGATAACCCATCCTACAAAGACAGAGCCTAAAATGTATAGTATTGTCATAACTCACCTCAATTTCTGGCACTTCGGGCAAACATGTGTGCCACGTTGACCTACTGTAAACTTTTGAATCTTTGTACCGCAAACCGGGCATGGGTTGCCTTCGCGGCCGTACACTTGAAAATAGTTTTGGAACTCGCCGCCACGATATACCCAATCAATGCTGGCGCCGTTGCGGCGAATTCCTTCCTTTAGAACAATACGAATTGCATTATGCAAAACTTCAGCCTGTTTTTTTGTAACAGTACTTGATAATGCGAGCGGATGCAATTTTGCAATATGCAAACATTCATCAGTATAAATATTGCCGAGGCCGGCAAGAAAGGTTTGGTCAAGCAGCAATGGCTTCAGCTGACGTTTACGGGCGTGCAAATTCTCAAACAACCATTTTGCTGTAAATTCTTTCTCAAGCGGTTCCGGGCCAAGTTTACCCAGGAATTTTTCAGGTTCGCTGGTTAGCCAGATGCGCCCAAACTTGCGGGTGTCGTTAAAAGCCAGGCTGGACTCATCACCATTTGGGGCAAGCAGAAAAAGCACCAGACGGTCGTGTTTTTCAGGCTTAATTCTACCTGCTCTTATTACCAAATCGCCGCTCATCCGCAAATGTACAAGGAAACTGTAAGTTTTCAGGCGGATGACTATATACTTTGCGCGGCGCGAAACATCCAAAATCTCCTGCCCTACAATCTGTTTTTTGAATTGCGCAGGCGAAGGGGTGGCAAGCGTACGCGCCCAACGCAAATCAGCAGATGTAATAACTTTGCCAACTATATCGGGCTTAATTGCACGGGCAATTGTATCTACTTCAGGGAGTTCAGGCATAAGAGGCTATCAGGTGTCAGATGTTTATCGTGCGTGGTATTACTCGTTAAACATTTCCCCAACTGACCGTCCTTCATGCGCACGTTTGATCACCTCACCCAGTAATGGCGCGACAGAAAGGATGGTAATGCGGTCTTCCAGGAATTTCATTTTTTCGGGAGCAAGAGGCGCAGAATCTGTAGTGATAATGTGCTTGATCGGCAGGGAAGCCAGCCTTTCTGCTCCATTGTGCGAGAGGATGGCATGCACGAACGCAAGATAAATATTGCGCGCGCCATTTTGTTTAACCACATTCACTGCCTGCGCAATGGAGCCGCCCGTATCTACTTCATCATCCACAATGATCACATCGCGATCGTTTACATCGCCAATCAGTGTGAGCGCTTCAGCCTTCCCTTCGTTTCCATGGCGACGCTTCTCAATGAACGCAATCGGCATGTCCATATCTGCGGCATAGTTGCGGCCTTTTTTGGCAAAGCCAAGGTCCACTGAAACCACCACGGGGTCTTGCATTTCAGAGCGCATATTTTTATTAATATGTTCCACTAGTAAATGGGAAGCGGTCAACACATCACCGGGAATGGAGAAAAATCCCTGCACCTGGCCCGCATGTGGGTCAAGAGTCATATAACGGTCTGCGCCGGCAACCTCAAGCATATCAGCAACGAGACGCGCAGTAATCGGCACACGCGGCTGATCTTTTTTATCGGAGCGGCCATAACACAAGTACGGCACAACCGCGGTAATTCGCGCTGCAGAATCCAAACGCAGCGTTTGAATCATAATAAGCAGCTCCATCAAATTGCGATGCACCGGCGATGATGTGGTTTGAATCACATACACATCCTGCCCGCGTGCACTTCCACCGAGTTTCACAAAAAGATTCTCATTCGGAAATTCAATTACTTCACGGCCGCTGACAGGCTGGCCAAGATAATCTGCAATCTTTTGTCCCAGATCAGGAGAGCCTGTCCCGGCAAAAAGTTTTATTCCGCCATACACTTTCAAATCGTGATTCACATGATGCATTTTATTTTCCTTCAATTATTTTTGAATCAAAACCTTCACCGCTTCCCACGGCGAAAGATTCCTATTGATGACTCTCTCAAGCACAGCTTCATAATCTTTTTGCGGGACATCTTCACGGAAACGGCTGACCAGCGTCTCGCGGATCAGCGCATCCAACTCGACCTCAAGCCTGGCACGTTCCCGAATGACCCAATCGCCGCTTTGAGTTAAGTGTGCCAAATGCTTCGCGATCGCATCAGCCAATTCCACAATTCCCTTGCCTTCAATGGAAACCGTCCGCTGGATGGGGGGAATCCATAACAGCGCAGATGATGAATCTTGTTTAGGAGCAAGCTTGCCCTGAGTTTGATCGAAGGGCGTCCGCATGGATGAACCGTGATGCTGAAAAATCCGCTCCGTTGGATGAGCTAAATCCAGCATGGACTTTAATGCCTTTTCGGTATTCTCCACACCGGGGCGGTCAGCTTTATTTACTACTAAAATATCCGCGATCTCAAGAATACCAGCTTTGATGGCTTGAATATCATCACCCAAGCCAGGCGCTTCCACAACCAGGGTGGTGTGTGCAAGGCGGGCAATATCCACTTCGCTTTGGCCAGCACCAACTGTTTCAATGATGATCACATCAAACCCTGCGGCATCGAAAACCTGCGACATATTCGCTGTAGCTTGTGCCAGGCCGCCTAATGAACCACGCGTTGCCATCGAGCGGATGAAAACACCTGGGTCACCGGAAAGATCGCGCATCCGCACCCGGTCACCAAGCACCGCTCCGCCAGTAAATGGGCTGGATGGGTCCACCGCAATAATTGCGATGCGTTTTTTATCAACCCTTCGGTAATGCAGCGCCAGTTGATTTACCAGAGAAGATTTACCGGTGCCCGGAGAACCTGTCACGCCAATCAAATGTGCCTTGCCGGTATGCGGGAACAACTCGATCATCGCGTCGCGGCCTTCAGGTGAATCATTTTCCACTTGCGTAAGTAAGCGCGCCAGAGCGAGTCGATCACCGTTAAGTACTGATTGTGAATAAGTCATGAAATAAACTTTACCCAAAGATGGAAATAAAATAAAAATTTCTGATTAACAACAAAACACAGAGTATTTCATACTCTGTGTTTTTATTTCAAACTAACCGGCGAATGCCTGCCGGACATCACGGACTATGTCTTCAGTGGAGGCACCGGGGCCGAAAACGCCAGCCACGCCCATTTCTTTCAAACGCTGCATGTCTTCGTCAGGAATAATACCGCCGATAAATACTTTTACATGAGCTTGCCCATTGGATTTAAGCAAGTCCATCACACGCGGAGTTAGTGCCATGTGAGCGCCGGATAGAATGGAAAGCCCAACCATATCCACATCTTCCTGCAGCGCAGCCTCTGCGATCATCTCAGGAGTTTGACGCAAGCCGGTATAGATCACTTCCATGCCGGCATCGCGCAAAGCACGCGCGACAACTTTAGCGCCGCGGTCATGTCCGTCCAGGCCGGGTTTGGCAACCAATACACGGATTTTCTTTTCAGTCATTTTTCCTCCGATGGGATGAATGTCGAGATTATACTATGCCCGTCCCTATAAAATAAAAAGCATATGAAACTGATCTTCATATGCTTTTTATCATTCTATATTCCATCATCTTTCGGCGGCACCGTGGGACCGTAATCCAGCACAGGCCGCAGTTGTGTGCCGCCTTCCGGCGGGCCAACGATCTTTTTATCTTCCATCATATCCACAATGCGGGAAGCACGTGTATACCCAATGCGCAGCCTTCTTTGCAGCATGGAAACGGATGCGCGGCCTTCTTTACGGATGATGTCCACAGCCTCATCATAAAGCGGGTCATTGTCCGATTTTTTACCTTCGTCCCATAATTGGGTTTGCTTAAGCGGCACATTCGTTGGGATAGAGTCAGCCGGGGTGCCGGCGATTGCATACGTACTTCCGCCGCCAGCTTGAGTACGCCAGTATTCAACCAGGTTTTGAATTTCATGATCTGAAACGAATACGCCTTGCAAGCGTGCGGCGGCCGGGGCATCTGGCGCCTGATAGAGCATGTCACCGCGGCCGAGTAATCTTTCTGCACCGGGCTGATCGAGAATTACACGGCTGTCTGTATTGGAGGCAACCGCAAAGGCAATGCGCGCTGGGAAGTTCGCTTTGATAAGGCCTGTTACTACATCCACTGATGGGCGCTGGGTGGCGAGAATTAAGTGAATCCCGGTTGCGCGCGATAATTGCGCGAGGCGCGTAATGGTCTTTTCAGTTTCATCAGGCGCGATCATCATCAGGTCGGCTAATTCATCAATGATCACAACAAGATACGGCAGTTTCTTTTGTCCCTGCAACTTCATCTTTGCGTTGTAATCAGTGATATTACGCGAACCCGCCTGCGCGAACATGTGATAACGCTTGTCCATTTCACGCGTCATCCATTGCAGGGCGCCGATCACACGATCCATTTCCACAACGACTGGGCCGAGCAAATGTGGAATGCCGTTATACCCGGTCAATTCCACGCGCTTGGGGTCCACCAAAACAAGGCGCAGGTCATCGGGCGTGTTGAAAAGCAATAAACAAGTCAGGATGGAATTCACGCATACAGACTTACCAGAACCTGTAGTCCCTGCGATGAGCATGTGCGGCATGCTTTCAATACTGGCAATAATAGGCAGGCCCGCCACGTCACGACCCAAACCGAAATTCAAAGGCTTGGTATTGCGTGTGTAAGTTTCACTTTCCAAAATATCGCGCAAGGCCACCATGGCCATTTCTTCATTGGGTACTTCAATACCCACATAGCTGTGACCCGGCACCGGCGCTTGGATACGGATGCGCGGCGCGGCTAGAGCGAGCGCGAGATCATCAGATAAGGATGCAATCTTGCTCACGCGGACTTTTGTGCGGACTCCGCCTCGGGTCTCAAGAAATAGCGGCTCCACTCCGAACTGCGTGATCGATGGCCCGCGGCTGATCGCAACTACCTGGGCAGGTGCGCCAAAGGATGCGAGCGTCTCTTCAATTAATCGTGCGCGCTGCTGAATGAATTCTTCGTTGATCGCAGGAGCATTCCCTGAGTCAAGAATATCGCTGACGTTTGGCAGCTTCCATTGAATGACAGCGGGGCCGCTGATGGTACGGGTAGGTTGGATGCCTTCTTCAACGGAAGTAACAACGGGCACAGCAGAGGGATCTATCGGTGTGAATTCTTCTGTCGAAACGGAAACAGGATTGAGGTCAGCGTGAGGCGTGATGGGTTTATTCAACCATATCCGTATTTTGGCGATCACTGGCCTGAGCCAGAAGAATAATTCCTGTACGGGTTTATCCAACGTAACAGCAATGCCGATAATCAACCAGGCCAGCATTGCGATAAACGCTCCGACACCGCCAAGAGATGACAAAAGTAAACGCTGGAAAAGTCCGCCAAGCGCGCCGCCTCCAACACCTGTCAAAGCTATTTCTTCGGCAGTATTAGCTGTGGCTACAAATGTATGTAAAATTGTGAGAAGTAAAAGGAAGAGGATAATACTGCCAACCACACGCTCAATTGACAAAGGCGGAATGCGTTCGATCTTTCGGAAGACCAGCCATAGGCCAAAGAATAATAAACCGAGAGGCAAAACATACACTCCCCAGCCAAAAATTTGAGAGAGGAAAAAAATTGCCCCGCCGATCAGCGCGGAACGATTGGCAGAGATAAGGCCCAAAAGAATGATAATGCCAAAAAATGCGAGCACAATCCCAACCACATCCAGTTTGCGCTCTGGGGAAAGTTTATCCCACCAGGCTGGTTCGCGCGGAGGCGGCGGTAGTTGATTCGTCTTGCCTTTAATACCCGGCTTGCCTCGTATTGCTCCCACTTTTTTAGGAGACAGGATTTTGCCAACCGGCTTTATATTTTTATTGGGGGGAGTGGATGGTTTGAGAAGAGGCATGAATTCGAAAGGGTGAATGGAATTGCAAAGTATTAACTTGTTTTCTGTGCATATCATTATAAATTTACAAAAGATATGCTTTAAAATATTATAGCACAAATGGTCTGTTTTCTTTAAGGTACAATATGTTCCATCTTCATATCTTCTTGAAAACTTGCCACGGAGTCCATGCATCTGCCCGGCCGGCGATGCCAGGGGAGAAAACAGAGACAAATTAAAAGAGCTTCTCTGAACCCTCCGTGGTTAATTGTTAATGATCGTAAGGACTCAACATTGTTCGAAATACTTTTTCTTGGCACATCCGCTTCCGCGCCTTCTGCAAAGCGCGGGCTTTCAGGGCAGATCGTTTCTCATAACGAATATCGATTTCTCATTGATTGCGGCGAAGGCACACAAAGACAGATCCTGCAATCTGGCATTGGCTTCAAACGCCTGACTCGTATTCTATTAACCCACGGGCATCTGGATCATATCCTCGGGCTGGGTGGTTTACTTTCCACATTTCTAAGGTGGGAAGCCATTGACGAACTTGAAATTTTTGGCGGGCGCAGCACACTTGACCGCGTGCAAACCCTTGTATATGATGTAGTCTTGCGGGGTAATAAACCGCCCATGCCTTTGAAATTAACCGAGATCAAACCCGGCATTATTTTTGATGAGGATGATTTCACTGTAACTGCTTTCCCGGTGACTCATCGCGGCCCGGATTGTTTGGGGTATGTTTTTGAAGAAAAAGCCCGCAGATCCTTTCTTTCACAAAAAGCGGATGAACTCGGCGTTCCATTTGGACCCGAACGCAAGGAACTGGTGACCGGCAGAGACATTACCCTGCCGAATGGCACACGCATCACTCCAGACGATGTGCTGGGTCCGCTGGAAAAAGGCAGTAAACTCGTCGTTGTGGGAGATGCCGGTAGAATAGATAACCTGCTCAAGCTATGTAAAGATGCGGATGGTTTGGTCATCGAATCCACTTATTTGGATGAAGAAGCGGATATGGCCAGACAGTTTTCCCATCTCACTGCCCGCATGGGGGCGGAACTTGCCATAAAAGCAGGGGTTAAGAAACTAATTCTTACGCATATTTCGCGTCGATACCGGGAAAAGGATGTGATCTTTGAAGCACAATCCATTTTTCCAAATACGGTTGTTGCGCGTGATTTTGACACTTTTCAAATCAAGAAAGAAACAGAAAATGGAAAATAAATTTACAGTAGGGGTACTTACTTCCGGCGGCGATGCTCCCGGTATGAACGCGGCCATCCGGGCCGTGGTGCGCACAGCATTAACGAACAATATTAATGTCGTTGGTATTAAGCATGGATATGAAGGTTTGATCAATGGTGACTTTATTCCGATGGATGCCCGCTCAGTCGGCGGGATTCTCCAGCGCGGCGGAACCATATTGCTCACCAGTCGAAGCAAGCGGTTTATGGAACCAGCCGGCCAACGCGACGCGATCCGTAAAATGAATGAAGCCGGTATTGACGCTTTGGTTGTAATTGGCGGTGAAGGCTCAATGAATGGCGCGCATGCGCTTTCACAAAAGGGCATTAAAGTGATCGGCATCCCCGGCAGTATTGACAATGACATCTGGGGAACAAATATTGCCATCGGCACAGATACCGCCATGAACACCATTATGGAAGCCGTGGATAAATTACGTGACACTGCTTCATCGCATCAGCGTGCATTCGTGATCGAAACCATGGGACGCAACAGCGGCTACCTCGCGGTAATGGCAGGCATTGTCTGCGGCGCGGAGATGGTTTTGATTCCTGAAGTACCGGTGACTGGTGAAGAAGTAGCCGCTGCCGTTGAAGATGCATACCAACGCGGTAAGACGCACGCGATCATTATCAACGCAGAAGGTTCAGCCATACGCACCACGGACCTGGTGGAAAAAATCGATACCCTCGATCTGGGATTCAAAACCCGCATGACCATTCTTGGTCATATTCAACGCGGCGGTTCGCCAACCGCTTATGACCGTATCCTCGCTTCACGCATGGGTGTGAAAGCTGTGGAAGCACTGGTGGAAGGCCAGCACGGAGTCATGACCGGGCTTAAAGGCAAAGGCATAGATTTCATTCCTCTTCTTGATGTGATCAGCAATAAACGCAAGGTGAATATGGAGTATTACCATATGACCAAGGTGCTTGCAAGATAATTTGAGTAATGAGTAAAAAGTAATAGGTGAGAAGTAAAAGGCGTGAGATTAAATCTCAGCGGCCTTTTCTTTTTATTTTTTTGAATTAGTGCGATATCCACCACATCAGCGGGGCAAACACACATAAACTTATATTCATAATGATCAAGACGATCCACATGATTATCTGTCCTTGCGCTTTCTGCTCCAGAAATGCATCAGATGGATTCTGGGGATTATAGAATACTGTCACAGCTGCGCCGATAGGATACCTTGCAATAACCTTCCCTACACCAATACCGCCCACCTCTCCACCTGGCGCGATGCGATAGCCTTCATACGGTTGTCCACCCACGTTATATGAATAATGTACAACAGGATAATTCGCTCCGCCATCACCTGAAGAGCGAAATTCAATTGCAGATTTTCGGACAGACCCCATTGTGGAAGGCCATTCAGCCATTGCCTTGACCTTGCGCTGGGTAAAATAAATGATGCCAAGAAATACAGCGTTTAGGATGACAAAAACAAAACCCAATATTCCAAAAACCATTAAACCTTCAAGTATTGTTTGACTATTCATTTTGGCTCCTTTACGAATAAATTATTTATCGGCTAACCAACATAAATCTTTAAAAATTACTTGATCGTCACCTGTATCACTGCTGTATCCACTCTTTTATCGTTGCGTACAACTTGCAACTGAACAGCATACAAACCACTTAACCCTTTGGTATCCCATTCAGCCAGTAAGCCGCCCTCGACAGGAGTGGTCACGTCACTGCCCAATTGAATCCATTGTTGCGGATTCAATCCCTTGCCAACCTGAACACGATAATATTCAAAATCATTACCAGAGGCCGTGCCTGTAATTTCCACAACACCATTTACTTCGGCAAATAATTCAGGCGCAGTAATATTGGTAGTTAGATTTACAGGCGGCGGTTGAATGGCATCATAAGATGTCGGCGGAATCGCCAGGCCTGCACTGACGGCCCACTCACGCGCATTCTCAGGAACCAGCATATACACACGGGTCTCTATCAACTCGGGCGGAGTAAATACCGTAGCAAGCAAACCTGTTTCACGATTAATAGAAAATTCGCGGAATAAATTATCAGCCTGAATCGGTTCACTGCCGTTCAAAAATACATCACTCACCAAATTCGGACATTCCTTTGTAGGCAGCATTCCCGATGGATCACATACAGTGATCGTTGAAACACCAGGCGGTGCAGACCAGCCGTCTGCGGGAGAATTACCTGAAACAGTTTGCATCAACGCATTCCATAACACAGCAGGAAAACGCGGAGACACCGTTTCACCTGTGTCGAGACCATGCACACCTGTCCATGCGGCAACAACGTACGAAGGTGTATAACCCACGACCCACGCATCCAATCCATTTGTGGTCTGCCCGACTTTTACACCAGCAGGCCTGCCGATCTCCAACGCGTTGGATCTGCCCAGCGAAGGCCAGCGTGCGGTCTCATCGCTTAATACATTCGTCATCAAATACGCCAGAGCGGGAGTCACAACAGGTTTGGCCTGAGGCAGAGTCCAATCCAACAATAGCGAACGCGAAGCGTCTGCTCCTTCCACACGCAAAACAGTTGATGGCAAAAACTCATCGCCAATATTTTGACCAAAATAAATACCTTGTTTTCCAAATACTCCGTACGCACCAGCAAGCTGCAACATGCTCACATCTTTATTCAAATCTATTCCAAACGATGATGCAATACTGATTACATTCTCAATTCCCATTTGCGTTTTCAACGCTTCCACGGGAATTTGATAATCACTCGCAAGTGCAACTCGCAAACGCATAGGTCCGTGAAAACTACCGTCAAAGTTTTGGACAATTCCACTATCGGGGATATCCCAAGTTAAAGAAGCGGGACTCAAGCCTCGTGTGAATCCTGTCAAATAAACAAACGCATCCAAACTGGAGCCTGAACTGTGTGCAGTCACGAGAGGAGTTTCCACCCCTTGAACAGTTTCGCCAACCAGCGCCAGCACTTGACCATTATTCGGGTCAAGGATCAATGCGCTTGCAGATGAATCTGCGAGGGTGATGGCGGGCGGCAGAGATGGCAGCAATCTTGCAGGTTGACAATCTTCTGTTGGCTCAGTCAAACCAGCCATGCGCGCAGCATAGACTTCAGTGATGCAGGCGGCTTGCTTTTGCAAGTCATAATCCAATGTGGTGATGATGTTCAACCCGCCGCGCTCAATTCGGTCACGTGGGATTTGCGAGTCTAATTGGGAAAGGGCCATGTTGACGAAAGCAGGAGCAAGCTCGGGCGCAGTAAGAGGCGCGGGCTGAATCGCTGGAGTCTCTGCCAGCGCAATCACCATATCTTCATCGCTGATAGTTCCCAGTCCATTCAAAACATAGATCACTTCCCGTCCGCGCAGGATTGCATTCTGTGGCGCATCCAATGGATTGAGCGCAGGCGTTTCACTCGTCGCTGCAAGAATCGCTGACTCGGCCAATGTAAGTTGTTCAACGGGCTTCCCGAAATAAAGTTGGGCGGCGGCTTCCACACCAAAGGCATAATTGCCAAAGTGCGCGCTGTTGAGATACCACTCCATTACCTGCGTGCGGCCAAACTGCGCAGTGATCTGCGCCGCAAGAATACGCTCGCAAATGGCGCGTCGAAATGAAGACGGCTCGCTGTAAAGAATAAACTCACTGACAAGCTGCTGCGCAATGGTGGAGTGCGAATCAGGATTATTAAAATCTTGAAGCGAATATCCTGAATGAGACCAGAATTGCGGGTCTTGCACTGCAACCACGGATTCAATTAAATTGGATGGAATGTGCTGAGGGTTTTGTTCGTTGATCGGAATGTAACGGCGTGGAGTATTCACAGGAGCAAAGGTATAAAGAAGTTGCAATCCCGTGCGGTCATAAATTCGTGTGGGCTCAAGCAGGAGTCCATTCGGCGGATTAAACAAGCTCGGCAAAATTTCAACTGAAGGAAGATCGCGTGTGATATCTGCATAAGCAAATGCGCCCAGGATAATCAACGCACCAAGGATCAATGAAATCAGCATGCCCACACTAAGCAAAACTCCACGCAGGCGATTGGAGGAAGCGCGTTGTTTTTCTAATCGCCGTTCACGGCGCGAGCGCAGGATGGGGAGAGTGGAAGGCATGCTTCTATTTTAGCGTAGGTCACGCTTCAAGCGTGACCTACATTTGGGTTCGTCAGCTTTTAAGTAAATCAGAAAGAAAATCCATCAATCCACCCTTTTCTACTTCTTCGTTGTGCTTTTGCGATGGTTCTGAAATATCACTTGAGACCACGCCATTCTGCCCATTGATCAGCACCAAATGTTCGCGGCCATCAAAAGGAAGTTCCGTCATCCAGACGGGCAGAAGGTTGAGTTTGAATGATTCAATGGATATATTTTCCGATGACGTATGAACGATTTTTATAGCATTCAACAGATACGGCAGATCATGCTTGAATTTTTTATACGCCTGGCTGCGCGCATCCAGTGAGGCGTCTGCCATGGGTACATCATAAATTTCAGCAGGCCAGTTTGCAAGAAAGCGCGGATCATACGGCTTGATGGATTTCGTGTCAAAAGTGGGAATCAATTTCAAGAAAACAGCAGACAGCTTTCGCGAAGCAGGAAGCGGCAAGTCATCAACCATAACGGGATATTGATCTGTCACCTGCACAACTTTTTTCTGGCCGCGCGTTCCGAATATCTGTTCTTCGTTCTCGATCATTTCGCCTGTGTAATTAATTACGCCGCCTATATCAAAGGTCCATAAGGGCAGGTACAAACCGCGCGGCAAGTCCACTTTTCTCTCGGGGGTAAAGTTATTCGCCTCCACCCAATCAACAAGCAGTTTTATAGCGCGCTTTTGATCGAATGCATGCGGAATAATTCCATCAGGCGCAAGCAGGTCTCGTGTTTTTTCAAGGCTGATAACATACGGTGAGTCACAATAAACACAGGAAGCAGAAATTTGACTCGGGGGCAAAATAAATTCCGCGCCGCAGCCATTACAATGAAAGACTTGTTCCTGCAGCGGCTTGCCATGTCCGCGCGCGGTTGCCATGGCCACAATAAAATCTTTTTCATCTGCAGAAGCGCTTACTTGAAGCGTTTGATCTCGCGAACAATAATCGCAAACCAGAGTTTGCCCATCCGGTGCAAAAGACATACGTCCACCGCATTTGGGGCACATAAATCTTTGGGCATCCGCCTGGCGCGTTCCTGATGGCGCAGGAGTCAAGTGATCAGGATTGATAACTTCATCTGCCTTGAGCTTGCCATCCAAAATCGCGAGCGCCCGCCGCGCACGCGCGTGGCGCATATCAAGCGCCAGACAATTTTCCAATGCCTTGCGTTTTTCAACAGGGTCAATTGTCACTTCGCCCATCCAAAACCATGCTTCAGCCAGCACATCGTGCGAGCCAGACATATAAATCGCGCGGTCAAGATATCGTCTGGCCGAATCGGCGTTACCCGATTTCGCTTCGATGATTCCAGTACGCAGCAGGTCTTTTCCGTAATCTTCCATGTGTTATTTTTTCCTTATGACCGCATCCGTCATCTTTGCAACCCGCGCCATTTCCTTTACATCATGCACACGGATCAGATCCGCGCCGCGCGTGATGCCCACCGCAACCGTCGCTGCTGTCCCTTCCACACGTTGGTCCGCGGGCAGATCAAGCGTGAAGCCGATAAATGATTTGCGGGATGTTCCCAACAAAACGGGATATCCCAACTCGCGGATTTCATCCAGCTGATCGATTAATTTCAGGTTATGTTCGCGCGTCTTTCCAAAGCCGATACCTGGATCCAGAACAATATGCGACTCAGCAATTCCAGCTTTGCGCGCCAAGTCCACACTATCCATTAATTCACGTTTTACATCTTCAATTAAATTTTCGTATTCCGCCCCCACGTATGCATTTCCAAATTTCTCGCGGACTTCCACGCTGGCAGGGTTGCTGCGATTATGCATGAGAATAATAGGGACGCTATATTTGGCAACAACAGATGCGAGTTCATCATCTGCGCGCAAGCCCCATACATCGTTCACCATATGCGCGCCCGCTTTGATCGCTTCTTCAGCAACCTGTGCTTTATACGTATCAATTGAAATTAAAGTTCCGGGGAATCTTTCATGAAGTGCGTGAATAACTGGTATTACACGTTCCATCTCTTCATTCGCATTGACAGGTGCGGAGCCGGGCCGAGTCGATTCGCCGCCCACATCCAAAATATCCGCGCCAGAGGCAATGAAATCTCGTGCCTGCTCAACGGCCACATTAACCGATTCCCCTTTTGCGATGATGCCATCCCCGGAAAAGCTATCGGGAGTCACATTCAAGATTCCCATCACATACGTGCGGGAACCCCAGTTAAATGTAAAACTCCCAATCTGAAGGAAAGGTGATTTCATAAAAAATTAAAGACCTGACAGGTTTTAAGAAACCTGTCAGGTCTTTTGTTAAATCTGATCCAATGGACGTGCCAGCCAGGCTTCAGCTTCGTTAATATCCGTGAATATTTTCATGGCAGAAGCAGCTTCAGGCAAAGAGCCTGCCGCCACATTGCGAATCGCATCCGCAACAGATTGATCTGCCACCACCACTGCCACGCGGATATTTCGGGCAGATGGATCGCTGTTTGCATCCACTGCCATGCGGATGGCTTTCTCCGGGATTTGCTTCACAGTTCGCAGGTCATATAAGTTGCGTGTACGGCGGTCTGCTTCGAGCAAATGTGTCAGCGCAAATTCATGCCAATGGGCCAGTGTCACATCTGAAAGATCGGTAAACGTCAACGTCATGCCGCCATCACCGCGACGGATCACGGAATAGCCAACATCGGCAGTAGGGGTCCAGTTAAGTGGTTTTGATTCGGTCATGGGTTTCTCTCCTGTTTGGTTAATATGATTATAACGCAGGCGACAAAGTACCGCACAAATACCCACTGAAAGTTAAAGAGTTGGCATTCAAATCATGCAAAAAGCGGTAAAACCAAATTTTCCATTTCTCAAATCACGTGCTATAATGCGGTTCTCCCGGGCGCTTAGCTCAGTTGGTTAGAGCACCTCGTTTACACCGAGGGGGTCGGGGGTTCGAGTCCCTCAGCGCCCACAAAGTCCTGCAATAGCGGGATTTTTTATTTTCACCGAAATCCAGTCGGAAGTTTGAGCGCTTCGCGTCAGCGCCCACAAAGTCCCGCAATAGCGGGATTTCTTATTTTCACCGAAATCCAGTCGGAAGTTTGAGCGCTTCGCGTCAGCGCCACTCTCTTTTTCGGAAGGTTGTCCATTCAATTACGATCTCTATGGAGTAACCAGCGTCTACATAGTCTCGCAACCGTGCGGGGCTTTTAATTTCCCCAAAGCCCCGCCTCATTATTTAATAAAATCCGAAATAAGCTGCTTGAAACTGGGGTGTTCGCGAATGGCATCAAGGTCCGGGTCGTGCATGACCCAATTTACATAGGTTTGTTTCTCTTCCAGGGCAATTCGAAGCAACTCAATGGCCTGATCTGAATTTCCACAGATGGCTTCCAAGCAAGCCTGATTGTATTCACTTTCACTGTTGTATATGTTTTTCATAGCTTTACCTATATGTTTTTGAGCCAGTTCTTCGAGTCCCATTTTTCGGTAATAACCGCCAAGTGCTGCGTGCGCCAGGCTGTGCTCCGGGTCAAGTTCGATAACCTTTTGATACGCCATGATCGCATCTTCATTGCGTCCTTCGGCGGCAAAAACCAAAGCCAAATGGTGGTGGTAAAAGCTCTTTGAAGGATTAGCCGAGATCGCCTGTTGATAAGCAAGGATCGCATCCTTGTACATGCCAGCGGATTTGTAGTGAGTGCCAAGAGCATCCCAGGCGGCGGCATTTCTGGGGTTGATTTGAACAACCCGCTTGAATTTAGATATCTCGATCTGGATCTCATTAAGTTCTTCTTCTCGACTCTCAAATACCTGATCATCAAACTTAACTTGCTCATTTTCAAGCTGACTTGCGATTACTGTTTCATTCGTCTTCCTGGAAAAACCGAAGAACGGAGCTGGCTTTACCTCAGGAGCTAATTCCACTTGCAGGGAAAATTGTTCGTTGTATTCATATTTCCTGTTTTTGGTCACAGGCGTGGCTAGAGCAACATCCATAGCCTGAGAGCTTTGAGTCTGAACCTCATATTCTTCTTCACGGACAAAATCATCTTCAACATTGTTCGATGTGACAGGCTGTACTTGAACAGGTTCAATGATTTCCATTTCAGGAATGGGCAGCCAGCCTGTCAG
>JAYVUA010000083.1:0-19796 GCA_043788255.1 Anaerolineales bacterium | reverse complement strand
GGGCATAGGCAGAGTCGTCTTTGGCTTCCCATTTCCCGGGCAAAGCCTTGCGGCAAATGATGCCCGCGTGCATGACATTGAACTCGGTCAATGGCTGGGTCATCATCTTCACTTCACCATCCGCCAGGACAGACGTACCGCGCATGGAACATGCACCACGCCCACGGATCAACGAAGCCCACAGACTCTCAACGCTGGTTTTGTAAGCCGCAAAGCCCACATACACCAGTGTGTGTTGATAGGGTCGATCCTGCATAAGGGCATAGCCAGTGACATCGGCGCGGGTATGGGCATTGCTCAATGCTGGAATTCTTCCATCAGGAAACAGGTGTCGTACTGAAGAGGATATTTCATCCACAGGCTCGATCTTCCAGATATACACGCCTGCATTGACGCGCACCAATTCCTGATTGATCTCCTGCAAAAGTTGATGCGCATTCAAGCTGACGTTGATACTGGTAAAGGTGATCTCGATTTCATCCAACTTGATTTTCACCATACGCGCATTCATATCCACGACTGCGCCAGCGGGTACCCACTCTTTGAGGTTTTTCAAAGATGGAGGCAACTCTGCGTCCTTTGCTGGGGTGAACCACAATGCTCCATGAAAGGGGGCATCCGGTGCAGGTTCAAATGTTCCATACGGAGCACGGTGGCGTTCCCGTCCAAGATACTCAACATCAGGCAGATTATTCAAAGCAGGCAGCCAGAACTGTTCATAGGAGGAGATCAGAACTTTTCCATTCTGCTGCGCAATTTTTTGTGCCTCTCCAAATTCTTCAATTCGTTCCTTGATGGTTTCATCTTCATAAGGTTCGGTCCATTCGTACATCGGTTACTCCTTGTTTGTAATCGTCAGGTTGAAGTCCAGCAATCCAAAGACTTCGCCTTCTTCGGGATCATCACTGGCGGTAACAACCGGCTGATATTCTGTGAGGTAGCGCCAATCCAGGATAAGGCTGTCTTCGGAACAAATCCCGTTTTCAGAAAGCAATCCGGAGATTTCATCAGCAACAGAGTCGGGGTCAGCTTCATCTGCGACTGCGATCTGAATCGTCAGGATGCGGATACGTTGTTTTGGACCTACGGTGTGCATGATTCCTCGCTTTCTTCGATGACCGTTTCAGTCTCACCATCCGGCACGACGAGAGTTAGCCAGGGAACTGTGTCTTCATCCACATCGGTTTCAAGTCCAATGAAAACTGACACACATGGGATCTCTTTTGCCATCGTCTTTGCAAATGCAAGTGCCTCGGGCAGGTTGCCGTCCATCTTTTTTGGAACCATTCCGAATTGATGAGCGATGAGGTTGCCCTTTCGCCAGACTTTGAAGATGCCGTGGACTTCATTGTATTTTTCCTCGGGCCAGGTTTTCAGAACAAAGTGATAGTCCTCCAACGCGACATCCAGATTGGTCCAGCTGATGCCAATGCTGGAGTCAAGATGATCGAAGACGTTGTGCAGAAGCCCTGCGGCATCGGTGCGTGTGATCGGCTTTCCAGCGCGGCGCGCAGACTCCAGCATGTCATCCACCTGCCAGACATGCGCGATCTTGTCCTGCCAGTAGCAGTTGAGAACACCAAGCACATTGTTGCTTGTAACATTGAGTTCAAATGCTATGACATCCGCCATTTCTTCCAGAATATGGTCATACATGAGTTTCTCCTTTTATAGATGTAAATGGGAATAGGTCATGCCATCATCACTGTTGAACGAATAGTGGATGGCGTATGCTTTGCGGATATATCTGCGCGCACCACGTTCGAAGCGAAAGAGCGGTTCTTTTTCATACAGGTATTTCCTGGGTGTACGGCGGAAGATCGTCCAGCCGACGGCATGAGGCGCGCCTGGATAACTGCGCTCGATACGGACACGCACTCCTTTTGCTTTTCTCAACATGGACAGTGCCTGTTCAAGGTTGAGATGAATTGAGGTTCCAGCGATCACTGCCGTGAATGGCAGCACCACCAGGTCTGGTTTGGGCGGTTTCATTTCAGAATATCCTCGCCTGAATTGAAGGCCTGTTTGAGTTTGTCCTTCTGTTTTCCCTGCATGCTGGCAACATCAGCGCGTACTTTCAGCTCATCCCAACCGGCGCGGTTTGCTTTTTCCAATTCCGCAATGAACTCCATAATGTCCCGTTTATGTTTGTGTTGATTCCAGTTCTCGGGATCGAAGGCGGGTTCGGTTGTGACCTCCACCAGATTGAACTCATGCCAGGGATGATCGACGTCGTCGTGCAGAACATCGAAGAAACGTTCCTCAATATTCACCTGACGGGCAATGAAGAATTCACCATCCTTCAGACAGGAGCGGATTTGTTTTTCAATTTCATCAATTGCCACAAAGGTGTGATTGGTGAAGACCGTCTCGCCGTGCAATTTGTAATTACTGGCATCTCGATACAGATATTTGTAGGACACGTTGCAGGGTCCAAGCCGAGTCCTGAAAAGACTCCCTGGATTCTCGGCAACTGAATTTCTGGTTTGATCTATCAGGCGAAACTTTTTGCGTTTGATGGGAAACGGAACTCTTTTCCGAATCAAGTTAGTCATGAGGGTCATCATGCACCTTCCCTTTCTCCGCCCAGCCCTGTGCCTGGATATTTCGCGCCCACATGCTCAGGAACGAAGAGACATCCTTGTGGAAACGGGTGTCCACAAAAGTCTTTCCATCCCGCTCGATGAACTTCGAGCGATATCCAAAGTAGGCCTGGGTGATGGCAGTCGGAGTCCAGGTGGGATAATGAAGCTCGACATCCGGATCCGCAATCAGGTCGCCATTTTGTTCGAAGTAATGCGCGACACTGATCAGGTCGCCAAGCCGTTCGATCACGAGACGCTCATAGTGAGGCATATCAAAGCGCACATGAAACTCGTCCTGGGAGTGGAATTGATCGAGCAGTTTATGCGCTTTCAAAAGTTGTTCAATATTGGTTTGAAACAAGGTGGTCATTGGGTTCTCCATAAAAAGAATGGAGGGCGACATGGTCGCCCTCCATTTGAAAAGTTATTCACTCCAGCCGCTGATTTGATCTTCAAATCCGGCTTCCAGCCACTCATCGTCACCCAGACGTGAAGCGTTTTCATATTGCTCCACGAGTGGTCCTTCATCAGGTTCGGTGTCTGCCTCGTGATATTCATGATCGGGCCGCAGGATCACATCCGCTGGGAAGTCACCCGCCTTCCAGATTTCGAGTGTGCGCGCGACTTCATAGCCAGGCTTGCAGAATTCTTCCGGATCTATTTCCGGTGAAACGATTACCACGTATTCATCTTCCTCCGAAACGTAGTGAGTCAGAACGTACGGGCCAATTTCGGAAAGCAACGCCTGCTCATACTCGAAGGGCGGCAAAGGAACTCCTGCTTCTGCAAACAGCCAGGTCACTTTTTCCTTGAGCCATTCGATATCCGCGTCACGATTGAAGATCGTGCGACGGTGGAAGCCTTTGGGGATATCCATCAGGTTGCAATACTCATCGGGCTTTTGATCCGCCAATGCATACGCGGTGGTCTCAATGGCAAGCGCCACGATTTTGTCATCATCCCACTTCCAAACCACACTGCCCACATACTCGCAGGGTTTCGAGAAAGCGCCTGTATTCATCGTGATCCCGCTCCAACCTTGCGGGCGTTCCTGCGGTATGCACCAGACTTGAAAGCCTCCGTTCCCAGCTTCGAAGATGGCTTGCGGATTTGGATTGGTGGCAATGTCGAGTTGACTTGCCAGGTCGAGCACGGGTTTCAACCGTTGATGTTCAGATTGATAGGACATGATTTTGCTCCTTATTGAATTGGTTTGTTGAAGTCATCCGCCGCGCGGACCGTCGTAGTCATACTGATGGTGAAATTGCTCCACACCCTCGGACCAGCGGGCATGTCCGCTAAAGCCCATGCCGCCTTCGAAATATTTCAATTCGAAGGCATGATCCGAAAACATACTGGCCAGCTTTTCGATCACGGGTATGGGCGGACTCCAGGCCGTGTCGAATTCCATGAATGCCAGTAACGGTTGCGAGTCAGGCAGCGGGCTGCCGCATTGCTGGCAGACCCAAACTGTCATGTGTTCGGTGTTGTGAACCGTCTGACAGAATGAACATTGGACTGTTTTGTGTGTGAGCCTTTTTGAGTTGTCCTTGCGGGTTGTCAGGGAGATGCCCCTTGCGTTCCATTTCGTATTCCCACACCACGCTACCTTCCCATTACGTCTTACAAACAAAGTGTGATTAGGAACAACCACACAATAGATCCAGCCATCATAGGGCTCTTTTGTGATCTGTTTTTTCAACACGCAACTTCCCACCTTATTACTATTTGAATAAAACGATATTATTTTGCAGGGGTGATTGTATTTGTGTCCACTACTACTCATGGTGCCCTGTCTGTCGTCAATGGAGACTGAGGTAATTTTCTCCACCTTAAGACCAATCTCCTGCATATCGTCTGCAAGCTTGTCGCTTGTTGTGTAATAAAACAACCCCCCTGATTTCGTTTTAGTCCCGTCTCCAAGCATTAATGCGTCCAACAATATTCGAAGCTGCCTTGCAGAAAGGTCTTTGATATCCCTGGGGATATATTTCTCGAAAGAATATCCCAGCCTTTCCAAATATAGATACAACTGAAAATCATTTATGGTTATATCTTTTCCATAATCGTACATTTTCAGTTGAAGCCTGTTTACACACTCTATTATCTTGGATCTGTTTTCTTGCTTGTGTTGAGTTATTCTTACGTAATATTGGTACCCGCCTCTTTTGCAGGGCCTTTTATTTAATGAGCCTTCTGAAATGTAGTAACCCAAAAACTCCAGGAAATCATCCATGCAAAGATGTTTTTCCATGAAAGTTCTGTTGGCCCTTCTTTCAGCAGGCAGCACAAGCTTATCTTTTTCGATACCATTCCATACGCCTGTTTGTTTAATTTTTACACGACAGTACGAAATGTCCTTTGCATCCACAAATTGATAAGTCTTGCCCCGAGGTGAAGTTACATACATGGAATGATCCGGACTGACCATTATGTCCATTAATCTCGTCTTGAAATGGAACATGGTTCCGGAATATGGCTTTTCTACATATCCCAGGGACTTATGAATTTCAATTACCCCGTCCGTGTTTATCGTAAAGAATTCGTCGTCCGGCGTTACCTCTCTAAAGTATTTCCAGCCATCCCTGGTTAATACTTCCGTTTTATCGTCATAACATCCCCAATGTTCACAGCACCAGTCATACCCGCCGGAATTGAAGCCGTCCTTCAACCAGGGTGTTCCGGGTTCAACGCCATACTCCGCAGCCAGAGTATTTTGTTTATCCTGTCGTTCAGGATCATCCTTCCCAATGGCAAGAAACTTTTCCTGATATTCGTTTGCACGTTGATCCAATTCCTTGTATATCTTCGGGTAGGGAATGATCTTGTCGAAATCCAGGGTGCGAGCCTCATCATCTGCACTGGATTCAGAGCATATGGTATTCAATATTTTTTGTACATTAGGACCTGTGATGGTCAGTTCGTTTTCAGCCCAGTTAGGCATAAGATTTCTCCTTGTGTTGTGATAGTTACCTGCCATGCAATCGGATTGACTGGCAAGGGTATGATTGGTTGAGGTGAATATTCGATTTGATCCTGCGCGTCGCATTCCAATGCGATGGTAAGTTCCTCATCGGTCATGCTTTCTTCAACGATGGCCTGCTCCATCATGGGGTCTGCGCGTGCCAGGCGTTCGGCATCATCTGCCGTGCGGATGTGTGGATTGTTTCGTCCATAGCGGGCAAAATAACTCGCGCCAACTTTGCTCTTGAACGGACCGATCACCGCCGTATACAAATGACCATGTGATTCTTTGCTGGGGAGCGTGGAAGAGCGAAACTGCACGAGGTCGCCCTGTTCGCGTTTGCCAAGATAGATTGCCACTCAGTGCCTCCTAGAAATCCTGCATCAAGCCGAGCATCACAATCTGCTTTTGTGTTTCAACTCTTAGCCGCAGACTGGCCTCGTTAAACTTTCCGGTATGTTTGTCTTCACGCAGAAAGTCGAAGGTGAATGAGATGGATGTGCGCCGAAGATCCAGTGAGAGATAATGGTGTGCAAGCCAGAGTGCGTCATACAGGCGCTGGTCGTAGTCGTCATCGTCTTCTGTTTGAAGCGGTTCAAGAGCATCGTTCAAAGCAATGCTCACCTCAACTGGAATGGCGAAACCTATTCCCCTGGCAACATCACTGACATTCATCCAGGTTGTATTCTTGATATTCGGTTTTAGATTTGAAGGTCTTGGTGTGAAGTCGAGAGTCAATTGCATCTGCATGGTTTCTCCTATGTGAAGCCCAAGCCGCGTTCCTTCAAGCTCACCCACTTGCCCGCTTGTCCGATCACGAGATGATCCAGCAGGTCGATATCCAACAACTTGCCTGCCTGCACCATTGCGCGCGTCACAGCGACATCATCGGGCGAAGGCGTGGGATCACCACTCGGATGGTTATGACAGACAACAATGGCGGATGCCATGCGTCCTACTGCTGCCTGAAAGACTTCACCCACGCGCACTTGCGAGGAACTCACCGAGCCTTGATAGATCTCGACAATTTCAAGAACGCGGTTACGCCGGTCGAGCAGCAATGTGCGCAGGTGTTCCTTTTCCAACAAACCCATTTCGTATTGCACGAGCGCGGCAGCGTCTGCGGGGGAATTAATGACCGGGCGTTCTTCGTTGGGAAGGTTCAAGCGCAAACCAAGATTGAGCGCCGCCTTGATGCGAATGGCGGTTGTTTGATTGATGCCCTTCACCTTCGCAAGTTCTGCGGGGTGCGCCTGATACAAGCGGCGCATGTCTCCATCGAAACGCACCAGCAGGGTCTGCGCGATCTCGATCTGTTTCTGTCCGCCGATCACAGCCGCCATGAGTTCCGTGAGATTGCAGGCGGTTGCGTTTTGGGCGACGCGATATGCAGGTTGTTCACGCAAAGGCATACTCTTGAGTTTGGGTTGGTCGTATGTCGATATGCTTTGGAGAAGTAACGAATTTGAGGTGTCCATAAGTCTCCTTGTAATCAAAGACGGCGCACGTGATGTGCGCCGTCTTTGTGTTGAAATATTTTGTGTCCGTTATGCCATTGCCATTTCGGGCAGGCTGATTGCAATCGCTTCATCTTCGGGGAATGGATCCTTGGTGCCTTCCACCATCATCGGCATAATCACCGCCGTGAAACTGCCCGCTTCGATCAGGATCGGTTTCCTGCCATCCGTGATTCGGATCGCGAGTTCACCTTTGCACGCCTCGACTGCCCGTTTCAGAAAAGCGGCGGACATCCACACATTGGCATTCTCTCCGCTGGCTGTGCCTTCCAGGATATTGCGTGCCTGACCCGTCTCGGTCTCGGAGGAAGCGATCTTCACCAGGCCGTTTACCACTTTGATAAAAGTACTCTGCGTACCCATCGCATTCACCATGCGGATCGATTGCATCAGACTGGTCTGTTGCACATTCAGATGAGCAGTTGTGCTATTTCGCGCATCATTGATCAGATTCATGATCTGTTCAGATGGGAAGTTCTCCGCGCTTGTCACTGTGGCAAGAGTCAGGTCCTTTGAGTCATCCAAATTTTTGATCTGAAAGATGTAGCGGTTGTCTCCCGATGTACATAGGCGTACCGTGTCGCGGTCTTCCACCAACGTGGATAACAGGCGGGCGAAACTCAATGGCAGGGATACACAGGTTTGTTCTGCAGGTCCCTCAATGCTCTCACGCACATAACCTGCCGAATAGCCATCGGCGGACTGGGCAATGACTGTTTCTTTATCAAAAGTCAAATGCAGCACTTGCAAGACAAAGCGCGAACTGTCTACAGAGGCAAAGGGCAATGCGCGTGACAGACTTCGAAATGTGGTTCCATGAAAAGTTGCGATGGACTGCATGGCTTCATCGCCGAGGACAGGGATGGATTCGTCCACGATGCGCAGGGTGGTGCGATTGGTACTGCTTTGAATGATGAGCGAGTTTTGTTCGATCGTCAAACGGATCTCGTTCGCAAGTGTTTCCACCACGGCTTTCAGAGTCAGGGCATCCACACTTACCGAGATGTCTTCATCACAAACCACGTTCGTGATGGCGCGCGCGGCGGTCTCGCCATTGAAGCAGGACAGGCGCAGGATTCCATCTGTTTTGACATCCAATCGCACGAGGGAAAAAGCGGCCAGTGAACTTTTCAGGCTGGCGCGTGTAACCGCATTAAGCGCGGCATGTAAAGCATCTTGTTGAATGGTGATCATTGTTTATCTCCTTTATTTTTTATTGGCTGATCTCGCGCAGGCGTTTGTCAATTTCGTACTCGCCGCTAAAGATATAGCGAATTAACTCAATGACGAACCAGACTGCCCAGCCCGCTACGAGCATGGCAATCAGAATGGCGATGACAGAAAGTGCTGTGAACATGTTTTATCTCCTTGAGAAATGAAATCGGGGAGCGATTGATTAATCGCTCCCCGATACGGGAATTGGATGGATTAGATTGCGGACGGCCACCATCCGCTTAGGATGGCTTCGTCCGGGTCGAGTTGGTCGGGCGGTTTTAGTGTGCGTACCTTTGCGCCGCCGTATCGGATGGATGCCGATACAGCTTGTGCCCACTCCGTACCGGCTTTATCAGGGTCACGCAGCAAGACATAATCGTATTCGTTGTGTTCGCTGAACCACCGATGCATTTTTGCGGCTGGACTGGCGCCATTGGTGTAGACGGCCACCGTATCGGCTTCGCGTCCAAGCTGATGGATCTTCTGCGCAGTGATGAGCATGTCGAACAATCCTTCCAGCACAATCAATGTGCGGGTGGCTTGTTTGATGCGCCAGCTTCCAAGAGGTTGAATACGATTGCCCCAGGTCTTGTGATTCTTTTCAGGTTTGAACTTGCGCGTGCCTTGAGGTAATTGCTCCTCCGGGATATAACGCACATTCATCACCGTGGGCTGTGTCGGCGGATCGGCATATACCACACCCCCTGCCCACAACCAGGTGCCATCGTGACGGATCATCAAGGATTGTTTAGCAGCTTCGGTAATCTCTTGATGGACTCTTGGAATGGGAATGCCATATCCCAAACCATACACAAGCGCTATGTAGGGAACCACACCGCGTTGTGCAAGATAGGACCAGGCTGGGGATCGTTGCACAATGGAGCGCGCTTCCGACATGGCTTCATCCAACATCTTCACCTGTGATGGCGGCTTGGGCGGGTGTGTCGGTGTCATTTCCGATGCGGGCGGTTTCCAATCCTGGCCAAGTTTGATTCGAAGAGCATTCAGCGAACCACCGGTTGCACCACAACGCAGGCACTTCCAGTATCCATTGACCAGATTGATGCCAAAGTTTGGATGACCGCCTTCCCCTTCGCGGCTGGCATCCTTATGAAAGGGACACCAGAAGATGGCCCAATCCCTGTGGCGTTCCACTCGAACCGCCTGACCGAGGATCTCTTCGGCGGTGGAAAGAATATCTTCCATGAGATTTTCTGCGACCTCCTTTTGAACGGAGTGAAAGTTTTTGTGTTATCTGCCCAGGAAATGGGCGATGGAAGCCATGACTATCGATAACCAGTGATTGGGCTGGCTGGCGGCGATGGCGACCAGGATGAGAAGCATTGCGAGAGTTCTCATGATCAGTCTCCTTTTTTGGAATGGTTAAATATTTCCAGGGGGAGAGCATGATCACGCATCCGCGCAGTCCGGCGTGTCGATTTCCTTTCATCGGATTTCAACGCTGGCCCAGACAGGTGCAGTTGTATACAATGCCGCGTTCTCGCGCACGAGTGTAACGGTGGCGGTGTATAGGTAGTCGCCCTGCTGTCGTCCGGCTGGTGAAGCTACGTTGAGCAATTTGCCATCGGCCATGACTTTGCGTTGTGCGGCATTTAGGCGAAAGGGTGCGAAAATCTTGACAGTCTTGCTGGTTGTGGTATTATCGGTCGTGAACATTTGTTCCACCTTGTGACCGTCCAGCGCTAACTGGGCGGTCTCGTGTTTTACCGGGCCTCTCACCCCGGTGAGTCCTCGCTGTATGGTTGAATCAAAACGGGCGCTGCCCTGGGAAAATCCCAGAGACAGCGCCCGTTCTCGCATGCTTGCATGCGTTGAGGGGATATTCAATTGTGATATTGGTTCAAAGTGCCTCCTGTGTAAAGATTAATGGTTGATTACCGTGTGCACGCGCATGCGTGCCGATACAACCCAAAGATTTAGGGTGTGTCGGAAGTTGCACGAAGCATGCTGACGAAACTGCTTGCAGTCTCACTTCACAATTTTGTGTCCTTGCTTTCCATTTGTTGCAATTTATCATTGAGAATGAGACTGATCTTTCCAACATGCGTGAGTAGGTTCGAGCTGGATTAAAGAGAGTGAACGTTTTTATTTTGAATTTGTGAATTTGGTTTCCTTTCAGTTATAGGGATATGGAGGATGGATACAACAGAAGAAGCCCGGCGAATGGCTGGGCTTCTAAAGAGAGGGAATAGATTGTGGAAAGTAGGAACGGTCGGGATTATAGGGATGATGGAGAGAATTGTCAAAGCACGTAGGCGGCAGAAACAATTCAATTCATCCTTGTACGACGTTTTTCACGCCCCTATTACCTATGAGTGGACTTTGAATTTGAAAGTCATAAAAGGCGCTCGAAGACTGTACTTTTTCATATTTGCTGACCAAATGCTATATCAAGCACGCCCACTCAATCTTACATCCAAAAGCCTTTTGATCCTGTTATCTGGCAGGCATAATGAATAATTTCCATACCCCTTATCCTTATTCGAGTAGGGTGTTTATCGCTTTTCGAGCTTCTTGCAATACCCGTTGGGAAATCCATAATGATAAGTTTGCAAGATTATCCAACAAGTGAATCGCTCCCGCCTCACTCAAGTGCAGGAGCGGTCCTGTGTCGGACACAATTATTCGTGTCACTTCTTTTTACCCTTTTGTTTTACCGCCCAGTTAATGTCGGCAAGTTGATACTTCTCCGCCAAGGCACGGTCAACAGGTAATTTGGGAACAAGACGAATCGAGCCATCTTCTTCAACAAAGACTTCAAGCAGATGGCCCTCATTCAACTTGCCTTTCGACGGACTGGGGCCGGCAGGGTAATCTGCCCATTACTACGGACCTGTAAATATTCAGACATGGTGTTCTAGCTTTCTCTAAACCTGATTTCTTATATATCATAACGGTATCAATAACCTAACGTCAACATGGACAGTTCCGTCCTGGCCTATCCTCATTCCATTGACTTCAAAGACAGGCATGGTGACTGAAGTAGCCGGCCAGATAAGTTTTGCTCGCTGATTGATAAGCACTTGAAGTCAAAAGAAATTGTCCATCCTGCCCTTCCCAGTCAGGCAACTTAATGAGAGTAAAATACAAATTCGACAACTGACCGATGCAGCTTGAAAAAACTCTTATCAATTCCGTTTTCGCGGTCAACTGTTTTGAGAAAGAATGGTGGTCAATGATTAAACATGAAAAATAAACTTCGCAAGTTACACCCAAACATCTGGATCGTTACCGCCGCCTCCTTTCTCACAGATATTTCATCTGAAATGATCGTGTATCTCATACCCTTGTTTCTATCCAATGTGTTGGGCGTGCGAATGGCGTTCATCGGGTTGATTGACGGGGTTGCAGAGACGACTGCAAGTCTAGTAAAAATTTATTCGGGCGCGCTTTCAGATAAGATCGGCAAACGCAAATGGCTGACGGTGCTGGGATATGCAATTTCCACAGTTGCCAAGCCGTTTTTATATTTTGCGAATACCTGGGGGTGGGTACTTGGCGTTCGTTTTGCAGACCGTGTCGGCAAGGGGATTCGCACTGCTCCGCGAGACGCATTGGTTGCCTCCAGTACAGATGAGAGCAATCGTGGATTTGCGTTTGGTTTGCATCGTGCCGGCGATACGGCCGGGGCCTTCATTGGCATTGGCATCGCCGCATTGATCATCTGGTTGACACAAACCAATCAGGCGTTGTTAAGTGTCAACACATTTCGAATCGCGGTGCTGGCGAGTATCATCCCTGCAGTTTTGGCGGTCATCGTTTTGGCGGCAGGTGTGACCGAGGTTGGCCCTTCAACTTCGCTCAGGTCAGGCAAAGGGTCGGGCGTGATCCGTTTGTCACTTAAAGGGATGGATGCCCGTTTCAAGTCATTCCTGCTTATTGTTGTGCTTTTCACGCTTGGCAATTCATCAGACTCTTTTATTATTTTGCGGGCGCAGGAACGCGGACTCTCGGTACTGCAAACCATGTTCATGTTGATGACATTTACCGCGATCTATACGATTCTTTCCGGTCCGCTTGGGGCGCTCTCGGATAAAGTTGGAAGAAGAAAGTTGATCATCGGCGGCTGGTTAATGTATGGGCTGGTGTATCTCGGTTTCGCTCTGGCGCAAGCCGGCTGGCAAATTTGGACGTTGTTCGGTCTTTATGGGATTTATTATGCTGCGACAGAGGGTGTTGCAAAAGCGCTGGTAGCTGACCTCGTGCCCGAAGCGCAACGTGGAACTGCCTATGGACTCTTCAATGCCGCGATAGGCATTACGGCTCTACCCGCCTCGCTTCTTGCGGGGCTGCTTTGGCAGGGTGCGGGAACCTGGGCTGGATTCGGCCCGTCGGCTCCATTTCTTTTCGGCGCGGTGCTGGCTTTATTTGCCACACTATTATTATGGCGGTGGGTGAAATGAGTGAGTGTAAAACTTAAACTTAAGGTGAAGGTTGGGAAAGATGCGTTATTTTGTTAATAAGACTAGCTAAACAGTGACACCCAAAATTGCGACATTAAAACCAAGGGATGTCAAAGCATCATATGTACGCGCTAAATTCAACTTACTAAAAAATGGCAGGTCTTTGGCAGGTTGAGAGTCTTTTGCGCCAAGGATTGCAAATACAACGATAAAATTATCAGATACCGGTTTTAAGAGTGGAATTGCTTTTTGCAAGGACGGCTTTTCTGAAAGATGTCCTCTGACTTCTCGCCTGAAGTCTTCGTCATTAATTAATGCCTCTGCAGAGATCCGCCCTTGTGCAAATAAGTGACTGAGATCCGATGATCCCCCTTTTTTATGCTTTACATGAATGAACTCATTATTTCGAGTGAACAAATCACATGGTTCAATGGGGGAGGAAGTCGAGCGACATTTTGCGAATTTCTTGTCTAAAAGGGCCATAGACGGATCAGCTTGCGCTACCCGGGCATTGTAAATCCCTTCAGACTCAAACTTGCCATTTTTATCGACAATTAACTTGGGAAGTTTTGTTTTTGCAACCGGGATGGAAGCCAGCGTCCTATCAATTGATTTGGCAAAACCTCGATCAATCTCAAACCAATCCCCCGAGGTGAGTAAATAATTCTTCCCTGAAATTACTGTCTCAAATGACAGGCAGCTATATACAGACCAACTGAAGGCCGGTTCAGCATCGCCGCCACAATACACAAAAACTTTGTCTTTTTTTACATCATCTTCTGAAAGTTCTGCCAATTCCTTTTTCTTCAAATAGTTATCAATTTGAGGTTCCAGATCATTTATGTTTCGATTGTGGGTGTAATCGAAACATCGAATATCCCCCCATTCAACTGGTTCCGGAGGCGAGAAAATAACGTTCCCCTTGGAACCAAGTTTTAGTTCCTCGATTAGTGTCTCGTGAAGTTTATCCAGAAGTGTGGGGTCTTTAACTTTTCGTACATTATCCACCCAAGAAAAATGATCTTTATAAGTATGCTTTTGATAAAAGCCCAATAGGTCGTCACAAAGTTTTCCCAATCCAGGGAAGTCCGTACGCGTTGATACAACCAGGGTGAATTCTGTACCGGAAATACCAACCAGAGGAACATTCTTTCTTGGCGTGCCGGTAACTGCACGGAGAATATCCTTACCAATATTAATTCCGAATAACTCGATCCCACCAGCTCGGCTCGCCTGGGTCCTCGTGTGGACGGTTTGGCCCTCGATTGCAAAGGAGTCCAAGCTGCGGAGACTATTATGCTGCAAACAATTTAAAGCAGTCTTTAAACCAAAATCAGGAACCAACGCTGAAAGACGTAACAGGTTTCGTCCGTGACCAAATGTGAATGCAAACATACGACCCTTACGTCGTACCACGAGAACGGCAGCATTTGTACTGTTGGCAATTTCCTTAAGAGGTTTCTTGATTCCGCTCTGGACAAAAGTTAACCAGGTAGGCGGCGTTTGCTTCGGAGGAGAAACATAAAGCTTTCCACTAAATCCCCAGCCGGCTTTAATATCATACTCGGAAACTTTGAGACCTTTTTCAAGGACTTCATCGAAACGGTTTACAGTTGACTTTACTAACTTGATATGAAATTTTTGAAGTGGTTTTTCATTTTTCATTTGATCCGACCCTTAATAAGGGAACTATCTGATTACTGGTTGGAAGTTGAAGCTTGTATGGCCACTGAAAAATCCTCCCAAGGGCTATAAATCATTTTATACCCATTTATTTCCAATTGCAACATCATTTTTCCAATAACCTCTATCCTTCAGGCGCAAAAAATCAAAGGCATTTTCATTCTGTCACGGGGTCAACTCGATTTTGCGTGGTGTTAATATAATTTGCCATATTAACACTTCCGCAACCAAGTGTTAATATGGCAAATTAGTCAAAATCTTGAGGAAAATGATCTTCGGCCTGCCGATACAGTTAGCGACACACTTACTCCACCTGTCAACGAGCAAATGTATATTCATTCCATGAGCGAGTCATACCAGTCCAAAAGGGAACGATGGCAGCGGTTGTTGGAAACCTTGCCAGCCGGCTTGCGCGAGCAAGTATCCCTGCGCAATGTGGAAGCAGTTGCAGCCCTCCCTCCACAGGCACAGGAAAGATTGGCGGAAGCCATTCAAGCCGGCCTCAAGCGTCTGCCGCGCGCAGTGGAGCAATTGAGAGTCAATCCAAATACTTCCGTTGCAGACCTACTTAATCCGCCTGCACTTCCCGTTGCAGAGTCATCCTCGACGGAGCCGGATTTCCCACAGCACATCCAAAATGAATTAGCCGACTTGATCCAGTTGTGTTTTCCTGACATGCCGCGTATGTCGGCAGAAGCCCTGGCCAATGCAGATGTGATGGATGTAGCTCGAACCACTGCTCAGGCGCATCACCTGATATTCAAATCGAATCATTTGCGAACGGACTTTGTAGTGATGGTTCTATATGGACTGCTGCGTCAATCCCTGGAAAGTCTCGAAGAAGTGATTGAACAAACACCTGCTTTGCGGCAGGCATTCAACCAGAGCAGTCTGCCCTGGAAACCCAACGATTGGAGAAAACAAAATGCTTAAACGTCTTGCCTCAACCGGCGTGAACCTGGTGGTACTGGGTGTGTCGGTTGGAATTTTCCTTGTCGCCTTTATTGCCCTGAATGCTTTGGGCGCGGCGCAAAAACCACCCACCCTTGCAGTCTTATCCGCGACCCATGATCTCAATATCGGAGACGTCATCACTCCCAATGATCTGGCCGTCAAGACAGTTTTTCAGGATGACAATGCCAGCCTGTACATTCCAGGCGAAGAAGTCACAGGGGTTGTCGGCGGCGTGGTGGCACAACCGATCTTCAATGGCCAACCCATCTTTCGTTCCGCGATTGTCGCGCAGGCTGCGGAAGGCACACGTCTCTCTGCAGTGCTTGCAAAATATCCCGGATTTAGTTTGTTCCCATTGCCGCTGGATGCGATGAATCTGGTCGCTCCGGATGCAGGTGCATTTCTTCCTGGGGACCTGGTGGGGGTTACTGTAGTGATTACCAGCCGGCCACAACAGATGAGCACACCAACCGCCATGCCCGAACCGATCCTCCAACCCGGTTATGGCATCGAACCCACAGCGACTGCTGCGCCACAAGAAATCGAACAAGCCGATGCACTAAGTCGCGCATTACCGCCGCTTGCCAAGGATTTATTTCCGATGGGTGTGCGCGTGATCTCCGTGCAGGGATTACCTCCACAAACAGACTCAACCGATACCAGCAACTCGGACTCATCCTTTACTTCGTTCGACCAGCCGCAAATGTTGATCCTGCTCGTTCCGAATGCAAGCCGTGAAGTTCTTTCGCTTGCGCTTCAACAGGGAGATCGTTTGGTGGTGTCGCTCATGGCGCGCGGCGATGAAACACCAACAGCCGGCTTTACCTATTGGGATTTCGAAGATCTTTTCAAGAAGGATCGCGAAGATGTTTTGGGAGGAGGACAGTAATGCAAGTTCTCCTGCTTGGCGCGGGCACCGTTACTTCCCGCTTGAATATGCAACTGGCGGAGCAGGGGCATTCTGTGATTGCACAAATCGCAGCCTTCACTCCGCAGCACATTGACCTGTTCGATTTCCGCGCATTGATCGTGGTCTCCCCTGAATCATCTGTCTCCCCGGAGAGTCTGGTTAAAGCCGCTGAACATGGAAAGTTGATCTTCGTCATCGCTGGTGTCGGCGATGGCATGTCTTCCTGGGCAAACGGTGTTGGTGTGCCGGCCTTTGCATACCCACCGTCGGATGTGGACATCAATCGTTTGTATGAAGAGATGCGAAGAGGCGATGCCGGCAATCTTGCCGCAGATGATCAATACCGCAGAGCAGTACTGGGCAGCGATATGTCGGCTCGCATTCAATCGGGTATGGCAGTCCGCAAGATCGCAATTACTTCACCAAAAGGTGGCACAGGCAAAACAACTGTCGCAGTTAATCTTGCCGTAGCGCTTGCGTTATCAGGCATTACAACTTATTTGGTGGATGCAGATGGCAATGCCGGCGCGCTGCAATATCACATGCGCCTGGAACGCGTCAACACGACCATGATCGGATTACTACGGCGTGAGGTTGCAAAAGCTGGAAAGAGCGCAATGAGCGATATCGCATCCGGCGCGGCGTATCTGAATGCCTTCACACCCTTGGATGATCTGCCAACCCTGCGGGTCCTGCCCGGTTTGATCACCGATGATTTGGGTGATGAAGTCCTGCAGCAGGAAGGCAAAGTTGCCGAAGTCATCCAGGGGCTGTATGAAGCTGGCGTAGCAGCTGGCGGTGTGGTCATCATGGACGTCGGTATCAATCCTGCGCATGTAGTACATCGTGCCGCATTGAAAGCTGCCGAGGGCATTGCGATTGTCATCAAACCTGAAATTCCTGATCTCGCAGAAACCCGCCGCTGGATCGCGCGCATGATCAATTCACTCGCCGTAGTCGTGGGTAAAAACAGCGCGCATGAATTCGTCGGCAGCCGCGTGAAACTTTGCTACAACCAGGTCGTGGGCGATGGCTTCAAGTCGGCGCACAAAATGTTGCAGCAGGCTTTGAGCGAAGACAAGATCGATCTAACGTTAATCCCCAACGGGATACTCCCCATCGTGGATCCACGGATTGCAGCACAGGCGGTTAACTCGGATCGGCGTGATGACATCCTGATCTGGAGATACAAGAAAGAGAAGTTGGAAGAACTTGGGCCGTTCGTGGATTCACTTTTGGGATTTGCCGCGCACTTTGTTCCAGCTGTGCGTGAAGGCGCTGCGCGTGTTGGGTTATTACCTAACTCAACCAAAAAGCGCGGATGGTTTGGGAAATAACCATGTTTGATATCACAGGCAAGACACTAAAGCCCGTTAGCGATGCGCGTTCAGCCGATGAGATGGAACGCTGGTGGAATATCCTGACAGAGGAAGGCCGCGCAAAGAAGGCGATTGAGTCATTGCAAAAAAGCATGACATCCACCGAGATCGAAGCAATGGCACGTCAGGTGTTTGAGGAAGTGAGTACACAGGCAGTTGATGCAGGAGTTACCCTGCCACAGGAATATATCCTGCGTTTGATCGGTGAACTCTCCGGTCTGGGCCCTTTACTTGAACTCATTGCCCGCTCTGATATAGAGGATATTGCCATCAATCTTGGACATATTTATGTATACACCACCACCAATGGCTGGGAATATGCCGGTCCAGCGCCCGATGGAATTGGGGATGCCCTGCGCGTCATGATCGACCGTGCTGGTCAACGGGCACCGACACCGGATTACCCGATTGCAGATGCGATGTTGCAGGTCATGGTCCCGCTCGTGGATGGAACAGTCCGAAGAAAAGGCGTGCGTATTAATTATGTGATGCCACCTGCATCGCCTTATGGGGACACGATTACACTGCGTGTCTCGAACTATCGTACAGCCGCTGATCTCACACAGGGAAGCCTGGCCGTGCTGTGTCAGAAACGACTTCCCCCGGTGCCGCGCCCAAAGTTTGATCCGAAGGACTTCCCGCGTGGTGACGGCATCCTGACCCCTGAGGTCGCGAATTATCTTTTGAGTGTCATGGTGCATGGCGGCACATTGGTGATTGCCGGCACAACAGGTTCAGGCAAGACCTTTGTCGGCCAAAGAATATTACAGGAAATGCTGGATTATTATCCGCGCGGTGCGATTCGTTTGTTTATTGTAGAAGACAGCAATGAGATCATCCTGAATGGTTGGAATGGCGATGGCAAGAGTGACACCGGCAATATAATTTATACCGTGACCCGCCCTGAAATTCGCGGCGGTCCTCCATCTGTGACCATGTATGACTTAATTCGCTCTGCCTTACGTTCACGCCCACATGGTGTGGTGATCGGCGAAGCGCGTGGGGCGGAAGCCTGGGAGTTAATTCGTGCCGCAGCGACCGGTCATGGACATTCCGCCTTCACAATTCATGCCACCAGCGCCGAACATGTCTGGCCTCGTTTTCTGCAAGTGGTGCAGTCTCACCCGGATGCAGCGCGCATGTCTGAAATACAGATCGCACAATCCTTTGCGGAAGCGGTGACAGCCGTGGTGTATATCGAACGCAATCCGGGGCACGGACAGGTCGTGCGTGAAATCGTGGAAGTCTCCCCCATTGTGGAACGGACTGCCGCGCGTCCTTCGTTCTCGCCTTTATTTCGATACGAACAGGGCAAGGGATTATTACCCACTGGAAACCGACCGATGCGTCCGGGCTTTCGAGCAACAGATTTGAATATTCCTGAATCAATTTTTAAAGGGATGTTGTAATGACTGAGCAAACGATTGGTTCGACGCGCACCTTTGTACTTGCAAAAGGATTTACGCAAGCCGGCGCGCATGCGGCTTTGATCGGTGAAGACGATACACGCCGCTTATTCGCTGAATTGTATGCTGATCCTGACCGCCCCGACGTGAGGCCTCAGGAGGCATATCAATCCATTCTATCTTCCATGCAGCCAGGTTGGACTCTGCGACTCTTGCAGTTATTTTGGCCGGACCCTGAGCCAAGATTGGAGTTTCAAAAACAAGTTCAGAGTTGGAAGGTTTCAAATACGGAAGGATTGGATATTCTGCATCAAGGGTTGTTGCTCTCCATACAGGAATACCCACTACCCTTTGTACGCCGGACGGTTCTTGAGTTTGTTATGCCTAGTGATGAGGGTGTGGCATGGTGGGATGCACTCACGGGTTTGTGCGCCGGCTTTGGATTACGTGTCCGTTATCTCGATCAGGCAGCCGTTGAAGGATTGATTCGCTGGGTGCTCAATCCAAATTTGGAATATCATCATGCTTGAATCAAATTAATCGTGTCAGGTTAGGTCATGTGGTTAAGATAACTGTCATACCAGCGGGCGTTGTAGAATTGCAAACCAAAATCTGCGTACTTACATTAAGTTGGGGGCATTGTCTCAATAAGCTCCTGATGATACTCTGGAACTCGAAACCGGACAGTTTCATTTCCAAATTCATCACCAGGAGGCAGTTCCCATGGTACCAGAAATCGAATCGTTTGTGAGTTGGCT
>JAYVUA010000082.1:0-61159 GCA_043788255.1 Anaerolineales bacterium | reverse complement strand
CATCCTGCAGCGCATCCACAATTTCATGCGCGCCTTTTGCAAGACACTCAGGGTCAACACATACCAACACATGCGAACGATAAAACGCCATAATAAACTCCAACTCCCAATGATATTAGATCGGTAAAACGTAATCCTTAACAGGCATTCCATTTTGCACATGCTGTTTCATAATTTGTTCAACAACTTCCGCGTTGACCTTGCCATACACAACTTTTGGTGTCTCGCCGATCACCACTTGCAGGATGGGTTCCTGCTCACACATGCCGATGCAGCCAGTTTGAGTGACAGTAACGCCGCTTAAGTTATTTGTTTCAATAAAACTCAATACGCTTTTCATTGTGTCGCGCGCGCCTGCGGCAATTCCGCAGGTGCCCATGGCTACGATCACTTGGATATTGCCAGCCGCAGCTTTCATTTGTTTCTTTTGCAGGGCTTCTTCGCGTACACGTTTTAGTTCGTCGAGCGATTTAATTGCAGGCATGTTCTCTCCTTTTAGTTAACAGTTTGATACGCGAGCGCTTTGATGCCTTCTTCAAACATCTCGCGCACAAACTTTAATATTTCTGGTTCGGTCATCGACATACCGTCGAGTTCCGCTTTTAGTTCCGTGTCGTCAAAATTGTATTGATTGCTTTCGCCATTTTTGTTGATCACTTGATAATCAAACACCCAATGAATATGTGGATAAGAAATCAACAGCGTTAGGAATGTGACCGCCAGATCGCCGAGCGGCATTCGGTCAATGTGACTATGACGAAAACTCGCTTCAATTTTTGCGCCTTTGCCTGCTTCTGTTATCAGGCTTAATCTACCCTCAGCCATTTCCGCCGCCAACTTTAGCAGTGGAATCCCAAGCCCAACTTTGCGAGTCGTGCGCGTGGTGTAAAACGGATCCAATACTTGTTGGGCTGTTTTTTCATCCATGCCGCGCCCGTCATCTTTCACGCTGACGGTAAGCAAATCACTTTGCAGGTTTTCATGCACTTCAATGGATATATTGCGGCTTTGGGCAGCCACGCTGTTTTCAGCAATATCCAAGAGGTGTAAGGCGATCTCTCTCATGGTTAGCTTTGCACCTTGCGAATTACTTGTGGAAATTTGTTGGGCTTCTGACGTCCCTGCACTTCATCGTCCACCACAATGACAGGAGCCTGGCTGCAAGCTCCAACGCAACGGCACTCTTCGAGTGTGATCTGACCATCGAGTGTGGTTTGTCCCAGATCAATATTCAGGCCTTGTTTTGCTTTTTCAATGATCTGGCCAATGCCGGCTACATAACAAGCGGTACCCAAACAAAACTTGATGGTGTGTTTTCCACGCGGCTGCGTTTTGAAAAAGGAATAGAAAGTTACTACCCCATGCACCTGACTCGCTGGGATGTTTAATTTTTTGGCGATATAGCTTTGCATGGGAGGGGAGACGTGACCGATCTTTCCCTGCACTTCATTAAGCACCAGCATCACAGCGCCGGGTCGTTCTTTATTGTTGACGATTGCACTATCAATGATCGATTTTTGTTCTGCAATATTGAGTGGGTCGTTGGTTGGGATTTCTTTTAGCATTCTTATCATCTCTCATACTTTGATAAAATTGTGATTTTTTTCACAAAGTAAGTTTAATATGGCTAAGTGATTTGGTCAATGATTAATGTCATATTCTTTTGGGTGTTACATGTCAGGCATATTTTCTATAAAAACGTTTCTTTGATTTTCCGCCTTTAGTGCCATACGGATTTCTTTTAGTGTCGGTTCTTCGAGCGTAAAAATGGTTGTGCCAATGAATTCATCCAGCCTGTGAACATCTCCGCTTTGGATGATTGGATAACTGCCCATTGACGGAAAGGCTGACCGCGCTTTTGTGGGCGTGGTGTGGCGGGAAATTTCAAAAGCAAGGATCGGCCAATTTTCCGAGAGCAGGCCAAGGGTAGGGAAGAGGCCGTAGGTAGACCGCTCAACATGCGCTGGGATGACCAATCCGCCTAATGCGTTGACTCGCTCAAATACATCGTCAATTGAAAAATGGGTGGATGTGAGCAGCATGCGTGTTTCTGTGCGGATATATTCACCCTGTTCGTCAACCACATATTGTTCGCCAAAGAATTCTGCGCGATTTAAAATATCTGGCAGAGACTTGTTTACTGCAATTTGCCAGCTTTCAAGTTGATCGAGAGTTTCAAACAAACACAGCAAATGAACATCTTCGCACGTCTGCACTTCCATGCCAGGTAAAACTTTGAGATTGCTTCCTGCGGCAGCTCTTTGAACAGCAGAAACATTTGCACTGGCGTTGTGGTCTGTGATAGCGATCAGATCAATGTTGAGTTCAAGCGCTTTTTGCACGATCAAAGGTGGAATCATTTCCACTTCGGCGCAAGGCGAAAGAACAGTGTGCACATGCAAGTCAGCGCGAAACTTTTTCATCCCTGAATGTGAATGCCCATCTCCCAAAGTTTGCCGTCAATTTCAAAAGTGGGTTTGGAGGTTGAAAGTAAGATGATGCCTTGCTCATTGGCTTTTGAAATTGTGGCTGCATCAGGTTTTGCATTTTCGGTGATGATAATGGCGGCCACTTCAAGCAAAGCGGCCACGGCAACAATGTTGAGGTGGGCTTGTAATGTGACCCATACATAGTTGCTTTTTGCACCCGCCATGACACAGGATAGCAAGTCTGATGTGTAGCCTCCGTCAGGGTGCATTCCTGCAAAATCGCGTTGCCCAGTTAGAACGGTCAGGTTGAGGCGGTCTATGATCTGTTGAAGGTTCATTTTATTGTCCATCTTTGCGTCCATTGAAATTTTCGGTTGGCACATGGATCCGCATAATAAGCTTTGTGCCTTTGCCTAAAGTTGATTCGATATCCATACTATCCACACAGCGTTTGATGTTGACCAGACCCATGCCCGCGCCAAATCCCATCTCGCGGACTTGATCGGTGGCTGTTGAATAGCCAGGCTGAAGTACCTGGGTAATATCAGAAATTCCAGGTCCATCATCGGTGGTGGACATGGTGATGCGGTGCGGTTCCACTTCCAGTTTTAAGATGCCGCCGTTGGTGGAGTGGATAATAAGATTCATTTCTGCTTCGTACACAGCAATACCGCAGCGACGCGCAATCTGCGCGTCTGCGCCAAGCCTTAAGAGGGCGCGTTTGATATTGCTGGATGCAATGCCGCCATGCGTAAAGTCATGCGCTTTGATAGTGTAACGAAGGACAAGGGTGGTGCGATCTGAGATGATGTCTTCAAAGAGGTGGCTGGCTCGATAACGGCGGACTTCCTCTTCTTTGTAATCTTTTTGTAAAGCCGTCAAAATACCACGGGTGATATCACCTTTGGTGATCATACCCACGAGCTTATTGTTTTCATCCACAACTGGGAGTCGCCCAACTTTTCTTTCTGCAAAGGTTTGCATTGCCTTGTAGATCGAGTCGTAATTCGAAACGGTAGCCAGTATACGTGTCATGTATTGCCCGACAAGCTCAGTTAGGTCGTTTCTTTCCATTGCGTGCACAATATCTTCAATACTGATTATGCCTACCAACTCATTATCCTGTAAAACAGGGACACCTGAAATACGATTAAGGCGTAATAGTTCCAATACGTCAAATAGTGATGATTGCGGACTGGCGGTAATGAGTTTCACCGTCATTACATCGCGAACTTTCAGATCGTAGGAAAGTTCCTCTACACGATTGATCTCGTTGGCGTCGCGATCTGTAATCTCGCGGCCGCGCCGTCCGTGTTTTTCCTGCTCGGTGGGTGTTCTAGTTGGACACATTCGATTCAAAGCTTGGCAGGCCTGCTTTATGAAGGCGGCCGCATAATTCAAACATTCCAAATGGACTTGTGATCAACGGCATGTTTTCCTGCATGGCGATGCGCAGGGTTTCTGGCTGCGGTTGTTTTCCACGCACAAAAATAATGGCGCGGAACTCAGCCATTTGCGCTGTCCGCACGACTTGTGGGTTGGTGAGGCCAGTTAGCAAAACTGCATCTGATTGGCTGGCGGCCAGAACATCGCTCATTAGATCTGCGCCATAACCACCACTGATTTGAATATTGGTGTTTACACCCGAAGTTAGCAGGGAACCGTCTGCGAGTTTGATAACCTCTTTTAGATTCATAATTTGAGCATCCTTTTCCATTAATGTCGTAATCTATCATTAAGATATTTTGACAATTCAATTATTCTCTATTTTGTCCGCTTAGGTAAGTTTCATTACTCATAGTTCGGTGAGATGTTTATCCCTAATTATCGTGACAAATTTCACAATCAAGTGTAACAGAAAAAACTGTTTAATAAAAACAGCTTTTCAAGAATTTACATTTCAACTCTTTTGCCATTTGAACACATATTAAACCTATGTTTTCGCGCATACCCGATCAATGTGATTCGAAGGCGTTTTTTCACCTTGATTGAAGTAACTTTCAATCTTTAAACTTTTTAACTTCCTAAAGTTCAGATCTCAAACCTATCCTTCAGAATAAAACTCCATTCAATTATTTTCAGGATGTAGGATTTCCTCTATTGACATGCTCTTAATTCAGATTACACTAGTGCCTAAACTATTTTAAATTGATGAGTTAAAGTTATGCACCTTGATGGACGCATAACCATGGAGACCAACATGACCAACTCTGCGAAGATAACTCCACCGCTCCCACACCTCGCCCTCATCGGAGGGAAGTGGGTAACGGGCAGCGCAGGCACGTTCGAAGTCCGCTCGCCAACCAACGGTGAACTGATTAACACGATGACGCGTTGTTCCGCTGCCGATGTGGACCGCGCTGTGGCCACCGCCAAAGCCGCTCAACCCGCATGGGCCGCCACACCGCTGATCGAACGGGTCAAGATTCTGCGCCGCATGAACGCCATCTTCGTTGAGCGCGCCGAACCCATTGCCCGCGTACTTGTACAGGAGATCGGCAAAACCATTGCCGAGGCGCGCGAGGAAGTGCACGAGTACGCGGCTCCGGCCTGGCAAAAAGCTGGTGAAGAAGTACTTCGTCATCGCGGCTTATCCTTCCCCTCCACGCAAGAACAGACCAATAACAAACGCCTTGTACTCACGCATCGTCCGCTGGGGGTTGTGGCAGCCATCACACCCTTCAACTTCCCAACCGATATTTCCTCCATCGCACTCGCGCATATCGTCGCCGCTGGCAACACTGTCGTTTGGAAGCCCTCCGAATACGCAGCCACGGCCTGTGCCATGGTGGCCGAGTTCTTCGCTGAAGCAGGTCTGCCTGATGGCGTGATCAATGTCATTCAAGGCTTTGGCGATGTGGGTGCTGCGCTCGTTGAGCATAAAGATGTTAAAGGAGTGTTTTTTACTGGGTCTACTGCAACGGGTAGGCAAATTGCTGTCAAAGCCGTACTCAAGCCACAGTTATTGGAGCTTGGCGGTGACGGGCCGTTTATCATCCTCGCCGATGCCGATATTGACGCCGCAGTCGAGGGCGCAATGAACGGCTGTTTCTATTATGCGGGTCAGGTATGCACCTCAGCTGAAAGACTGCTCGTCCATGCGGATGTCCACGATGAGTTCGTGTCCAAGCTTAGGGCGCGTATGGCAAAACTCCGCATTGGCGATCCGGCGCTTGAGGAGACCCAGATGGGCCCGATGCGCAATGAAGCGACTCTCAAACGGGTTGTGGAACACGTAGAGAACGCTCGCTCGCTAGGCGCGACCATTGAGCAGTTCGGCCCCAAAGAGGGTTTGTTCTACCCTGCTACATTGCTCACGGGCGTCACCCCGCAGATGCTCATCGCACAGGAAGAAACGTTCGGCCCAGTCGCTCCCATTATCAAGATTCACTCAATTAAGGAAGCCATCGAGATTGCCAACTCAAGTGAGTTGGGATTGATCGCATCCCTTTGGACCCGTGACCTAGCCACCGCCTGGCGTGTGGGCGAAGCCCTTCAACACGGCTCTGTCAACATCAACGAAACCAGCAATTACTGGGATCAACTCGCACCCTTTGGCGGCAGCGGTAGCAGCGGCGTTGGCCGTGAACTTTCCGGCTGGTTTCTCGAAGCCTTCACCGAGCGAAAGCTGCTCGTATTCGAGTTGGGCGATGCCCAGCATCATGACCGCCGCTCAGAAGGCGGCTGGTAAGAGTTATAGACTTAACTCAAAAGGCACAAATGGGGCGAGTATTCGCGAAAAAAATAAAAACCATGCCATATTACACTAGCCCAAGTGGAATCCCACCCTTTCGCCAAATGAATACACATTAAACCTATGCTTCCTTGCATACCCGATCAATGTGATCCCATAACGCTCCGCCATTTCAATGGACAGTGACGATGGAGAAGTGCGTGAAATCAAAATGGGGGCGTTGAGTTGTGCGGCCTTTTGCAGCATCTCGGAACTGATGCGGCCCGTTGTGATCAAGATGCGATTTTCGGGCCAGATGTTATTCATCAGGCACAGGCCAGCGATTTTATCCAATGTATTGTGTCTGCCAATATCGTCAGCAGCCACAAGGATTTTTTCTCCATCACTCAATGCGGATGTATGGACTCCGCCTGTATCCCGGTAAAGCTCCTGTGACTCAAATAATCTTTCGACTAAAACCATAATCGCTTCAGGCGGGACCTTGAAACTGTTTCCGATTAAAGAGACATTTGGCTTCGCGAGCAAATCGACAGCGGTCACGCCGCCTGTGCAGCCCGAAGTCCTGCGCCAGTTTGTAGGTTGTTCTGCAGCATGGTGCAGCCACACATCCACATTGTCACCATGTTCGCACACGCGGACGTCCACTACCTCATCCATACTTTGAATGATGCCTTCGTTAAACAAAAATCCTATAGAAAGGGCTTCCAGGTGTAGCGGCGTACACATGAATGAGATCCAGACCGTGCCGTTGACGGTTAAAGAAACAGGAGCTTCCACAATGGTTTCGGCATCGTGGTGTTCCCACTTTTGGAATTCATATCTTTCATAATGAATTGATTTTCTTGGGGGAATCATTCTCTCTCCAAACCAGTAAATGTTTACCTATATCTTATCCCAGTCCCCTGGCAGTTTTGGCGTTGACCATGTTGGGTCAGGCCGCCAGTTTAACCAGGAACCATCAAAAGGATATGCGCGTTTTTCAAGCCTTTCAAGTACTTCCGCTTTAGCTGTTTCGATCTCTTCAACCCATTCAGCATCCATAATCCCCGCATCAATTGCTTTTTGATAATCATCCAAATCTTTCCATTCAAAGGAGAAATCAGGGTGGACGACAAGGTCAATATCCAGGTCCAAAGTGTCTATGCTGTTATGGTTTCTCCTGAACGGAAGTTGAAAATTTACATAATAACACAGGAATTCATTGCTTTCGTGATGCCAGAAATATATTGTTGAGTAATATCTTTCAGGCTCAATAATGAATAATAGGCGGTTAGTATGCCAGATAAACTTTTCCAGTATCCAGTCTTCATCCTTGAAGTCCCAGCGGCGCTTCCCATTTTTATCGTGTTTGGCGTAATTTTCTTCGACCATGCAATCTGTTCCGGGAGTAAGCGCCAACACGATTTCTTGAGGTGTGTCTTTTATAACAATCGTCGGCATGACGTGCCAGACACATTCTCTGAATATCCCTCTCCATACAATAACCTCACCTGGTTGCCACATATGATTTATTCTTCTCCGAATTTCTGTGCATTTTGTAGAATAAGTCTGGGTCGGCCAGAAACGCGCCCAGACAGGACTCTGTGCAAAACCTAATTATTCGCCCGCGATATAGTGATGATGGAAAATATTGCGGGTCTGTATCTCGGAAGATGCGGCCGCAAAGAACGACAAATTTTTTTGCTTTCTCTTTATCCACGTACAACTTCCGCGATTAATACTTCAAATGCACCGAGTTTAAAATTGGATGAAAATTCTCCCGACCGTCTTTCGGCACTGGAGAATATAGTCTTCAAGTTTGCTTTCTTGACTTCTTTTGTCCGCGTAAAGTCAAGTTCAAGTGCAGTATCAGAATAATTCAAAACAACCAGTACAGTCTGCTCATTGGATTGACGGAGGAAGGCGAAGTAATCTTTTGCGGTGGCTTGGAGAGCGGTGTATTCGCCTTCTGTCAACGCACTTGAGGATTTGCGTACTCGTATGAGATGTTTGTAATAGTTCAGCAGTGAACTTGGATTCTTTTCCTGGTCGTGGACATTAATTCCTTCTTTATGGTTGGGGTTGATCGGTAACCAGGATTTCACGTCATTGGGTGAGAAGTCAGCGTTTGGTTCAGCTGACCATTGCATGGGAGTGCGGTTTTTATCGCGGGTCATTTCGGCGGTGCGGAACATGGCTTCTTCAGGATGCACGCCCATCTCTGTGACGATGGTGTGGTAATACCAGGAACCCATGGTGTCTTTTACTTGTGATATGTCTGTCAGCATGTAATCGGTCATGCCGATCTCTTCGCCGTTGTAAAGAAAAGATGTGCCTTTCATGGTCAATACCAGCGCGGCATTCAGGCGCGCAAGTTCTGCGTCATGGGTCTTGTCTCCGTATCGTGTGCGGATTCGGGAGCAGTCGTGGTTACCAAGCGTATTGCAAGGCCAGCCTTTTTCTGTAGAAAGATCATTAAGTTTATCAAGGCGCTCTTTTTGATTCTTACGGATATGGGCAGGCGTGATTCGATCAGTCCGCATTAAAGGGAAGTTGAATACGAGATGGAGTTCGTCTTTTCCATTTCCCATGTAATTAATATCGTCGTCCTCGCCCACGAGCATTCGGTCACCATCATATTCATCAAGAACAGCTCTTAGTTCTTTCATAAGAGTATGTAAACCATCCTGATTAACCTGATTTTTGAACATTTCATACCAGTATTTTTCTTTAAGTTTTATTTCTTTGGGCGTTTTTGCCAACTCTGAGAATCGACGAAGTTCTGCTAAATTCATTGGAGTGTTGTGAGGTGTGAGTTTTGGATCTTCGTAAATTGTGCCGATGGCATCCAGACGATAACCATCCACGCCCAGGTCCAGCCAGAAGCGGGCTGCGTTCCACATGGCTTGCTTAACTTCAGGATTATGCCAATTCAAATCTGGCTGCTGTTTCATGAAGTAATGATAATAATATTGATTTCGTTCCGGAGCGTATGTCCAGGCATCGCCATCGAAGCAGGATTGCCAGTTGTTGGGAGGAGAGTCTGCCCAGACATACCAATCAGCCTTGGGATTATCGCGGCTGGATTTTGACTCAACGAACCATGGATGCTCATCGGAGGTGTGATTCAGCACGAGGTCCAGAATGACGCGGATATTTCGTTTGTGAGACTCATTCAGGAATGCTTTGAAATCATCCATGCTGCCGTATTCAGGCGCGACACCGCAATAATCCGAAATATCGTATCCACAATCCCAATTGGGGGAAGGGAAGTGCGGAGAAAGCCACAAGGCGTCAATGCCAAGGCTGGCCAGGTAACCGAGTTTTTCAGTAATGCCTTTGAAATCGCCGATGCCGTCGCCGTTGCCGTCTGCAAAAGAACGCGGATAGATTTGATAAAAAACTGCAGTTTGCCACCATTTGAGTGCGGTCATGAGTTACATCCTTGTTTATGTATAAATTTTAGCATTTGAAAATTTAATGGTTTCAATCTTCCAGTTTGCCAATGATCTTTACGCAATCATGTTTGAATACTTCATCTTCATGGGGGGCATCCGGGAGTTCGCTGGTGAGGTCCTGACCGGGGAAGTGTAGGAATTCATGTATGCCCGTACGCCATTTGGGACAATCGGTCACATCATAGACGATGCCATTGTGCGCGAGCCACATGCGCGACCCGCGTTCGCCGGTATTGCGCTTAAGTTCGACGAGAGAGATAGTCTTTTCTGGAATTCCCATGTTGTAATCGCAAATCCTTCGGGTAGGTATTATTGAATAACCTCTTGCATAACTATATTCTGAGTTCGGAAGTTCTACTTCCGAAACGCAAAAGTAGAACTTTTGCACTCCCGTAAATAAGATTTTCTGACTTTTGCAAGAGGTCTAATATATGAAAGAAGAAAGTAAATAGTTAAGGAACTTTTGTTGGTGATATTATAACGTTCGTAACAGAATTAGATTTGAGTTAGTTTGAAGCAGGGACAATCACCGTGCGTATATCGCTGCTGAATTTTTCAAGAGCATCCAATGTGGCATTGATGGCATTTGCGTCCAATCCTACTGTGCGAGTAACCACTTGGGAAGTGTCCAGAATTTTTTTGCGAGCCATTTCCACAAGCAAGGGCAACTCCTGCAAATGATGGTCATTCGAGCCGATCAATTCTACTTCGTTCCCCAGCAATTCGTTGTAGGTGTCAACTTCCAGCGGTTTATTTGACAAGCCAACGATCACAACGCGCGCCATCACGCCTGCACATTGCAAAGCCTGTTTCATCGTTTGGGGCAGGCCGATCATTTCAATGACGACATCTACACCTTTTCCGTTTGTTTGTTTTTTTATTTCTTCGGCTGCATTTACTTTCTTTCCATTAATAGGGATCGCGCCATATTGTTCTGCGAGAGATAATTTTTCCTCATTGATATCCACAGCATAGACTTCGATTGCGCCAAAAGCTTTAGCAAGTTGAATGGCTGACTGGCCGAGTCCGCCTGCGCCGAAAATTGCCACTCGGTCCCCGGGCCTGATTCTCCCTTTGCGCAGTGCATGGAAGGCCGTGGCGGATGCGCACATGAGAGTAGCACCTTGCTCGAACGAAATTTCATCAGGAAGATGAATTGCATTGCGCGCAGGCACGGTAATATATTCTGCATAGCCGCCATTTGTGTAATGTCCCAGCATTAAAACTTTTTCGCAAAACTGATCGTTGCCTGTAGTGCAGTGATAACAATCGCCGCAGGAAATGTTGTAATGCAAGCAAACCCTGTCGCCGATGCGGACATTTGTTACTTGTGAACCAATTTTCTCGACAACGCCAGCAACCTCATGACCGAGAGTGAGCGGAACTGGGCGCACCGGTGATATTCCAGCACGATAATGAGCATCAGAATGGCAGATCCCTGCAGCTTTTACTTTCAAGAGAATATCCCGTTCGCCAAAATCAGGGATGGGAATTTCCTGCATTTCCAAAGGCTTATTTGCACCAATAAAACGGACAGCTTTCATGTTTTCTCCAGAAAATAAAGGTGAAATTATTGTGTGATTATACAAGGTAAAAATGAAAATCTCCTGATTGCTCAAGAGATTGTCCAATATGTTTATGCAGAACTTATCGGAGTTGGCGATATTTTATATTTTCTTTGCAATATCGCCAACTCGAATAACACCAGACTGAATGACCTTTGCGTTTATTCCGCGTAGATGCAATTCTTTTCCGATCGGCGAATTCACAAATAGGATCGCGTCTTTGCCGAAACGTGCGGCAAATTTTTTGCAGCCGGTATGGGGCTGGCCTGTAATTTCAATGATTGCTTCACCGATGGATAGCTTTGTCCCAGCGGAGAGATTGTTTTCGCTTAAATCCAGGTCAATGAATAATTCGTCACCCGCTAGCTGCCAGCGTTGTTTATCTTGTGCAAGGAGCGCAATTACGCGCGAGTTCATAATGTTTAGCTGCATATCGGGATGAGCAGATCCATCTGCCGTTCGCGAGCTGGGACGAGTTTTCCAATTATCGCCGATAAGCCCATCCTCAATATCGAGATGACCTTCAAGCAATACCTCTCGTTGTTCAATCTGAGGCCTGCGCACAATATAGTCTAGGGTTCCCTGATTTTTGGGTGACAGGCCAATAAGCTCCAGGCCATCTTCAAGTTCTTCAGTCGTTAAGTGCTTAATATTTAACATTAAAAAATCCTTTTTATTTTGAAAGATTGTTTTCGATGCGGCGGTCTGGAACAAGCCACATAACTGCAACCAACACATATAATATGGCTGCCATCCACGGGATGAAAAATGCCAGTATGATTGCAGCGGTGTAAATATAAAGCGATCGGATTCCTTTTTCATCCTTGCCAATGGCTTGGGCGATCAGAGAGTCTTTGCCATGGTGGGCGATTAACGTCTGCGCGAGAATGTAATAAGCCAGGCCTGCCAGCCAAAGAACAGCGCCATAAAATACCAGGGGCATGGTTGCGAAATTATTCTCTCCCATCCATCCAGTAACAAAAGGGATTAGGGAAAGCCAAAACAGTAAATGTAGATTTGCCCAAAGAACGGCCCCGTTGACTTGTTTCGCCGCTTGTAATAAGTGGTGATGATTGTTCCAGTAAATTCCCAGATAAACAAAACTTAAGGTGTAGCTGAGAAATTTTGGCAGGATCGGCAATAACCCAGCAAGATCGCTTTTATGAGGGATTTTTAGTTCAAGTACCATGATCGTGATAATGATCGCAATCACACCATCGCTAAAGGCTTCCAACCTTCCTTTGTGCATTGTTCGTGCTCCGTTATTTTATAAACTTGAATACAGTCTATTACTAGCTTTGCCCAGAGATAATTTCTTCACGGTGTTTTTGATAATCACGAATTAAAGAGTCTACACATCTTGCCACGGTTGCGGGTTTGCCGCGGTAGTGGATGACGCCAGTGTCCAAATCCCATTCGTTTTCAGTCACCGTTTTCAAAAAGGAAACCAGCGCAGCCATGGTCGTTTCCATTTGACTTACAAGAACTTCGCGATCTGTTGAGTTGAATCGTTCAAGAAAAAGGGCGTTGACCTTGCGATAGTCGTTCGTTCCATCGTAAAAATAAAATGGTTCCACGCCCTCGCAGAGTTCCGCGCAGCCAACCAGGGTGATGCGATTCCAACCGATAAAGTGCGCCAGAATATCACGCGGAGCCCAATCGCCCAGAGACTTGTGCAAGGCTTCCAGAGAAAGGTCGTTAGCGGTTTTAAAGAATTCTTTGTATGCCAGATCCAAGTTTGCCAGTTGTTCGTGCTTATATCCAAACATAAGACCTCGCTTTCAATTATCCTTGTTAATTGTAAAGAAAAAACCTGCATTGTGCAGAAGTTTTCCTTTTCTAACTTCGATTTAGAAAGACTGTAGTTTCTGCGTCAGCCTTTGGTTTAATGGATTGTCAGGATGTTATCAAAACCGCCTATCGAGAATATTTCTCGAATGGGTTCGCGGCAGTTGACCAGAATGACTGACACACCTTTTGATGAGGCTCTTTCATGGAGCAGTAATAACAAACTGATCGCAGATGAATCCATAAATGTGACCTCGGCTAAATCCACTTGAATTTTGCGTATATCTTTATTGGCTAAAGTTTCAGTAATGGTTTGACGAAAATCTTCGTTGACCGAATAATCAAATTTACCTGCGAGGATAATTTTCCCAACCTCGCCGTTAATGACTAATAAACTAGGCATGGCTCTTCTCCTTTGGATATGCCTATTATAAGTAGAAATATTGTTATTGGCGGTTCGGAATTAGTTTCAAGTCCGTTGTGGCTTTGGGAGTAGAGTCTGTCTGGAAGGTAAAGTGCTGCCTATTGAGTGGCGAACAGGCTAAGGGTCAAGTAATGAGGCGTATTGATTCGCTAGCAAAATTTAATTTGCTAGGTGATTTTATTTTTCAACTCATTCATGTTTGCGAAGGGAATTGCTCCCGCTTCTCGCAGGATTTCGCTCGGTGTGATGGCTGCGTGCCCATAAACTTTCATGCCTGCGCGGATGGCCGCGGTTACGCCAAGGACGCTGTCTTCTATGACGATACAGCGGGATGGGGGAATGTTAAATGAGTTTGCCGCAGCAAGGAATACATCGGGGGCGGGTTTTGGGTGCGCCACTTCGAGCCCGCTGAAAATGGCATCGCCAAATTTCTCTGTGAGTTGGGCGATTTTTAATCGAAGAATAATTTCGCTGCGGGTCCCGTTTGAGGCAATACATATAGGCACGGATAAACTGTCGATTAGGGAATGGATACCCGCCACAGGTTTGAGTTCTTTCGTGGTGAGGGCAGCGAGGCGTTCATGGAAAATTGGCAGGAAGTCTGTGGGCGGGGCCCAATTCAACTTTTTTGATGTGACAGCCAACCTTTGTGTGATGGCTGCGCCTGAAAACTCGCGCTGATATTCTTCTGTGTTTACCTGATAGCCGTATTCGCCAAGCATGTGAACATAGACTTGATTGGCAAGCGGTTCGCTGTCTACCAGCACTCCGTCGCAATCAAAGATGACAAGGTCGTAGGTGAATGTTGTATTCATAAGAGCGGGATTATACATGAATCCCCCCAGGTGTCTCAATATGTTTTATGGCTATCAGTGACGCACGAGAACGTCGCGCAATAGGTTCTTATCTCTTAATAGTTGCTGGATTAATCGGGCTGTTTCCACAAGAGCCTGACGGTCGAGGCTGCGGATCACGAACATGCCTGCGTCTGGATCGATTTCGAGTTTTTCAAGTAAACGAGGATTCTCTATTCTTCCAAGTTGCTCAACTGCTTCGGTCCAATCGTGGCCATTGCCTTCACGATTTAATTCATCAAACACATCGTAGTGGGTAAAATGGGCGTCCGTTAGGAATAAGCCATGGACGCCGTTTTTATAGCTGATGATCTTACATGGGGAAATGTCTGGTTCCATATAACTCTCCTGTTTAAGCATTCAAGAAGTATATGGAAGTGAGGGTAATTTATATATGGCTCTTTTATCCTAATAGCCTGAATTCGGGATAAGGAATTTGACGCTGATTCACGCAGAAAACACAGATTAATTCTAGGAAAAAACCTAATACGATCATTTGAGAACGGGTCTTTTAGGTCTAGGCCCACGCCCCAGATAACTAGATGCGATTGCCCTGGTTTTTGCACGCATATAGAGGTTTTTAAAAAGTCTGATACGGTATAATTGCGGCCATGCAAACTAACATTATTGGTGTCCGATTTACAAAAATAGGAAAAATCTACCACTTTGACTCTGCCACTCTCCCTGATGTACAAAAGGGAGAACACGTCATTGTGGATACAGCACGCGGCAAACATCTCGGTGAAGTTGTCCAAATTCTGGAGGAAGCCCCCGCCCAGCCAGAAGGTGGATGGAAATCTGTGGAGCGACGCGCCACCCCGCGCGACTTGTTGCTCCAGCAATCCTGGCAAGCCAAACAAACCGAAGCCATGATCAACTGCCGCGCCCGCTCATCGGAACTTCGCCTAAAAGAAGTAAAGATCGTCACAGCTGAATATAACTTTGATGGTTCACGTCTCGCTTTTCTCTTTAGCACGGAAAGCGAAGAAAAGGTGGATCTCAAGTCGCTCAAAAAGGATATGCAGCAAATCTACCCGACTACGCAAATTGAAATGCGCCAGATCGGTCCGCGTGACGTGGCAAAATTCCTCGGCGGAATGGGCGCATGCGGAATTGAAACCCGTTGCTGTTCCCAATTCCTGACCGACTTCTCTCCCATCTCGATCAAAATGGCGAAGGAGCAGGGCATCTCACTTACCCCGAATGAAATCACAGGCATGTGCGGCCGTTTACGTTGCTGCCTCATCTACGAATACGAACAATATGTGGAAGCCCGCAAGACTTTGCCAAAACGCAACAAACGCGTAGTCACCCCCAAAGGTGAAGGCAAAGTTATTGATGTGATCCCGATGAGCGACAAGGTAGTTGTACTCATCGAAAGCGGCACAGACCGCCCACAGCATATGACATTTACCCGCGAAGAGATCCAGCCGTGGGACGAACTCGAAACTCTGCGCCGCAAAGCGGCTGCACCCTGTGACCGTCACGAAGGCGGTGGGTGCACATGCGGCAAAGCAGCGGCAAAAAAGAATAATGACCGAAATAACTGACCACTGGGAGACTCCACAAAAAATTCTGGTTATTCTGGCTCATCCTGATGACCCAGAATTTTTTTGTGGCGGCACACTCGCAAAATGGGCGCGAGCTGGGCATGAAATAACTTACGTGCTCTTAACTTGCGGCGATAAGGGTTTTAACCCCACTACACACCCAGAGATGACTCCCGAAAAATTATGTGGAATCAGGCATGTTGAACAGGCGAATGCTGCCAAGGTGATTGGAGCGAAACCGCCTCTTTTCATGGACCTCCCGGACGGCTATCTCATCCCAGACCTAAATCTACGCCGTGACATTGTCCGCGAGATTCGCAGGCATAAACCAAACATCCTCGTCACCTGTGACCCGCAAAACTTATTTGCGCTCTACGGAATCAACCATCCTGATCATCGTGCTTGCGGACAAGTTGTGATTGATGCGGTCTTCCCCGCAGCGGATAATATTGCCTACTTTCCTGAATTGCTTGAGGGAGGCTTTCAACCTCATATGCCCAAGGAAGTTTGGTGCTCACTTACCAACCAGCCAAATACATCGGTAGACGTTACAGAAACCTGGGATGTAAAGATGAAAGCCATCCTTGAACATAAAACACAAGTGCAGGATGCCGAGAAACTCATTGAGAGATTTAAATCCCGCCGCACCGAAGACAGCACAGAAGAAAGCCCGCGCTATGAAGAGAAATTTAGAGTAGTGAAATATACATAGTAGAAAGTCGCAGGTCAAAAGCCAGTTGACCTGCGATTTTCGAGCTGACCAAAATGAACATCATCAACGTTGGTTACGACTCAACAAATTACTATTTACTCGAAATCAAAAACGGAAAGTTCTTGATAGACAGCGGCTTTCCGGGCACACTCCCAAAATTATCAGCGGAACTAAAACGAAAAGGCAGCGCGCTCAGCGAGGTCAAATATTTTCTTGCCACGCATTACCATCCAGATCATGCAGGCCTTGCGCAGGAATTAAAAAATCAGGGGATTAAATTAATTGTGCTGGAACAACAGGAGAATTTTATTCTGCCATTCACTGAATTTTTCAAAACAAAGAAATATCCCTACCAGGAAATCCAACTGAATGACAACGTCAGCTTAAAGTGTGAGGGTAGTCGGAAATTCCTGGCAGGCCTCGGAATCAACGGGGAGATTATCCATACTCCAGGTCACAGTGATGACAGCGTTACCTTGATCCTGGATGATGGCTTTGCCTTTACTGGAGACTTACATCCTGTTTTCGTTCTTCCTGAAGAAGATTTAATTTCGCGGCAAAGCTGGGACAAAATTTACAAACATAAAATTACACGTGTTTTCCCCGGACATGGTGGTTAACCCAAATTCATAAAGGAATTACTGATGACTGATTTTCTAAAAACAGCAACCGAACTCTTCCCCTACACTCAAACCCTTCGCCGTGACTTTCACATGCACCCTGAACTTGGATTTCGTGAAATCCGTACAGGTGGTATTGTGGCGAAGGAACTTGAAGCGCTTGGACTTGAAGTGACCAAAGGAGTTGGCAAAACTGGCGTGGTTGGTTTACTTGAGGGAGCGAAACCAGGCCCTACCCTTTTACTGCGCTTTGACATGGATGCACTCCCAATCAACGAAGAGACTGGCGCAGAATATACATCTCAAAATCAAGGAGTCATGCACGCCTGCGGACATGATGGCCACACCGCAATTGGACTCACCGTAGCAAAAATTCTACAAGCGCAAAAAGATGATCTTGTAGGCACAATCAAATTTTGCTTCCAACCTTCTGAAGAAGGTTGGAACGGTGAAGAGGTCGGCGGCGCGGAAATGATGATGCGGGACGGTGTTCTGGATTTCGGTCCAAAAGTAGATATGACTCTGTCACTTCATCTTTGGAATGAAAAGCCGCTTGGCTGGGTTCACGTAGCAAAAGGGCCTGTCATGGCTGGCGCAGAACAGTTCAAGATAAAAATTATCGGTAAAGGTGGTCATGGTGCAATTCCCAATGCAACCATTGACCCCATTGTCTGTGCAACACAAATTGTCACTGCCGCGCAGTCAATCGTGTCGCGCAATGTCGGGCCATTGGAAACAGCCGTAGTCAGCTTTACGATCATCAACGGGGGCACTGCTTTCAATGTTATTCCGCAGGAGGTCACGCTCGAAGGGACGATCCGCACATTCGATCCAAGAGTCAGGCTAAAGGTTGTCAAGCGATTCGAAGAAATTGTAAACGGCGTTGCATCAGCAATGGGATGTCAAGTCGAGATGAATGTCAAGCAACTGACTCCAGCTTTGATTAATGCGGACAATGTCACAGCCAAAGTACAGGAGACTGCCAAACGCATCTTTCCACAAGCAGCCCACGACGCCACGCCCTACCTCACCATGGGCGCCGAAGATATGGCTTATATGCAAGCAAAGGTGGATGGCTGCTACTTCTTCGTTGGCTCAAACAATAAAGAAAAACATCTTGACTATGGTCATCACCACCCCAAGTTTGATTTCGATGAACAAGCGCTGATTAGCGCTGCGGCTCTCATGGCCGCAGCCGCAGCAGATATATTGAAATAAATAAAAAACTCCCCATCTGTAGATGGGGAGTTTTGATTCAACTGACCTTTTTGGAAACCTAGGATGGATTGCGATGTGCAAAACGCCCAGCCCACAACATCACCACGATGACTCCAAAGCCGACCAAAAGTAAAACAATGCCCGTGGACATGACCAGCTTCCCTGTGGGACCTGTCTGTGCCAACTCGGGCTGCATCATTGGATTACTGCCGCTCCTGCTCATGCCCATGTTGTCCTTCAAATAACCCGTTTGTCTTTGCATCATATACCCACCGCCTGCGGTTAGCAAAATTGCAACAAGCACTACTATGATAAGGATGTTATACGCCCTGACGTTACGTTTTTCGATATTCATGATTAATTTCTCCTTGGCCGCGTTAGCGATAAATCAGACATTTGTAGACCATGAACTCATCATATGACAAAGACACCCTGCCTGCATCCATCAGGTAGGGTGTCTTTGTCTCCGCCACTTGGGGGGCAGAGAAGGTAGTTGCCGCGAAATCGTTGTGGCGGGATAAGATGTCGATGAGACATGTCAAGTCTTATTCATCTACCTCGATAATTAATTCCATCATCCAGTTTTGGAAGGAAAATAATGAGAAGTAAAACCACACTAATATAAATCAGATAACTCAAATGCGGAAACGGATGTGCCACTAAAATTGCGCAGAGATACGCCCCGTTGACAATGATATAGTTTGGCGTATGGCTGCGTAGATATTGCTTGCTGAACTCAGCGACAGCCAGGTGAGGGTGGTAGTGAACATAGATCAGCATGATGATCCCAACCACATTGCACGTAATGAGGGTGATTCCGTAAATAATGATCGGCCCAGCTTGATAGGGATAACGGCCCAGCAAAGAAGTTGGGAAGGGGATAAAGCTCACGCACAACAAAAGTAGAATGTTCAGCCAAAGGAAACCGCGGTCTATTTTTTTCATTGCATGCATGGAGTTGTGGTGGGTCACCCAATACAACCCGATGACCATAAAGCTCATCACGTACGCTAGAATGCGCGGCAATACAGAAGCCAGGGTCGTCCAAAATTGACTGTAGTCCACTTCGGGGAAACGAATATCCAGGATCAATAAGGTGATCACAATCGCAAATACGCCATCGCTAAAGGCTTCCAGTCGGGACTTTTCCATTATGTGCCGATTATATCGATGAGCTCTGCTGGGGAATGAACCACATAATCAGGTTCGCCGCGGAGCAGATGACTCACTCTCTGATGCCCCCAACTGACCGCAATACTTTTGGCCCCTGCTTCTTTTGCCGAGCGGATATCGCTCAATGCATCTCCGATCATAAAAACGGATTCTGACCCTGTGTTTTTTGCAAGCTGCTCGCGCGCCATGGATATTTTCTGCGCTTTTGTACCGGGTTGGTCGACGCCGTAGATCGCATGGACACATTCTTTCAAACCATGTTCGACGAGAAAGGCGTTGACATTCTGTGATGAATTGGTTGTGACAATGGCAATCGAATTCTTAACTGCAAACTTCTTGACGACATCGCTCAACCCATCGAATATTGCGGGCGGGAACTTTTTCGCGGCGATGCGCTTCAAAGAGGATTGTACAAATTCTTCCACGAGATGTTCAGGGACTTCACATGCCCGCCCGAGGGTTGCGAAAGACATCACTTCAAGGTTGCTAATATCTTCCTTGATAACAACGTGCTTTACCCCTAATTCATCACAGATTTCCTGGCTGAATTGAAGCAGGTCATCCAGGGTATCTGCAAGGACGCCATCAAAGTCGAAGATAATTAAGGTCATGAAAAGATTTTATCATGCGGGAGTCAAGGAATCTAAAGAGCTAACTAGCTGGACGGCTCTTTATTAGCTCAATCAATGTATCTCCATCATCCTGATAAATGAGATTATTATATGAAGGAGGCAATATTTTCAATAGTGAATTAGATTATACTTTGCATCGTAAATCCAAAATCAAAAATCGGAAATCAAATGCCCCAACTCATCGAATGTATCCCTAATTTCTCCGACGCACGACGACCTGAAGTCATTGACCAGATCGTCGCCGCCATCCAAACGGTTGCTGATGTTAAAGTCCTCGACCGCTCCTCTGACCTTGACCACAACCGCACCGTAGTCACTTTTGCAGGCACGCCTGCTGGGGTAGAGGAGGCCGCCTTCCGCGCGATCAAGACCGCCGCTGAACTGATCGACCTCGACTCACACACGGGTGCGCATCCACGCATGGGCGCCACGGATGTATGTCCGTTTGTTCCGCTCAGTGGCGTGACGATGGAAGAATGCATCGCGATTGCCCAAAGGTTGGGTCAGCGTGTTGGAAGCGAGCTCAGCATCCCCGTCTATTTGTATGAAGCGGCGGCTACTCGCCCCGAGCGTGTCAATTTGGAAAATGTCCGCAAGGGACAATACGAAGGTATTAAAGTCCAAATCGAATCAGACCCGAATCGCAAACCTGATTTTGGTCCGAGCAAACTTCCCAAGGCAGGCGCAACGGTTATCGGCGCGCGCGCTGCGCTTGTGGCTTTCAATATTTATCTCACCACTGATGATGTCGATATCGCAAAGAAGATCGCCAAGGCCGTGCGCCAATCGTCGGGCGGCTTGCGTTATGTCAAAGGTCTCGGCTTGCTTGTGGATGGCCGTGCGCAAGTCTCGATGAACCTGACCAACTTCCGCGAAACACCAATTGCCCGCGTGGTTGAATTCATTCGACGTGAAGCTCAGCGCTACGGCGTGGGTATTCATCATAGTGAACTCGTTGGATTAATTCCACAGGAAGCTTTGGTGGATGCGGCGGTTTGGTACACCTCTTTAGATGGATTTGATAAACAGCAGATTTTGGAGTCGCGACTCTTTGACGATAGACCGCAGACCGTAGACCGTCCATCATCCACTGTCAACGGTCTTTCTTCGCCTCAACCTGCTTCTTTTATCGAGCAGTTAGCCGCGCCGACTCCGACTCCGGGCGGCGGTTCTGCTGGAGCCTACGCAGCTGCCATGGGCGCGGGACTCGTCGCCATGGTGGCTGGGCTTACGATTGGTAAAAAAAAATATGCCGAAGTCGAAGCCGAAATGCAAGCCATTCGTGTGGTTGCTGAAAACCTGCGCACAGAATTAACCCAGGCTGTGGATGATGACGCCGCGTCGTTTGAAGTATTAATGGCGACATTCAAGCTGCTGAAAGAAACTGATGAGCAAAAGTCCGTGCGAACTGCGGCCATTGTGCAAGCTACATTGAATGCCGCACATATCCCGCTGCATGTTTCTGAAGATGCTGTCAAAGTGATGGGACTCGCATTGAAGTGCGTTCAGCACGGTAACCTCAATGCCATCAGCGATTCCATGTCTGGATTTGCCATGGCCAGAGCCGCTCTCACCGCAGCGGGCTATAACGTGCGTATCAACATCAACACGCTTGAAGACAAGTCCCTTGGCGATAAGATGCTGGAAGAACTGGCCGAGTTGGAAAAAGAAGCTGACAGCCTTGAAAAAGAAATCCGCCAGGTCATGAAATCTCGCGGCGGGATTTAAATATGGAGTCAGGGAGCTTGCTCCCGTAATAACGGCGGCAAGCCGCCTGACTCTATATTTAAAAATCATCGAATACATTTATTTTGTCAATCGGTTGAGCAAAAACCTGCGCTTTCAAAATATCATCACTTTTTTCCACAAACCATCGATAACTGCAATATGGATAATCCATAGCATCTTCGACCAGCCCGTGTTTTATTGGATTCATGTGAATATAATGTAGTCTTGCGAGAAGACTTTTCATATGTTAGGCAAGTATCCCAGTAATTGAACCAAACCTGCCTGCCTGAGGCGTTATCTTGTCGATTGATTTCAATGGCAGTAATCGAATGAACCTGGCGGATTGGTTTTTCCAATGATATTGCATTCTCTGGGGCCTAGGCAATAAAATGATAATGATTACTTAAAATTGCCCAGGCTTCCAAATCCCAACCAAGCAGTTTTGCCCGCTCAAATAAAGTTTGGATTACAAATTCTTTTCTTTTGTTGTCGCTTAATAAGTGTTGTTTGTATAAAATAGCCCCCGTCACAATATACATCGCACTCGGCACAAAATAATGCGGTGGATTATGAGGATAGGGTTTGTAAACATCATCCATTGTCACAGTATACTTCCACTCTGGAGTCGGGTAGCTCCCCAACCCCGTCAGCAGGTTGACGAACTCCAGAGGTAAACCTTAAATTATGAAACCCAAATTTGCTTTCCCCGAAATTACGATTGTCAAATCAATTTCCCTGCTGACCGCCGCAATGGGCATAATCAATGTTCTTTCGGCGGTTATACCATCTCTTAGCGATAGGTTGAAACTGTTGGAACTATATTCCCCATTTGGCATCAGCCATGGCGGGCATCTTACGTCCGCGCTGGCAGGCTTTGCCCTTTTATTGCTAGCCATCAGTCTTTGGCGCCGCAAACGTGTTGGCTGGATTCTCACGGTTGCCATTCTCTCCATTTCCATTCCAACTCATCTACTAAAAGGTTTGGATTTTGAAGAAGCCACCCTCGCCGCTTTATTGCTTATTGCGCTGATCGGCACCCGCCGACATTTTCAAGCGCGCTCAGATGCGCCTTCGGTTCGTTCTGGACTTTTAGCTGTTCTTGCCTCACTGGCTTTTACACTTGCTTATGGAGTTTTAGGTTTCTATCTTTTGGATAGACATTTCCAAATCAACTTTGGTTTTTGGGATGCTCTCCGTCAAACGATTGTGATGTTTGCGGCATTCTACGATCCTGGCTTACAGCCGATCACAGGTTTTGGAAAATATTTTGCTGATTCAATCTATATGGTTGGTGCTGCCACTGGAGCATATTCGCTGGTGATGCTTCTTCGTCCCGTATTGACCCGCCTGCTTCCTTCCACAGATGAGCGCTCGCGTGCCTGGGAAATTGTCCGCGCTTACGGGAAATCTTCATTGGCACGTTACACACTTTTAGATGACAAACTGCATTTCTTTAGCTCAGGCGGATCGGTGATTTCCTATGTGATCGAGAATCGTGTGGCTTTGGTTCTTGGCGACCCCATTGGTTCACTCGAAGATGGCAAGCCTGCCATTGTTGAGTTTAAAAACTTCTGTGCCGTCAATGACTGGATGGTTGCTTTTTATCAGGTAACACCTGAGTTTCTGGATGGGTATAAATCCCTGGGCTTTGATGTAATTCCCCTTGGACAGGAAGCAAGTGTAAACCTTGCCGCCTTTAGCCTGGACGGAAGCGAAAATAAACCTACCCGTAATGCCTATAATAAAATGCTTCGTAATGGATATAAAGTTTCTGTTCAACAACCCCCGCATTCGCCGCGGATGCTGCGTGAACTCCGCGCGATCAGTGATGATTGGCTATCCACTCGTGGGGCAAAAGAAATGGGCTTTTCTCTCGGCTGGTTTGATGAAGAATACCTCAACACTTGTCCCATACTGCTCGTCCGTGATGGAGAAGGGTTCATTGACGCTTTTGCTAATGTTGTCACCGAGTTTCAAATGAACGAAGCCGCAGTTGACTTAATGCGTCACCGCAGTTTTTCTGAGAAAGGCATTATGGATTTCCTGTTTGTGTCCCTTTTTCAATGGGCAAAGGAGCAGGGCTTCGCTTCATTCAACCTGGGCTTGAGCACATTTTCTGGAATTGGAGAAAAGCCATCAGACCCTGCCCTCCAACGTACGATACGATTTATCTACGAGAACGTCAATCGTTTTTATAATTTCAAAGGCTTGCACGCCTTCAAAGAAAAGTTTCATCCAGTCTGGGCGCCGCGCTATTTGATTTACCCAGATGCGGTCAGTCTCCCAGCGGTAAGTCTTTCTCTGTATCGTGCAAATTTCCGTAATAATTCAGAAGAATGATTGTAAAAAAATCTCCGAGGTCTTCAAGACCTCGGAGATTTTCTAACTATTCATCCAACGTACTAATATCACCTTCAGGCAAACCTTGTGCTCTTGCCTTCAACACACGGCGCATGATCTTGCCTGAGCGGGTCTTGGGGAGTTTATCTACAAACTTGACATCCTCTGGACGGGCGATTGGTCCCATGTGAGTGGAGACATGCTGACGTAATTCTTCAGCCAACTCAGGTGATGGTACAAAGCCTGAACGCAGCATCACGAAAGTGTAAATTGCCTGCCCCTTTACTTCGTGCGGCAATCCAATCGCTGCGGCTTCTGCAACCGATGGGTGACTGACCAACGCAGACTCAACTTCCGCAGTTCCCAAACGGTGACCAGAGACTTTGATCACATCGTCCACGCGGCCAATGATCCAGTAATAGCCGTCCTTGTCGCGCTTGGCTGAATCACCTGCGGTGTAACGGCCAGGGAATTTAGTCCAATATGAGCTGACGTATCTTTCATCATCGCCATAGATGGTCCGCAGCATGGCAGGCCACGGATTTTTGAGAGTCAGATAGCCTTCTGTATCGTCTGGGACTGGATTGCCTTGTTCGTCCACGATCTCAGCTTCCTGTCCAAAAAATGGACGCGTGCCAGAGCCAGGCTTGAGCGGCACGATGGGAGTCGGGGTGATCATAAAGTTTCCAGTCTCGGTTTGCCACCAGGTATCCATGATCGGACATTTTTCCTTGCCAATGACACGGTAATACCACTTCCATGCTTCAGGGTTGATCGGCTCACCGACAGAACCGAGCAGGCGTAGGGAAGAGAGATCGTGCTTGTTGGGCCATGCCTCACCGAATCGCATGAGTCCACGAATGGCAGTCGGCGCCGTGTAGAAAATCGTAATGCCATAGCGTTCCACAACCTGCCACCAACGATTCGGATAGGGGAATGTTGGCCCGCCTTCAAACAACATCGAAGTTGCGCCAGCGATCATCGGGCCATACACAATGTACGAATGTCCTGTAATCCAACCTGGGTCGGCAGTGCACCACCAACGGTCTTCATCTTTGATATCAAAGACATATTTGAGCGTGGAATATGTGCCAACCATATAGCCGCCATGCGTGTGCAAAATGGCTTTTGGTTTGCCTGTTGAGCCTGATGTATAAAGTATGAAAAGTGGATCTTCCGCATCGAGGATTTCCGTGGCGCATTTTCCATTAGCGATGGGAAGCGCACACATATCGTGATACCAGTGATCGCGGCCCGCTTCCATACCAACGGGTTGGCCTGTTCGCTTGACGACGATCACATTCTCCACCGACGGACAGCGCTTGATGGATTCGTCTACAATATTTTTGAGTTCAACGATCTTGCCGTTTTGATACGAGCCGTCACAAGTGATGATCAGTTTCGACTGACTGTCGTCAATGCGGCCTTGCAATGAATCCACCGAGAAGCCGCCGAATACCACTGAGTGGATCGCGCCGATCTTGGCACAAGCCAGCATGGCAAATACGATTTCAGGGACACGTCCCATATAGATCGTGACACGCTCGCCTTTTTGGATGCCCATGGCCTTAATGATATTCGCCATGCGTGAGACTTCGCGATTCATTGCGAAGTAGGAAAAGGTGCGTTCTATTTTTCCATCTTCCGATTCCCAAATAAGCGCGAGTTGATTCTTGCGATGCGTCTTTAGATGTCTGTCAATTGCATTGTGTACAATATTCGTTTTGGCCCCCACGAACCATTTGAAAAAAGGTTTATTGGAATCATCCAAAACCTTGTCCCATTTTTGGAACCATTCAAGTTCGGATGCCTCATCAGCCCAAAACCCTTGCAGGTCTTTGCCCGCTTTTTCCGCGAGCGCATCCCAGTCTTTCAAACGCGCCTGGGCGATCACCTGCTCAGATGGATAATAAACTTCGCCTTCCAATTCTTTCGGCTTACTGGTCTTTGCCATGCCTGCCTCCTAAATCGAATTTCAAGTTTGAAGAATGACGGCTATTTTAATCGGCTTTACTGGTTTGTGCTACAGTAATTAAACACAAAGGACACCAAGATCACCAAGATCACCAAGATCACTAAGGAAAAACCTTTGTGTCTTTCGTGGTTAAAGGTTTATTCAACCCAATCCAAAATCTTATGCCACATGCCTGCGAAAGGCAGGAACCACGGAAAACCGTTGTATAGTCCAAGCGGTGCACTTGGGAAATCAAAACGCGCGAACGGATGATCTTTCACATTTCCACTCAACATCGCTTCTGCCATTGTTTTGCCCATATGCGTTCCCATCGCCACCCCATGCCCCGCGTAGCCAAGTGAGTAATTCATGCCATCCAATTCGCCCGTGTGGGTCATCATGTCAAATGCAAAATCAAGCGTGCCGCCCCAAACAAATTCAACCTTTATATTTTTCAACTGCGGATACACCTGAATCATCTCGCGCCGCAAAATTTCAGCACTTCGCTTTATTGTATTATCTGTCTCCGGAAAAAACGCCGCCCGTCCGCCGAAGATCATTCTGTTATCCCACAAGCGAAAATAATTTAGATAATGTTTGAAATCAAAAATCATTCGATTATTCGGGCTGAGTTCATGCGCGAGTTCGTCTGATAATCTTTCTGTCGCGATAATGAATGACCCGATCGGGATGATCTTCTTTTGCAATTTCTTTGTGACATTTCCTGTGTAACCAGAGGTAGCTACGAAAACAGATTCGGCGTTTACTGTGCCCCTTTGTGTTTCAAGAATAAAACGATTCTCTCTCCGCTCCAGCCTGTCCACCCGCGCTCGCGCGCAAAGGATTGCCCCAGCTTTTTCCGCTGCGCTTGCGAGTCCAGTTACAAATTGAGCGGGGTTCAATCCGCCGCTGACATCATCCACCAATGCGCCGTGAAAAATGTCCGAGCCGATTTCGTTTCTCAATTCATTCGGCGGCACAAGCCTGACTTTGTGATTGAATTCCTGAGCCATGAAATCCACTTCACCTTTTAAAGCTTCATAATGACTTGGCTTATTCGCTACCAACAACTGACCCGTGCGCGCAAAGCCGCAATCAATATTTTCTTCTTTAATAATCTGCTCAATAGTATCCACTGAATCAAGTGAGCATTGAAATAATCCCTTTGCTGATTCCCGCCCATATTTTTTGATGATAGTCCGCATCGGCACTTTGAGCCCAGTCAACGTCATGCCGCCGTTACGTGAACTCGCGCCCCAGCCGATTGTCTCGGCTTCCAATACAACAACTTTTGTGCCGTGTTTTGCAAATGTCCGCGCGGCGCTCAGTCCTGTATATCCGCCGCCGATAATTGCCACATCCACTTTCGCTGGGATGGGAGTCGGTTTTGAGTCGTCGGGCATTTTAACGGTGGTGTGCCAGTAGATTTGTTGGTTCATGATATGCCTCTTGTTTTTGGATCGCGGACTTTAGTCCGCAACTATAAAGCAGGCTGAAGTCTGCGCTCCATTTTTAACTTAATATTTTTTCCCAATCTAATTCTTCAAAGGCTTTGTGCAGGCGATGTCCATCTTCCACAACGATGTATTGCAGGTTGGGGAATAGGGTTTCGGCCAGTTCGCGGACGGGCTGTAAAGGCACCACGTCATCTTGTGTTCCGTGAACGATGACAGTTGGGACAGAGACAGGTTCAAGGTCCAGATAAGATGCGAAAGGATCGCGTGATAGAGCTGGTGCAAGCAGGATCAACTTCCTCACTTGATTTGGATGATTGCAGGTGAAGACAGTTCCCATTAAACCGCCGTAGGAAGAACCGATAATCGTCCAATCGTTTTTATCGCCGAGAATGGTATTGAGTTGCTGCATTCGTTCTTCGAATGAACCAGTGAAATCTGGAGTGACCATACCAGGGAATAATTGCGCAAACTGACGTGCTTTCCCGTTTTGGCTGGTGCTGTCTGAACCATGCAGGTAGATTAATTTTGTATTATTCATTTTCATCGACCTGTTTTTTTACGCGGGGAACTCTCTTTTTTACAGGTGTAGATTCGTCCTTGGGTTTGCGCGGCGGATTCTTTTTCCTCGGTTTCTTTTCAACTGTTGTGCCACTCGTTTCTGCATCTTCAGTAACAAAATCATCTGCCGAAGTTTCTTCAGATTCATTTGTTTTGGGCGTGCCGATGGGCTGCGGGCGTAACAATTCTCGAAGTTCTGCTTGCAGGAGCGGCGGAAAATCGGAAGAGATACGCCGAAGCGTGATTATAGTCATCGGGTTTTGCGTATTGCTTAGTATATGCTTGAGCAGGAAGGTGGTTTCATTTGAAGAGGAACGATATAAGGCAACAATCAGATCGGTGAGATCGTTTTGTAAAGTGGACGGGGCCTCTTCGATGATGGGCTCGACAATATCTAAAATTGGGGGGAGGTTTGCATAGGTTGTATCTGCGATCATCGGCAGCAAAGCCTGAATCCCATTTGACCAGGTGCGCATGCGCGCGGGATGTAAATACTCACGGATAAGAGTGAGGAAAGCATTGGGCGTTTCCTTCCTCATACGGGTCAGGCTTGTCGACAGCAAAGCCGAGCGAACGTCCGCATCGCGGATTTGCTGAGTCCATGCGGTGAGGCGGGGGAGGAGGCGTTCCTCCTGAGGCGGGATACGTCCTAGTAAAAAGGCGGCTAACAAACGTGTTTCGAGCGCGCCTTCATCCCAAAGTGTGTCGGCAAGCGCGAGAGCAAATTCAGGGTTTGCCTCAGCGACTGGGCGAAGTTCATTTTCAATTTGCGTAAGGACAGCGGGTGGAGTACGGTATGTATTTAAGTTTGAGCCAGGTGCAGCATTTTCCTTGGCTCGCAACGTGTGGTTAACGTAGAACTCCAGCATCTCGCGCAAATGTTTCATGAATTCATCTGGCAGAAAGAAAAAATCTGCAAGACGATTGGCTTGTTTACGGAGGCGGGCGAGGTCTATTGCGGGCATCTATTTATTTACAATTGAAAATAATATTTCAATTTCTGACATGGGATTAGCAGGCTCTGATTTTATGAATTCTGAAACCTGAGGCCTGAGTCTTTGCATTCTTTCACAAAGCTTGCGAATCGATTCTACCTGTTTTTCACTTGTTGTTTGAATCTGACTTAATGAACCGCGAGTATAGCTCCAGGCTTCTTTGTTGATTCGTCTTTCGATATCCTTAACTAATTTATATAAATTCTCGATCCATGCTGTTACGAAAACACTGTCGCCGCGGATAATGTATTTTATTGTTATTGCGGCCATCATCCAGAAAAAGGCCCAAGTCTCTGCAACAGATTTTCTGCTTTGTTCCAAATCTTCAGGCTCAGGAGGAGGTGCAGTTGGAACGCTTATTTTCTCAAATAAAAGTTTGGAGTTGTGTGGTCGTATGGCTTTGGATTCAGGTATTAATATCCAATCCACCATTAAAGCGGATTCAGTATAAAGCATAAAAGTGAATGTCCCATTTTCTGGGGCATTGTTATTGTTTTCATGGATCAGAGCAGGGGAGCCAAATTGGCTGAAAAGTAAAAGTCTTTCATGGCTTGTTTGTGCGCTAATCTGTGCCAACTTCATACAAAGAGTGGTAGAAAATTTATCAGACACCACCAGGCTAATATCAATATCACTAACGGAATCTTCTTCATTTCTACTTAAACTCCCCGTGAGCCATGCCGCGACGAATCTTTCATCTTTAGAAAAATCAGTTATTATTTTGGCGAGCAAGGTATCGCGACTTTCGCGATAAGATTTAAGGTTTGGCATAGGTAGTTTTGAAATAAGAACAAGGATGGAATATTACTCCATCCTTGTTTGTTCTAATATGACTTTGCGAAATACACCTTACGTTTGGAAGGCTTGCCGCACACAATGCAGGTGCCTTCCCCGTCGGAGTCAGGTTGATTTAAGGGAATGTTACGTGTGGTGGCCTTGGCATCTTCTTTTACTTTGGCTTCACATTCGCGCGATTCGCACCAATAGGAGAATGCCCAGCCATCCTGAACAACCTTCTTTAATTCTTCATAATCTTTGGGATCATGAATGTTGGCGTCACGATATTCGGTAGCGCGCTTGAGGAGTGAATCCTGAATCTCGGACAGAAGCAGGCTGACGGTTGAATCCAGACCCGCTTGTGGGACGAAAGTCTTTCCTTCTCTGCCAGGTTTATCACGTCGGGCAAGGGCAACAGATCCCTTTTCCACATCCTTGGGGCCGACTTCAATGCGAAGAGGAACGCCGCGCATTTCCCAGTCGTTGAATTTGAATCCAGAGCTGACGTTGTCACGGTCATCCATCTTGAGACGAATGCCTGCGGCTTTGAGCTCCTTGAAGATACGATCTGCAACTTCCATCACTTTAACTTTTTCTTCAGAAGATTTGTAGATGGGCACAATCACTGCTTGAGTGGGGGCGAGGCGTGGAGGCAGCACAAGTCCCTGATCGTCACCATGAACCATAATGAGCGCGCCGATAATACGAGATGAAATTGCCCAGGAAGTTGTTTCACAGAATTGCAAAGTGTTGTTATTGTCGAGATATTGGATCTCGAACGCCTTTGCGAAATTCTGTCCGAAGTAGTGGGACGTGCCAGATTGCAGCGCGCGTTTGTCCCACATCATCGCTTCAATGGATGTAGTGACTTGTGCGCCCGCGAATCTTTCAGTTTCACTCTTTGTACCTTTGATGACGGGAATCGCGGCTTCCTTGAGACAAAATTCTTCATAAATATCAAGGATGCGATACATTTCCTCTTTAGCCTCTTCTGCCGATGCATGTGCGGTATGACCTTCATGCCAATAAAATTCGGCGGTGCGCAGGAAAAGTTTTGTGCGTAGCTCCCAACGAAGCACAGAGCCCCATTGAACGATCAGCAGGGGAAGATCACGCCATGACTTGATCCATTTGGAATACATATGTCCAATAATGGTTTCAGAAGTTGGGCGAACTACTAATTTTTCTTCAAGTTCTTCGCCGCCGCCATGGGTGACCACGGCGAGTTCAGGCGCAAAACCTTCGACATGTTCCTTTTCTTTTTCAAAGAAAGACATGGGGATCAACATGGGGAACGCCGCGTTAACATGACCTGTCGCTTTGAATTCCTTATCGAGCCAGGAAGTAATATTCTCCCATAACGCCCAGCCATAAGGCTTGACGACCATACAGCCGCGCACAGGTGCGTAATCGGCAAGGTCTGATCTCAATACAAGTTGGTTGTACCATTCTGCAAAATCGTCCGCACGGGTTGGTAATTTATCTTCAGCCATTTTTCCTCTTCATTTTATTGTAGGGGCGACCCTTGTGGTCGCACTTTGGGCAGAGACAAGCTCTGCCCCTACGTGTTATTTTATTTTTTCCACTGCAGTTTTTACATCCTCCGCAAAGTATAACAACTCTCGCTGATGTATGGGCATATAACTTTCAAATTCAGTGAAGAACTGATCGAATGTGGACTGCCAACCACGCCCGATCAGTGTAATAGGCCTCGGGGGTAAGGATTCCACGATCATCAAGTTCCACATCAGCGAGATTTCGGTCAGCGTGCCGGCGCCGCCTGGAAGGGCAATCGCTGCATCACAACCTTCGATCAAGGCTTGCAATCTCTCGATCAGTGATTTCTTTCGTCTTTCCTCTTTCACCCATTGATTTGGACTCGTCTTTCTCCACTCTTCAATATCAATGCAGGTGACGCCGATCACGTGCCCGCCCGCTTCGCTTGCCCCGCGTGAGACGGCTTCCATCGTGCCCATATAACCACCAGTTAATACGGAGTGTCCGCGCTCGGCAAGTAATTTGCCAAGTTCGAGGGCTTCTTCATAAGCCGATGATCCTTCCTTGGGTTGTGCGCCGCCAAAAACTGTGACATTCATCTTGTTTTACCTTCTCACTTTTTACTGTTTACTTTCGCTTCAACATCCCATTGTCTTGTTTTATTCACATCAATTTTCTTCAATACCGCTTGTTCCAGATCAATCCCTGAAACCGAAGCGAGTTGTAGTAAATATAAAGTCACATCTGCAAGTTCGCTTCCTAATTCGTCTTCATCTTTTATTTCTTCGCCAAATTGAAAATGCTCCAAAATTTCCGCAGCTTCCAATGAAAGCGATATTGCCAAATTGCGCGGTGTCTGCGGGCGTTTGCTGTCCCGTTCGTACCAGCCTTTGGATTTCACCAGTTCATGCATTTTTTCAGTCAAGTCTTTGATTGTGAAATTTTTATCGTCCATTGTATTGTCCTCATCTAATAATAAAAAAAAACGGCTCGCCAAGTCTGGGAGCCGTTTGGACGCACAAAAGCGAACCTAGCCAGACCTGGTATTTTTACACATTCGAGGGGACGGGTTCGGGTTCATCAACATTTGCCAATTATACACAGTTATTTTGAATTTTGAAGAAACCCGTGTTGACATTTTTTATAGGTAGTTGGAGTAAAATAATTACCAACTCATCATGCCTCCCTTTTTCCAATTCGTAATCCGCAGACTCCTATCGCTATTCCTCTCGTTGGTAATCATTACGATGGTTTTGTACGCTGGTGTAATGTTGACGCCGCCTGAGGCGCGCGCACGTCTGTATTTGCCGCCCGGCAAAGGTGGTGAACGTGCCTCCGAAAATTTTATTAATTCTCTTATAGAGAAATATCATTTAGATGAACCCTATTTGGTGCAATATGCAATTTGGGCTCGTTCGTTGGTGACTGGTTCATGGGGATATAGTCCTACATTGCGAGCGGATGTACTTCCTGAGCTTTTAAGACGAACACCGGTCACGTTGGAGTTGGCGTTCTATTCATTAATTTTATTAATTCCCCTTGGTTTGGCCAGCGGACTAAAGGCAGGCTGGCGCCCGGGCCGTCTCTTCGATGGATTATTCCGTTTCGCGGCTTTTTTTGGCACTTCAATGCCCCCATTTATTTTTTCCATGATTCTGATCTCATTCTTTTACCTTAAATTGGATTGGTTTGCACCAGGCCGCATGGATATAATAACAGAATTGGAAATGGCCCGCTCAGGTTTTGTGAACTTTACTGGATTTCTAACGCTAGACAGTTTGTTAAATCAAAGATTCGATATTTTTCTGGTGGCGTTGCATCACCTTGCGATGCCGGTAATGACATTGTCCATGTTTCACTGGGCTACTTTGGGGCGAGTAACCCGAGCAACTATCATTAATCAACGTGGCAAGGAATATATTATCTCTGCACGTGCGCGGGGCGTAATGGAATATAATCTCCTTTGGCGGCACGCATTCCGCGCAATTCTCGCACCTTCTCTGACGACGATGGCTTTCTCTGCAGCAAGCATTGTAACAAGTTTGTATGTTGTCGAAATCATATTTGGATTAACGGGTGTCTCAGATGTTATTGTAAATGCGATGAGTTCTACCCCGGATGCGCCCGCCACTTTGGGTTTTGCTGTTTATAGTGTAATCATGGTTTTGAGTTTAATGTTTATTTTGGATGTAACGCAGGCTGCGCTTGATCCCCGTGTGCGTGAAGAGGCCTTGAAAGCATGAGCCGCGTGAAACGCTTTTTCTCTCATTGGCAGAATTGGCTTGGGGTACTGATCGTCCTTTCCTTCACAGTTGTGGCATTGACTGCGCCTTTGCTATCCCAGCCTAATAAGACTACTAAGGGAGCCTTTAAAAAGATCGGTCGTGCTACCGACTTTGTTCCACATCCTCCCAGTGAAGATGCCATTCTCGGCACAGTTCCTGGTCAATTTGACGTGTTTCATGCCCTTGTTTGGGGAGCCCGCGACGCAATGATCTTTGGGCTCTCAGTTGCAGTTGGCGCATTTATCTTTGGCAGTCTCTTGGGTGCGATTTCTGGGTATGTGGGCGGTGCGGTTAATAATCTGATAATGCGCATTACGGATGCTTTTCTAACTTTCCCTGTGTTGGCGGGGGTGGTTTTCCTGCAACAACTAGTCGCGGTCACAATTGAATCAATGGGTGGCATTTACTGGTTCAATTTAGATTACATTGGAAAGATTGTGGATTTTCAATTTACACCGCCTGCCTTTGCTGTATTCCTGATGAAAGTAGACCCGATTCTCATCTGTCTCATCCTCTTCTCGTGGATGCCGATCGCTCGTATCGTCAACACAATGGTCATAACCTTGAAGAATACCGAATTTATCCAGGCCACGCGCGCCCTCGGAGGAAGTTCGTTTTGGATCATCCGTCGTCATCTATTGCCCAATTCGGTTGGCCCCGCCATTGTATTAGCCTCACGGGATGTGGGGAGTTCTGTGATTTTGCAGGCGACAATTACCTTCATTGGTTTAGGAGGTACTTCCCCTTGGGGCATTCTGCTTTCGATGGGTCGTAATTGGGTGATCGGTCCAGGCGGTAATTTGTTGGCTGTCTGGTGGGTTTTCCTTCCAGTTACTCTCTCGATCGTCCTTTTTGGCGTTGGTTGGAATCTGATTGGTGATGGACTGACAGAAGCGCTTGAGCCTTCTGCTGCAACATATGAAGGACAACCTTTCTTTAAACGGAAACGAAGAAGATGACACCCTTCACTAAACTTGACCTTGAAAGCGCACGCTTTTTATCGCCCCGACAATTGACTCTGCTTCGAGACATTGCCTCCCTTTCAGAGACTCTCCATATGCCTGTATACCTAGTGGGTGGCTGCATACGAGACTATTTTCTAAATAACCCTGCCAACGATTTCGACATTATCGTTGAGGGCGATGCCATAAAATTTGGCGAGGCCCTTGTTCAAAAATATGGTGGTAGTTTAGCGCCGCATATAAAATTTCGCACAGCAATTTGGCACTTACCTGAAACCTGGAGTCTGAAACCTGGCACTGTTGATCTCATTACTGCCCGCTCTGAAACCTACGATCGACTAGGCGCTTTACCAAGCATAAAACCATCCACCATTGATAATGACCTTCGCCGTCGTGACTTCACAATTAATGCAATGGCCATCCGTTTGGATGGAGAACACTTTGGAGAATTGCTTGATCCGCTTAATGGTCAGCAAGACCTTGAGCAAAAGCAGATCCGAGTTTTACATCCGCATTCATTTATAGACGACCCTACACGTATCTTTCGAGCTATTCGCTACGAGATACGCTATTCTTTTAACATCGAACCCGAAACACAAAACCTGATTAACCCTGAAGCTCTTGCTGTTATTCCCAAACTAAGCGGTGAACGTATTCGCCATGAGCTGGACCTTATCTTTGAAGAGGATAATTCCCATCAAATGATCCTACGCGCAGGCGATCTGAATTTATTCAAATGGATTCATCCTGAATTGCCGCTGTTCAATCAGAATTATTCAGACTTGCTTGAAATGGATTCGTCATTGGATATTCCTGTCGACCGTGCAGCGGTAGGATATATGTTTTGGATGATTAATTTGCCTCAGGACCCAATCTTGTCAATTGGGAGGCGATTGGATTTTTCCACTGATCTGACGCATTCAGTATGGGCTGCTGCACAGTTAAAGAAAAGTTTACCTTTTCTGGTGGATTCAAAACCAAGCACTTGGACGTACGCTGTTGAAAAATTGCCGTTGCTTTCAATATATGTGGTGTATCTTGTAACTGGCGAAAGAGCACTTTTGGATTACATCTCGTTATGGCGGCATGTCAAACCCCACACTACGGGCAATGACTTAAAAGCTCTTGGCCTTCCACCAGGGCCGCGCTACACAGAGATTCTAGATAGTCTTCGCGCTGCATGGCTGGATGGTGAAGTGGAAAATAATAAAGAAGAAGAGGAGTTGCTGAAAACGCTGCTATGAACCTCCAACCGTATCTGGATTTTGCTACATCTTTGGCGTACCGCGCTGGAAAAATAACCCTTGGTTATTTCAACACTGGCGTTCGCGTGGACTTAAAAGAGAACAATGACCCTGTGACCATTGCAGACCATGAAGCAGAGAAATTTATCTGCGCTGAGATTGAACGTGAATTTCCAAGTCACGCAGTTATTGGAGAGGAATTTGGAGAGAATAGCAGTAAAGGAAGCTCGTTTCGCTGGACAATTGACCCGATTGATGGGACGAAATCATTTATCCGTAGCGTACCTTTGTATGGTGTTCTGATTGGCCTGGAAATAGATGGCGTTATCCAAGTTGGGGCGGCGTATTATCCGCCATTGGATGAAATGTTGTGTGCAGCGGATGGGTTGGGTTGCTGGTGGAATGGCCGCCGCGCAAGGGTATCGAATGTCAGTGAGATTTCACAGGCGTGTGTGGTCAGCTCGGACTTTCAAAGACTTGGTGAAAAAGATGCGGTGTTAGTGGAGCAGTTTGCAAGCAGGAAGGCCTTATTGCGTACCTGGGGTGATGCTTATGGGTATTTGCTTGTGGCAACGGGGCGCGCTGAAGTTTGTCTTGATCCATATATGGATGTTTGGGACACTGGCCCATTTCCCGCGATCTTTAAAGAAGCTGGAGGATACTTCGGTTCGTGGAGCGGCGAAGAGGGTCACACTCACGGGGAGTCTTTGGCTGTTAATGCCGCACTCAAGCCCGAGGTCCTAAAATTGATGCGCGGTTCTTAATCCGCTTAATGGCTTGCTTCTAATCCTTAACCTACTATATAATAACCAGATGGCAGAAAATAAATCAGAGACTCAACGATTACCCTATAGATTGAAAGAGCCATTCCTCGCTACAACGGAATTGGCTCTTTTTCGTGTGCTAAACCAAATGGTAGGCGGGAGATATTTGATCTGCCCAAAGGTTTCTTTGAATGATGTTTTTTATATTGTTCGTCCAAATGAGAATGTCCATTTTTTTAATAAGTTCTTTAGAAAGCATGTAGACTTTTTGTTGTGTGATCCGCAAACACTGTCTCCTGCTTTTGGAGTTGAAATCGTCCGCCCGATTTCAAAAAATGAGGCCCGCGAGAGCGACAAATTTATGGATGAGATTTTTACAGGTGCTGGCCTGCCTTTGGTGCATATTCCATCCAGTGAAACATATGACCCTTCGGATATTATTTCTCTTTTTCAATTGGCTGTTGCTAAAATTGGCGGGACGGTTTCGTTGCGCGTTGATAGTGCCGCTGATTCAGTGCCGCAATGCCCAGTCTGCGGGAAGATGATGGTTTTGAGAATTAATCGCACGGGTATGAACTCGGGAAAGAAATATTACGGCTGTATGGATAGTCCGCGCTGTAATGGAATTGTGCCGATTAATTAAGAATCCAAATTATGCGTTCAATAAAAAAACTCTGACAATTAATTGTCAGAGTTTTTTTATTCTTGTTATACCAGGATACTGGAAAATGCCAAATCACTAAAAATGTCTGGCTAATTCAGATGCATACATTTGCCCTGTGGTCATTTTGTTTTCTTCAAGCCATTTTCTTAAACTGGTCTTACAGCGCGGAGTTTCTTTAGAAATAAGCAGATTTGCCATTAAGCCATCCACCTCTTCGGGTGTGAGCATTACATCCTTCACGAAGAGACTCATAATTTGTGCAGCAAGCAGCGCCAGCCGTGGCGGGAAGGGAATAAGGATTCTTGATTTATCAGTTACTTCGCCGATTAATTCAACCATTTCTTTGAAAGTGAACTCGTCGGGGCCAACCGCATCCCAAATAAAACTTTCTTTCTGATATACAGCCTCAACGGCGAGCTTGGCAAGATCATCCACGTATACAGGGGAGAGCTTGTATGAGCCGTCCCCTGGCAGCCCGAAAACAGGCAGGTGGCGTAAAAGCCAGGCGATATTATTAATGAGGATGTCTTCTTTGCCAAACAAAACTGTTGGACGCAGGATCGCATAGCTCATGCCTGAATCGATTACTGCCTTTTCGTTTGCGGCTTTTCCCCAAAAATAAGGTAAGTGAGAATCTGAGGACGGATTGGTAATACTGATGTGTACGATTCGTTTCACGCCAGCTTTTGTTGCGGCGTCTACAAGTCGTTTTGTATTTTCAACGGCATTTGGCTGGGTATTGTTTCCCTTGTCGAAACGAATCCAGTACGTGTTGACTAGTACATCTGCGCCTTGAAGGTTTTTAATTAACTCATTTTCATTGTTGAAGTCAAGCGGAAAAGATTTTACTTTCCCGTTAAATGGATCGGGACGATTTGGATGATTGGTGAGCGTGAATACTTCCTCACCGCGTTCGAGCAGTCGTTTAGTAATATATTTTCCTGAATAACTGAATGCGCCTGTGACTGCGATTTTCATTTTAACTCCTTTGCCCGTGGGGCAACTAATGCGAAAAACGAAACGATGATCCCGATCCCCACCAGTGCAAACATAAAACCGATCAGATTGCTGCTGGTACGGCGTGTGAGTTCGAAGAATATTTCTTCAGCTTGCTGTGCTTCCGGGTGATACATCAAACTAAATAATAGTGGAATTCCGATCAAGATTATGCCTGAGAAGGCTGTCCAAAATTGGGCGCGTTCTTCTGTTCCGCACAGGTCGGTAAGCACGCGATTTAGGAATGGCTTTAGGTATCGAAAGGTCAATACGCAAATAATGAGGGTTGCGATCACTTCAACAAGAAAAACGATTATTGTGTTCATGAATTACTCCTTATTTTAAAATGGATAAAATATTTTTGACATTGGAAAGTCCCAGGCTCTCGAGTTTGACAACGGCCTTGGTGAGGCTGTCAATCGCATTGAAAAATTCCTGCAATGCTTGCACACGTTTGTATACGAATTGGATATCCGCTTCATCACCTGTAACCGAACCTGATTTCAGTTTTTCAAGCGTTTCGCTTACCGAGCGGATTGCACGGTCAAACTCGCTGTTCTGTCGTTCCTTCAATATCGAGCGAATGGATGTATAGAAATCATCCTCGGCTTCGTAGTAATCTTTGCGGTCTGCAAGTTTGGAAGAGCGATGGACAAGTCCCATACGTGCCAGCGTGCGGACCTCGGTGCTGATTGCGCCTTTGGTCAACCCTGTCTCCTGGACAATTTCATCCAGTGAGAGGGGAATGGGGGAAAGATACAGCACGGCGAAAATCGCCCCCATACCTTTGGGAAATCCCCAAAAGCGGCTTATCTGGCTAAGGCCTTCTGTGAAATCCTGTTTAAGTTGGGTAAGTTTGGTAGGCATGTTTTTCCTTTAGAACGTTTAGTAATTACTAAACGTAATATACGACAATCTGACTTTGTTGTCAAGAAGAAAAAAGCCGCCAAATCATGGCGGCCGATGAACGAAAATATTGACAGTGAATAAATGGGTTATGGGGAATTCGAGAACAATTGAAATAATTCTGCCCCTGACTTTCCCTGTGCCTCGTTTATATATTTTTGAATCGGCACGCGTACAATTACATGCTCTACTTCGCTTTTCTCGAACCAGAATTCTACAAATCCATAATTGCCCTGAATATCATCGCGGGGAATTTGAACGATGACCTGCATAACTTGTGATATCCAATTTCCCAAAGCTTCTTCAAAAGTTAAATTATCCACGGGTTGGTAAACATAAATATCTGTTTCCATTACACTAAAGGTGGAATGACCATCGCTAAATACACAGTCTTCGCCGTATAAACTTACCTTTGCTTTCGAGTTGGGGTCAAGAGACTTTACGGAAGCATCTATTTTTTCTTTTAATTTAATATCGTCATGGTACGCCCACATATACCCGCAAGGTTCGTAAGTGGGTGTGACTGTAGGTGCATCTGTAAATGTAACCGATGGAGTTTGTGTTTCGTTTTCTGGATTGGATGTAAACCCATTTTGCAAGGCGATAAACCCAGCCGTTGCGGTAAGCAGGATGCCAATGATTAAGGTTCGATTTCGATTCATTTTGTTTAACCTGGGCCGGGCGGATCGCCATCTCCTGGCGGAATTCCATCCCCAGGGCCGGGTGGGTTGCCAAGCCCCGGGTCAAAGGTTGCATTTGGATCTGGCAATGGTAAATTCCCATCATTGTTATTTAAACTATCGAAGCCAGGTTCAAATATTTGTTCGCCCGGGTCATATGTGGGATCATAGAAAAACTGAAATTCAGGATCATTGGTGAAGTCGTAGTTCCAATCAAAATTTTCGGGCAGGCCGGGAATTTCAGGGAATTCGTTGATGTGATCTTGCAGGTCTGGATTGTCAAGAACCCATAAACCCAATTCTTCAAATGTCATATCGCGATACGTATCATTTAATTCGCCGTCGATGAAGTCTGCGGCCTGGCCTTCGGTCAATTCAATTATTTCATCCTGGTCTTCAACTATACAATGACCTTCAAGGCAGGTCGCTGTTGTGTGATTTAGATTTGGAGAATAGGTGACACTCATCAGACTTCCTCTCACAGAGGCCACTCCGGCAGGAGTTTTTACATCAAGCGAGCCTCCATTAAGTAAGATAAAAATCTGTCCAAATAAAAGCTCAATTTTAGTTTTAGGTTCGTTATTTTCTTTTATGAGTGCTGTTAATGTAAAAGACGAATTTGGCCCCACGCGGATAATTGTTCCATCAGGGATTAAGTCCAATCTGGCGCGGCTGTTGTCACTGGTTTCAATATTACCAGTTTCAAGGATGTAGGATCCATTGGAAGCCGCTGAAACTTCGCTGCTGGATGACACGTTCGCTAAAACATTGTTTTCAACCTCGGATAAAATCGCTTCACGCGCAGGGACAATTGCTTCAGTTACAACATCTTTAGTTGCGACTGAGTCACTCGTCGGTGTAGGGTTTTTAGTTGCAAGTGGTTCAGGCGTGCTATTTTTTGTTGAACAGGCACCCAGCAATAAGGTCAAGAGAAGAAGCGACAATAAAAAGTTTTTCATAAATTGATCCTTTGTCAATATTCTACCCTTTAATTATTCTGATTCCCGAACTTCATATATGGATGTAGGGATGTTCATCACTTGGCTTTACATACGCTCTCGTTTATAAATGGGGATGTGAAACTTTCTGAAATTCCTGTTGGCACACTTGCTGTATTTTCCTCCCTGGAAGATAACCAATCTTTGCGTACGAAGTTGAATCAATACGGGTTATATCAGGGAGACCTTGTTTACGTAGTGCGTGTCGCGCCTTTGGGCGGGCCTGTATTAATTAAAGTAAATGACCGCGAGATCGCATTGGGCCGCAAGATCGCAGAAAAAATTAACGTGGAGTTGTTATGAAGGTTGCATTGATTGGCCTGCCAAATTGCGGCAAAAGTACTTTGTTTAATCAAGTGGCTGGCTATAAAGCAGAGACGGGGAATTTTAGCGGCACAACTGTTACTTATACTGAAAGCCGTGTCCGAGTTTCAGGCCGTGTGATCGAATTGGTGGACCTGCCTGGTGCATATACGCTGCAAAGTGGAAGCCCTGCTGAATTGGAAACCGCGCATTATTTAAATTCATCTGACGTGGACGTTATCGTCAACGTGGCAGACTCCACTCAACTTGCGTCGGCTCTTTCTTTTACCTTTGAATTGATCCAGCTTCAAAAGCCTTTGATCCTGGCGCTGAACATGGTGGACGAAGCAGCGCGCGTGGGTTTGCACATTGACGGAGAAGGGTTGGCTTCAGAATTAGGCATTCCAGTTTTGCCTTTGGTGGCAAGCAAAGGACGCGGTGTTAAAGGTTTGTTTCAGACGGCTTTAGAACTGGGCGATGCGAAAACTTCTCATAAGGCTGCTCGTAGAGAGGAAAGAACAGAAGAGATAGGGGTAGATTGGCATAGGCGCTCAATATTATTAGCCAAAAAATTTATAACCCAGGGCGAAGGGTTTTCAACCCTTCGTGATCATCTGGATAATGTTTTACTTCATCCAGTATGGGGATATGTATTTTTGCTGTCTATATTATTTTTATTCTTTCAAGCGGTATACGGCCTTGGGAAATTGACTGAGCCTCCGTTGCTGGCATTTTTTGATATTGTGACAAAGTGGGTACTTTTGCCTTTCACAAAAAATTCATTTCTATCCAACCTGGTACTTGGCATAGTTCAAGGGATTGCGGCTGGAGTTGCCATAGTTCTTCCGTACCTGTTGCCATTCCTCTTGGGGTTGGGGATCATGGAAGACGTTGGCTATTTGCCGCGCGCCGCCTTTTTGATGGATGCGCTTATGCACCGTATAGGTTTGCATGGAAAATCAATTGTTCCTTTTATTCTTGGTTATGGATGCAATGTGCCCGCTGTTATGTCCACACGAACATTAGAGGAACCGCGTGATCGTTACATCGCAGCAGCCCTCGCGACCCTGGTCCCTTGTGCCGCGCGATTGTCGGTGGTTTTTGGTTTGGTGGCATTCTATCTCGGTCCACTTCCAGCACTTGGTTTGTATTTGTTCAATATACTGGTTATTGCCCTGACGGGACGCATCCTGTCCAGTATGTTACCGGAGGTCACTCCAGGTTTGATTCTCGAAATGCCCCCTTATCGTGTACCTACTGTGAAGAATGTAATGAATAAAGCTTGGTTTCGAATGCGTGAGTTTGTGGTTGAAGCATGGCCGCTATTGATCGCAGGCAGCGCTGTTCTGGCAATTCTCAATTATTTTGAGTGGGCGTATTTCTTCAATACCCTTGTTAGACCAGTTACATGGTTAATGGGTTTACCTGTTGAAGTTGGTGTTCCGCTTATCTTTGGTATTTTGCGAAAAGAACTTTCGCTGGTTATGCTCGGGCAGGCGCTGGGGACAACAAACTTTTCGTCTGCAATGTCTTCCACACAAATGGTGGTGTATGCAACTTTTGTGATGTTTTATTTGCCCTGCCTCGCCACACTTTCAGTACTGAAGCGGGAGTTAGGCACGAGGGCAATGATCTCGATCTCTGCGCTAACAGTACTGATCGCATTTCTTGCGGCGATGCTTGTAAGGGGTTTGATGGTGTTGTTATAAAAATTCGGGTGTTACCCCCCGTATCAGATTTTTTATATATTAGGCCTCTTGCAAAAGTCAGAAAAACTTATTTACGGGAGCGTAAAAGTTCCCGGACAGTCCGTGCGTTGCACCACCATAACGATTGCGAGCTTTACCTTCCATTTTGAAAGTCGTAGAATGTCTCAAGGCTTCTATAGATAAAGGAAGGTGTTCATGAAGGCAAGACATTGGATCAATTTAATCGTTGTTGGGTCAATTGCGGCGGCAATGACATTTTTTGCATATCGCTGGGCAGTCACCTCGTATGCAGAGCCAACCTGCCGCCAATACGCAGAGTCGCAGGGATTGACCTACGTAAGTTACACGCCTCCAGACTGGGATTCGGGTACTGGGACAACGCATATGTCCAGAGATGGGAATTGTCAGTTGACTATGTCCAGCGGCGAAGCGAAAACTGTCAGTCTTGTGACCGCAAGCGGGTTAAATTTTGGCGCGCCATTTCTTGTTTCATTCGCTCTCCGCCCGGATATCATAGGCATCTTCAGTTTCATGGGTGTCGCATTCATTCTTGCTTCAATCGGGCGGATCTTTAAACGATCAGTATCTGCTTAATTCACAAAAACTCCCGACTTAAGTCGGGAGTTTTTGTTTAACTTGGAAACTAAAACTCGTAAGCTATACCTGTCAACTTTTCAGAAACATTCCACAATTGCTTAGCCAAAGATTTATCATAAGATTTATCGTTGGACATTACCTTGTCTGGGTAGCCGCGTATTCCGCCCAAACTCGTGGGGCCGATATAGTCACAACCATTGACCTCTGGAGCCACAGCTGCAAAAAGCGTAGGCAGAGCGCCCATACGCTGACTCTGGGCGAACAGGAAATTTCCAACGTTCATCATCCACAACGAAAATATAGACCCGGACATTCGCGGGCCAGCGGTCTGTAAATTCGTAGCCGCATACCCGGGATGACAGCTGGCACTGATCATCTTGATACCTGCAGCATCAAAACGCCTCTGTAATTCATAAGTAAACAATAAATTCGCAAGCTTGCTCTGAGCATAGGCTCCCCAACTGTCATATTTTTTTCCCCACTGTAAATCATTAAAGTGGATATCTCCCGCAAGATGCGCGCCGCTGCTGACTGTCACAACTCGCGCATTCGGGGTCGCCTTTAATGCTGGCAGGAGCAACCCGGTCAACGCAAAGTGACCGAGATGATTGGTACCGAACTGCATCTCAAATCCGTCCGCTGTTTTACGGGCAGGTAAGGCCATGACACCCGCGTTATTGATCAGAATATCCAGCCGATCATATTTTGCCAGAAAGGACTCTGCGAAGGCACGAATACTTTTCAAGTCCGCGAGATCAAGTGCCATCAACGTCACTTGTGATTGAGGATGATGTTGACGAATAGCGTTTGCGGCCTTTTCACCTTTATCCACGCTGCGCACAGCTAAAATCACGTTGGCATTTTTTCCAGCCAGAGCCAACCCCGCTTCATAGCCAATTCCACTATTCCCGCCAGTGATAATCACTACCTTGCCTTTCTGGTTTGGGATGTCATGCTGAGCCCATTGTTTATTCATTTTATTGCTCCAATTTTTATGTTAGTTTAAAGCCGTGAAAATAGATTTGGTATTTCCTATCTTCCCAGCCTGTTATCAGACAATCCTTGATCTCTGTTTATTACACGGCAACATCATTTACCATAAGTTTTAAAACATTGTGTTTGGATACAATAATCTTTATAATGGTTCAAGTTTTAATCAAAACCAGTCTTTATCAACTCCTTCTCAAAGGTTTATAGAGGAAATAAATTTTGTTAAAAGTGACTCGTAACCAAAGAATCTATTTTGCCGCCGTTGGCCTTTTCGCCTTATGGGTTGGCGTTTGGGGATATTTTATTCCAGAACATGTAGATAAAGCCATCCCATGGTTGGTCCCGCCATTTCATGCCCGTTTTATAGGAGCAATCTATCTCGCAGCTGTGGTCATCATGGGCAGTTCCATGTTTGCGCGCTACTATGCCGAAGTATGGACCGCAGTATTTATGGTTGGCGTCTGGACAGGCATGTTGTTAATAATCTCACTGTTCTATCTGAACGAGTTTGATTTTAGCCATGGTCCAGTCTGGTTTTGGTTCGGGGCTTACATTGTCTATCCTTTGATTGGATTTTGGTTATCGTGGACTCATCGCAACGCCCGCGATGAGTCTGCCAGCCCGAGTCTGTCGATTTGGATTCGAAACTATTTCTTCATTCAAGGTATTCTTCTCACGATCCTTGCCCTGACCTTGTTGTTAGCTCCAGAATTTATGATTAGTATTTGGCCCTGGAAAATTACCCGCATGCTGGCTCAAATTTATTCCGGACCGTTTTTGGCATATGGTCTCGGTAGTTTAATGCTCATTCGCGGGCGAACCTGGCTCGAGGTCCGCATTGTGGCGCTGGGGTCCTTCACATTAGCCGTTGGTGTTCTTGTCGCATCAGTTGTCCATCGCGCGCTCTTCTCAATATCAAGCCCATCCACTTGGGCATGGTTTGGCGGTTGCTCACTTGCGGTGCTATTTCTTGGAGTCATGATTATTCGCAACATCAACACAGGAGCTTCAAAGTGATGAAACAACCAGGCCGTCTTTATACGGCAACTGTTGGAATTTTTCTATTGTTACAGGGAATAAGCACATTGGTTTTTCGGCTCTATCCAGCGTTAGATCATGCTTTTCCTGCTTTGTTAGCTGCTACTCAAATGATTCCCGTTCATTCGATTTTGCATATTGCAACAGGCGTTCTGGCGGTTGCAATTCTCTATCTTGGAAAAGAACGCGAAGCGTTTTGGTTTGCATTCGGCTTCGGACTCTTCTATCTCGGTCTTGGGTTGGCAGGCATGCTCAGTGGGCGGCAATTAGGGTTAGGGTTACAACCGTTCGATCACCCCATTCATTTGGCTCTGGGATTAATAGGCTTAATCTGTGCTGGCTTATCTGCCTATAGTTCAAACCTTAACAGGAAGGTTTCATCATGAACACGCAAGGAACACCGATCGCTCTGCCTTTACGAATGTGGCTGGCAGTGGAAATACTCTTTGGCATTGGCGCTGTGCTGGCAATTGGTGTCTCCCCGCAAAACACACAGACCAATTTCGCATGGCCAATTCAACCCGTTGTAATGGCCGCAGTTCTAGGCGCATTTTATGCATCTTCGGCTTTGCTGTTCGTGCTCCCATTTTTTGCCAAACGCTGGGAAATGATACGGGTCATGATTCTACCAACAGCTCTTTTTGCTGCCATTCAACTCATCGCAACATTTCTTCATTGGACTAAGTTTTCAGTTGGCACAATACCTTTTTACATTTGGTTTGCTAGTTACTTATTTCCACCGCCGATCTTTGTCGCTGGGTACATGTGGCATCAGCGCCGCGCCAAACCGAAAAACTCACAACTCGATTCACCTTTGCCTGTATGGACATACTGGTTGTTTATCCTATGTGGCAGCTTATTAGCGTTCGGTGCTGTCCTTGTTTTCATTTTTCCAAACTTGCTGATACCCATCTTCCCCTGGAAATTGACCGCACTAACAGCCCGTTCGTTATGTGGATGGATCATGATTACTGGCGTGATATTACTTGCCATGGTTCGCGAAAATGACAGGGCGCGCGTCCGCCTCGGGACCCCGATCCTGATCCTGCTTCTACCAACTTTGCTCATTCAAATGACTCGTTTTGCCAATGAAGTAGATTGGTCTAACTCCATACTCTGGTTCGGATTAATCCTTGCCGCCGTTATAGGGTTGTGCGGATCCTATCTGGCAATCGGCAGTTGGAAAGAATCCCTAACTTAAAATGAGCAAGTTTCTCAAGAACGGCATTGTTGAAGATATTGACACCATCCCCCGCATTCCAATTGGACGATTCTGGAATGTGGTATTGTCGATTACGCCGCTTACCTGGCTAGGTCCGTTTATATTCTTCGGGCTTCATCTATTACTGAACCTAATCAATAATCAACTCAGTTTAAATGAACGCTTGCATCAAGCAATGATTTTCACTATCGTTGTTGAGATCACGACTGTCCTTCATGCCTTTGGACATATCCTGAGCGGCAAAATAGTCCACAGTGCGATGGATGAATTGCTGATCGCTTCAACTCGTGATGTCAATTTATATCACGGCGATCAAAGCCTCATCCCGGGGAGCATTCATCTTGTGCGTTCCCTGGGCGGCCCGATCTTCAATTTGCTCGTAGCTGGGATGTGTTATACATTTGCATCAATGGTCGCTCCGGGCTTCTGGCTTGCACTTATCACCAGTTTAATCTCCACAAACTTATTTTTTGGACTCGGTGGCTTACTTCCCATTCCTTCAGTGGATGGCGAAGTAATTTGGCGGGAAATAATTCGGTTCTTTCGCAAGTAGCCTGTTTACTGAGCTAGGCTCTTGTCCATCAGCAACTTTTATTAGGACAAAGACTTACGCAAAAGGCATTTTAATATTGGCGACTTGAGTTGTTAGCGTAGATAGTAATCAGCAATCCATGCTTGATAGGATAAACGGTTTCTTAGCGTAAGTCATAAAAGCATTGACCTTAAGTAGGCGAATAGTTCTTGTGGTGTTTTCGAGATGTCTGCTTCAATGGCACCGTCAGTCAAGGATATTTCATCTGCCAGGCGGCCTGTTCCGCGCATAATGATAGTGGGGCAGTTTTCCGCAAGGCTGCACTCTACATCCATTTTGGATATTTTTCCGCCGTTAATGAGAATAGTGATCGATTTTTCGTGCCCAGAAAGGATCGTCGCGATTTTTGCTATCCATATGGATTCATCCCCCCAATTATCTCCGGGTACGAAAATAAAATGAGAATGGTTGGGCTCTAATATCGATTTTGGATTTTTTTGAGCAAATTTCCCATTGGGTAATATACCAAGCAGTGTAAAGGAAAAATTCTTGTATTTTCTTTGCTTTCCAATTTCCAACATCACCCCGAATTGTGTGCCTCCATCAATGACTACCGCACCAATTTCTTCAGCCAGTTGAGCGGAAATATTAATAGCCTTTTGGACTGCCGGCATGTGCTGTTCTTCAATTCCCCCAGCGCCGCCTACTAAAACGATCACAGGTTTTGGGTGCGGTATCCCAAGTTCATTCAACGCATTATGAATATCGCCGTAATCTGAAACGGTTGTCGTGCCGACTTCAGAGTCATTACTTAGTGTAATTCGCCTGATGGTCAAAATTCTACTCCTTGTTTCTGAAAATACAAACTTTATATACATTATAGGTTATTTTATAGCCAGTATATCCATAATCATCCCGCTTTTCTGCACAAATTCTACACATACTCCCTGTATCCTTGAGGAAACTTAGAACAAGGAGTAAGAAATGAAATCAATTTTAAACCTATTGAAAGATAAGAAAATCAGGAACTGGTCCATAGCGATTGTGGCTGTGGTTGTTTTGGTTACGGTCAGCTTTGGGTTTTTATCTACAGGTACTGGTAATGCAGCGGTAGCCACGGAAGCGAAAGTAACATCACTTAATGTAAGTGAAACCATTGAAGCATCGGGTTCGTTGGAAGCCCAGCCTTTCGCCAGATTGGATTGGAAGGCCAGTGGTGTAGTGCAAGCAGTAAATGTTCAAGCTGGTGACTTTGTGAAGGCTGGCGATATTCTGGTGACTTTGCAACCCTCAAGCACATCAGCAAGCATCGTCTCCGCTCAAGCGGACCTGGTAACTGCTCAAAAAAATCTGGAAGATATTCTCAACTCTGGTACAGATGCCGCCCAGGCCGCTATTGATTTGAAGACGACCAAGGAAGATTATGACAATGCCGACGGCTATTACAAGTACTTACAAACCAGCAAGAAAGTTCCGTTAACAACGACTGAACTCGAATTACAAAACACACCGAGAGGGTATCAGTACGTTTATAAGACGAAGAGTTTTAAAGGGTCGGCAACAGAAGATATGCTTATCGAAGCGCAAAATGACCTTGCTTTGAAAAAGGCCAAGTTTGAGGATGCCCAGCGAACTTATGATCGTTTGAAAGACGGCCCTAATGCACAGGATGTAACTGCCGCTCAGGCAAAAGTAAATGCGTCGCAGGCAACGGTCAACATGATGAACATTGTTGCGCCGTTTGATGGTCAGGTGCTTTCCGTGGAAGGACATGTGGGGGATGTGGTCAATAGCGGCGACCTCTCTGTCAACCTGGCGGATATGAAGCATCTTTATGTTGAGACGCAGGTGGATGAATCAGATATTGCGGCTGTCAAATTGGGCAATCAGGCTGAGGTTACGCTGGATGCGGTCTCTGGCGTCACACTTACCGGTCAGGTGTCGGCGATCAACCCTGTTGGAGAAATCGTCTCCGGGTTGGTCAAATATACCGTGCGCGTTGATTTGGATACTGTGAAGGATAAGATATTCCTGCCGTTGGGTACAACCGCGAATGTGGTAATTTATATTAAAGATGCCGCTGCAACTTTGGCTGTGCCGATTGCTGCAATTCACAATGACAGCAATGGCGAATATGTTTTGGTGGTTCAGAAGGATGGTTCGACCACTCGAGTGGATATTGTCAGCGGTGCGATTGTTGGCGATCTGGTGGCCGTGACGGGTGACTTGAAAGATGGCGACCTTTTACAATTATCCACGGATGGCGGCTTTGAGGCGCCCAACCCGTTGAAGGGGGGCTAATATGATCCAGGCAGAAAACCTGATGAAGGTTTATCAAATGGGGGAGAGTGAAGTGCGTGCGTTGGATGGCGCAAGCTTCACGATTAATAAAGGGGAGATGGTTTCGATCATGGGGCCATCCGGCTCAGGCAAAAGCACATTGATGTCCATCATCGGGTGTTTGGACGTGCCCAGCAGTGGAAGTTATAAATTGGATGATCTGTCAGTTGAAAATATGAGTGAAGCTGAGCTTGCCAATGTTCGTGGAAAAAAGATCGGGTTTGTGTTTCAGCAATTTAATCTGCTGGCACGTACCAGCGCTTTGGAAAATGTAATGCTGCCGCTGACCTATGCTGGCTATTCTGGAAAAGAACGCAAGGATCGTGCCATGAAAGCTCTCGACCGTGTCGGGCTTTCAAATCGAACTCATCATGCCCCGAATGAACTTTCTGGCGGACAGCAGCAGCGTGTGGCAATTGCGCGTGCATTGGTCAATGCGCCAGCCATCATTTTGGCGGATGAACCCACTGGTGCATTAGACAGCAAGACCGGTGTGGAGATCATGGAACTGTTTCAAAGCCTGCACAAGGACAATGGTCAGACCGTAATTCTGGTCACGCATGATGCCTATGTTGCCCGCCACACAAACCGAATTATCAAGTTATCAGACGGAAGTATTGTTTCGGATGAAGTAAACCAAACACCCATCAAAGCTGGTGCGAAGCGTGAAGAAGAATAAGATTCTTAAACACAAAGAACACGACACTTGCGCGGCACTGCGTTTGTTGCATTGCAGGTCAGGTCACTAAGGTTTAAAGCCCTAAGACAAAAATGATTTTCTTTGTGTACATTGTGTCCTTCGTGTTTAAAAAGATTGGAGAATTAAAATGTTATTTTCAGAAAATTTCAAGATCGCCATCCGTGCGCTGCGTGCCAATAAAATGCGGTCTGTACTTACTATGTTGGGAATTGTGATCGGCGTAGCCACAGTGGTTGCCTTGCTCTCAATTGGCAAAGGAGCAACCGCCAGTATCACGAGTTCGATCCAAAGCAACGGATCAAACCTGTTGACAGTTTCGCCCGGTAAGCAGCAATCTGGTCCTCCTGGGATGGGCGGCTCGCAACAGGCAAGTTATTTATATTATTCAGATTATCAATTACTTGAGCGTTCCCTGGTGGATAATATCGTTTCCATTGTTCCCAGTTATCAATCCTCTTATCTTGTGAATTATGGCAATGAAAGTTTTTCCGTGAATGTTACAGGAGTCACAAAGGATTATCAGGAAGCCAAATCATATAAGGTTGCCGAAGGACGCTTTGTTTCAGATGGCGATAACAAGGCACAATCCCTTGTTGCGGTGTTGGGCTCTCAAACCGCGCAGGATTTATTTGGCGGCCTGACCCCGATTGGAAAAACCTTTTCGATCAAAGGTGTAAAGTTTGAGGTCATAGGTGTGCTTGAATCCAAAGGCTCATCTGGCTTTGGCTCTTCAGACGATGCAGTCTTTATTCCGCTGGAGGCAGGCTACAATAAATTATTTGGATCCACTGCTACTTATAACAACAAAAAGATCGTCAACAGCATTTCAGTCTCTGTCATCACTGCGGACATGATGGATACTGTTTCTTCACAGATTAAATTTTTAATCCGCAGGTCGCATAAGTTGACAGCTTCCGACGAATTGGATTTCAATGTATTGAGTCAGGCAGATTTATTAAGCACATTGTCCAGCGTTACGCAGACTCTGACGGTATTCCTCGGCGCGATTGCGGGTATCTCACTGCTTGTCGGCGGCATTGGCATCATGAACATTATGCTGGTCTCAGTGACCGAACGTACCAAGGAGATTGGGCTACGAAAAGCAGTTGGCGCTACAAAGAATCAGATTCTCACCCAATTCCTAATCGAGACGATGACATTAAGTGTGCTGGGCGGCATGATCGGAATTTTATTTGGCGTGGGAATGGCTTCCCTCGTTACTTTGACTGGCCTCCTTACAGCTGTAATCACAGCGGATTCGATTGCATTGGCTTTCTTCTTTGCTTTGCTAATCGGTGTCTTCTTCGGTTTGTATCCCGCTTTTCGCGCGGCAAATTTGCACCCGATGGAAGCGTTGCGGTACGAGTAAAATATTAACCACGAAAGGTCATAATGGTACACGAAGGAAAAAGATAAAAAAAACTTTGTGTGCCTTCGTGACACTTTGTGGTAAAAAGGTCTTATGCCAAAAAAAATCCTCATCGTAGATGATGAACCCCAGATCGTGGAAATCTGTCGAGATTATCTCAAGGCGGCGGGTTACGACACGGTCACGGCCAGTAATGGCGTGCAGGGACTGTCTCTTGCGCGTCGAGAAAAGCCAGACTTAATCGTGTTGGATCTGATGCTGCCTGAAATGGACGGACTCGATGTGTGCCGTACCATTCGCCGTGAAAGCGATGTGCCAATTATCATGCTCACCGCTCGTGTCGAAGAGACCGATAAACTAATCGGTCTTGAACTCGGAGCCGATGATTACATCACCAAGCCGTTTAGTCCGCGTGAACTGGTAGCGCGCATTCGCGTGGTATTGCGTCGAGTTATGAATACACCTGAAAGTGATGTAATTCGCGTGGGCGAAATTGAATTGGACCGTGCGCATTACGAAGTTCATTTGCCAGATAAAAATGTTCCACTGACTTCCACTGAATTTGAAATCCTCGCCACATTGATGAGCCAGCCGGGCCGCATTTTTTCCCGCGCACAATTGCTCACTTCCACACATGGGGTTACATTTGAAAGTTTGGAACGTGCCATTGATTCACATATCCGCAACTTGCGCCGTAAACTGGAACCTGCCGATCTGATCGTTACAGTTCACGGCGTGGGTTATAAATTTGAGGGCTAAGATGCAATCATCCGTCCGCGAGATACGCACGCGTTTGTTATCCCTGCTGGTCAGGGTTTTTGTCTTCGTATTGTTGGTATCCCTGTTTTTCTTTTTGGCAGTCATTAGTTATTTTCTGACTTCGCGCACGTCACCGATTTCGATGCCGATCACCGCTGCACTTCAAGGGTATTACATCGGGCATGGAAGCTGGGATGGAGTTGATGTTATTTTTAAAGCGAGCGATGAATTACATTCTCTTGATATCCTTTTGCTTGATAAAGATCAACGCATCGTTCTCGACCGTAATTCTGACTCTGCCACAAAGGAAGGTTCCCGCTACGTAATCCGTTCAAATGATGTGGTGTTGGATTTGGAGGTCAACGGACAAAAGGTAGGCAATCTAGTGATCACTTCGACATCCCCATTCAACAGACTTGGAATTGCTCGTGCTGTTATCCTTCCAGTTGCTGTTATTTCCCTGCTCCTATCGCTATTTCTGATCATTGTTGCCACTTTGCTTGTGCGCCGTTTTGTAAATCCACTTGCAGATGTGATCTATGCCGCGCGTGAAGTGACCAATGGGAAACTCGGCACGCGCATTTCAAGTGAAGGCCCGCAGGACATGCGCAGCCTTTCCGATAGCTTTAACGAAATGGCCTCTTCTCTTGAGCGCAATGACCGTGAACGCCGCGAGATGTTTGCTGATATCGCACATGAACTCCGTACACCGCTTTCCATTATTCGCGGACGCCTCGAAGGCATCGTGGATGGGATTTATGCAGTAGACGGGGGACAGGTTTCACTGGCGCTTGAGCAAACTTATTTACTCGAACGCCTTGTGGATGATTTGCGTTTGTTGACTCTTGTTGAAACCCGTCAACTGCATTTTGAGAAAAAGCAAGTTGATCTCGCTCAACTTGCTCGGCGCACGATTGATATGTTTTCTGCTGAAGCGCAGGAGAAAAATATTTCACTTGTTCTTGAAAAGGGGAGTGGTACTTACACGGTTGAGCTCGACCCGCAGCGCATGGAACAGGTCATAGGAAATTTGATCGGAAATTCGCTTCGTTATATTCCCGATGGCAGCAAAATATGGCTCACGCTCGAACAGAGCTCTGAAGCAGTGAAACTATTTGTCAATGATAATGGGCCCGGTGTAGCCGAGGATGAGTTGTCTTATCTCTTCGACCGTTTCTGGCGCAAGGACAAATCTCGCGCGCGCAGTGCGGGCGGCACAGGTCTGGGTCTTGCCATCGCCAAGCAGCTTATCGAAGCACAAGGTGGAACGATTGAAGCAAAGAACTTGGGTGGTAATGGGTTGCAAGTGCGAATAACATTTAAAAAATAAATCGAAGAAAATAAAACAAAAAGACCTGATGGACATTTACTCCCATCAGGTCTTTCCTAACTCTTAATTACCTAATTCCTTTTCTCATTCGACAATATTAATCGGCAATTCGTTCTTCCCACTCAATGCTGCGACACTGATCTTTGCCGCTATTTTCTGTGCAATCTCCTGCAGGGCTTTTGCTACAGCAGATTCTGGATAAGACACAACAATGGGTTTACCTGTATCCCCGCCAATGCGGACGTTTTGATCTATTGGCACTTTTCCAAGAAAGGTTGTATCTGTCGCTTGTGCAAGACTCTCGCCACCGCCAGAACCGAACAAGTCCATACGTGTACCGTCGGGTAAATCCAAATAAGACATGTTTTCGACGACTCCCAAAATGGGAACTTCCAATTGCTTAAACATATTTAAGCCGCGGCTGGCATCTTCCAGTGAAACAAGCTGCGGCAGTGTCACAATGACAGCGCCGCTTAACGGCAGAGCCTGCGCGAGTGAGAGAGATGCATCGCCAGTACCGGGGGGAAGGTCAACAATGAGATAATCCAGTTCACCCCAATCCACGTCACCAAGGAATTGACGAATGGCAGAGTTGAGCATGGGGCCGCGCCAGATGAGGGGTTGTCCAGGTTTGACGAGCAATCCCATGGAAATTAATTTGATACCATATGCCTCTGCGGGAATAAGCCTTTGTCCATTGGGAGGCGGAAGCTGTTCCACGCCAAGCATGGTGGGGGTGTTAGGACCATAAATGTCTGCGTCCATTAAACCAACGCGCGCACCTGCCTGCGCAAGTGCCACCGCGAGATTTACGGCCACAGTTGATTTACCTACACCGCCTTTGCCCGAGCCAACGGCAATTGCATTGCGAATCGGCATGTTGACCAATCCGCGCATACGGCCATCGTTGGGCACATCCGAGTCCATTTTGAGGTCAACGGTTTTTGCACCGATTGCAATAATCGCTTCCTTTACTTCTCTTTCAATTCTTGCGCGAAAGGGACAGGCAGGTGTAGTCAACATCACTGTTAACGCAACTTGATCACCTGTAATCTCAATATTCTTAATCATGTTAAGCGTCACAAGATCCTGATGAAGATCGGGTTCCTGTACTTTGCTCAATGCTGCTAGTACGGATTCGTTTGTAAGATTATTTGTCATTTGTTTTCCAATAAATTTGTAGGGACACAGCGTCGCTGTGTCCCTACAATGTAATTATGCAGTGGGAGTAGCTGCTGCCGCACTTGCTTCAGCCTTTGCGGCTTTGGCGGCTTCCTTTGCTTTGCGTGCTTCCTCTTCAAGTTTGAAATTCTGTGGACGAATGCTTTCGTAATACGAGGCAGGTTTGAGCAGTTTATTCATATTGTAAATATTCCGTCCATAGGAAGCGATGGCAAAATCATGGTCCATTTTGATCGCATCAAAGGGGCAGTATTCTGCACAGAAACCGCAGTTCATACAAATGTCAGCGTCAATAAAAAACTCGGTTGGTTCAGGAACAGGCCGACCCGTAACAGGATCGTTACTTCTTACGATCCAAATGCATTGAGGCGGGCAAACCTTTGCGCAAATTCCGCATGAAGTACAAAGCACTTCCTTCTTGCCATCCGCACCTTCATTGAAAACGAGAAAAGGAATGTAGCGTGCCTCTTCAGGCAAAAGCAATTGCTCTTCAGGATACTGCACAGTGAAGATGCCTTTTGTGTCCTTGCTCGAACGATGCGCAACGCCTTCAAGCGTGTTGTAGCGTTTCTTACCACGCAGCCACCACGAGATATCCTCGGTGTAGGTAACCCAAAATCGATCCCATGTAACTTTTAATGATTTTAGAAGTCCGCTTCCATACATAAGTAATTCTCCTCTTAGCGATCCAACTCGCCCATGACAATATCCAGCATGGCAAGCAAGGCAACGAAGTCTGCGATTTTTGATCCCTTGCACATCGACTCAACTGCTGTCAAATTGACGAATGATGCAGGGCGAACATGGTAACGATAAGGATTCGGTTTGCCATTCGAGACGATGTAGAATCCCAACTCGCCTTTTGGAGACTCAACGCGACCATACGCTTCACCTGCCGGGACCCGAACCTGGTATGCCGGTTTCTGTGAGTTGATCGGTCCCTGAGGAATTTGCTTGATCGCCTGCTCCAGAATTCTGAGAGACTGTCTAATTTCATCGAAGCGAATTAAGTAATTGTCCATCATGTCGCCGTTTTGGCGGACAGCCACATCAAAATCGAAACGATCATAGATGCTATATGGATCGGCTCGGCGAATATCATACGGAACACCCGCAGCACGTAATACAGGGCCAGTGACTGAGTATCTGATGGCATCTTCTGCATTTAATACATGGATGCCCTTCAAACGCGCAACCAAAATCTCATTGTCATTGAGGAAGCGTTCCATTTCATCGGTCTTGGCAGGAATGCGTTCCACAACAAGGTCTTTGATCTTTTGTAATACGTCGTCAGGAATGTCGCGCACCACGCCGCCGAAGCGGAAGTAGTTACACATCATGCGCGCGCCGGAGACTGCTTCGAAGATATCGAGGATGAGTTCCCGCTCTTCAAATGCATAAAGCGAGGGTGTGTACATGGTGCCGAGATCGTTCATCAACATGCCGATAAAGATGAGATGGTTCTGTACGCGGGTAAGTTCGGCCATGATCACGCGGATATATTCCGCGCGTTCAGCCACAGGGATCTTCATCAATTTTTCAACAGTGGTCACATAACCAAAGTTGTTGCTCATCGAGTTGAAATAGTCGAGACGGTCAGTATATGGAATATTCTGTAAATATGTATTGCGCTCGCCGATCTTATCGTGATTGCGATGAAGGTATCCCATCACTGGTTTTAGACCAATAATGGTTTCACCATCCAATTGGACTGCCACACGCAGCACGCCATGCGTAGATGGGTGATGGGGGCCCATGTTGACCACGATATGGTCGGTCTTCATATTGCCCGCAACATCTTTCATCGTGTCGCGTTCAAGCGACATGTAAAGATCTTCTTCCTTGTCGACCACATATTTTTCAGGGTCGAAATCCTTTGGGAAGTTGAGGTTATCGCGGAAGGGATTCTTTTGTTCCGCAAAGGTATGATTCCCCTCGGGCCAGCGGCTCTTAAAGGGTTTTGTTTCTTCTTCAAAGAAAGGTTCTTTCCAATCTTTGCGCATGGGATGACCTTCAAAGCCCTCCCACATCAAGATACGGCGTAAGTCAGGGTGGCCTGTGAATTTGATTCCATACAGGTCCCATGCTTCTCGTTCTTGAAAATCCACACCAGCCCAAATATTGATGAGGGATGGGACTTCAATGGGGTCAACGCGATCTACCTGAACTTTGAAAACCAATCCGCCCCCGCCTGTTGTCTTATAAGCGTGATAAACCACTTCCATTTTGTTTTCGGCGATGTAATCAACCGCAGTGACAGCGGTGAGCAGGTCATACCCAAATTCATCGCGGAGGGCGGTTGCCACTTCGACAAGACTCTCTTTGTTTACAATAAAACCTGTGAAGCTGGGGCGTGCGTCAGCGGTGACAATGCCGGGGAAACGGGCAGCCAAATCAACAGTTTGAGTCTGCGTAGTCCCCGTAGGGGAAATCGCGGTCGCCATTATGCACTCTCCTTCGTCGCCAGTGTTGATTTTTGGGAAGCGATGTCACGAATTTCAGCATTGCGGCGCACATCGATCAAGTCAGGTCCCAGAATGGGCATGGGAACGTAGTTGCCATCCTTTTTTTCCTTGTTGTACCAGGTGACTGTCTTGATGGATTCCTTGTCGATCTTCTCTTGTAGTTTGATCATGCCTGCGATCAAAGCCTGCGGGGTGGGGGGGCAGCCTGGGATGTAGACATCAACGGGTAAAAATTTATCAATACCAGCAACCACGTTGTACCCTTCTTTAAACGGTCCGCCGCTGGATGCGCAAGCGCCCATTGCCACAACATATTTTGGCTCAGGCATTTGGTTGTACAAGCGGATAATGGAAGGCAGCATTTTCTTCGTGACAGTCCCTGACACGAGCATCATATCGGCTTGCCGCGGCGTAGGGCGCATCACTTCCATTCCGAAGCGCGCCATATCATAACGGGCAGTTTGTGCCGCGATCATTTCGATGGCGCAGCAGGCAAGGCCGAACATCAACGGCCAAACGGAAGAACGCCGGCCCCAGTTGTATAAACGGTCGAGCGTGGTAATCGCTACGGCATTCTGAATGTCATCAGGAATTTCGTAGTTCGGTAAACTTAATTTTTCATAGTCCATGAATGTTCTCCTCGTACCAGTCTTGGTAGATTGCATAAAGGATGTCGTCGTTTACAAGCGCGAGGTCATCCTCAAATTCATTAAGTTGAATCGTCCATTGATAAATTTGTTGAAGCGAAATTTCTTCTATATTTACTTCAGGGTGTTGACGGCGTAACTCTAAAGCGATGGCGTAGGTGGTGTCCCAGGTTAAGGTCATTGGGGATTAGGTAATTAGGAAATCAGGAAATCAGGAATTAGGTCGTATGTATTCATTATCACAAGCGCGAATTATAGCAGGTGAAGCAGATAAGTCAACTGAATTATATAAATATATATTTGTAAAAATAAAGAAGTGAGTATAATCACACTGGATGGATGACAAGCCCGCATCTCACGTAACGGATAGCTGTGACTCTGCTTCAAGAGAAATTTTTCACCTCTCACACCGCCCACATCCGCTTTTGACCTTGCCCGTTCATCCGTTTTTTGACTCTATCCGTTCATCCGCTAACATCCGTTGATAACTGCCCGCCAGAAAGTCCTTGCTCACCTGAAAAAGACTCGTGCTGTTTCTACGCGAGAGATTGCGCGCGCCTTAAAAATGTCTGCGCCGAATGTACGTCATCATTTGTCGGTATTGTGTTCAGATGGGCGGGTGGAGTTGACGGGGCTGAATAATCGCGATGGGCGCGGACGGCCTGAGAAATTATATTCATTATCCCAGGCGGCGTTAGGGGATAATTTATCAGCGTTGACGAATGCTTTTTTAACAGAAGCGGGTTCGAGATTAAATGTGGATGCGCTGGCGAGTCGCATTTTGAATTCAAGTCAGTTTACAAATCTACCCATCCAAAAACGGCTTGTATTACTCGTCGAAAAATTAAACGAGATGCATTATCAGGCGCGTTGGGAAGCTGGCGCGGACGGGCCGCGTGTGATCTTTGGCCGCTGCCCGTACACAAAGGTGATTGATGGTCATCCTGAGTTGTGTAAAATGGATATGGCTTTGCTGGAGAAGGCGCTTGGGCGGCCCGTCATTCAAGTACAAAAAAATGAAACAGGAATACATGGCGTATGCCCATTTTTATTTCAAGTGAGCTGAGGCGTATATGGAATATTATGAATTTACAGAAGAGGATTTGAGATCCAACAAGAATGGATTTCTCAGCCCGAGGCAAAAGCAGCAGATGGATGCGATGGCAGGTTCCATTCGCAGCAGTGCAAAGAGCGGCGTGTGGGTCATTCTTGGATTTATGTTTCTTGGTTTGTGCATTATGTTGGTGTTGTTTCTGCAAACCCTGGATGCGCAAAGATTAAAAACTTTAGGCCCGCAAATGGCAGTAGGATTGTGTTTTACAGTGTTTGCTGTTTTGGGGATGATTGCTCTGAGCCTTTTTCTTTCCCGCAGACAGGCTGATAAATTAAAGTCGGTGCAGGTGCTTTCTGTGGAAGGAGTTGTTCGGCACGATTCGGAATATTCCACGCAAAGCGCCTTTAGAAGTTATTATGTTTATTTTGGTAAAAAACGATTTGCTCATGCAGATGATGTGAGTCAGGTTTTCCCCGCAGGCGCGAAGTATCGTGTGTATTATTGCAAGGCAGGTACTTTGGAATTTATTTTGTCGTTTGAGAAGGTAGCGTAAATTCGCTATCGTATATGTTTATGCGTTTATTGACCGCAGACCGTAGACCGCGATCAATAATAAAATTTATACGATGAGAAGTGTGCATTAGGATTTAAATTCTTTTTGCACAATTTCGATGTTTGCGGCTTTGAGAAAATTCATGGCGTTTTCATCGGTGCGGTAGGCGGTGCTATATATGATGCGTGAGATGCCGGCGTTGATTAAAACTTTTGTGCAGTTGATGCAGGGCAGGTGGGTGACGTAACACATCGCGTCTTTGGTCGAAACTCCATGTAGTGCAGCCTGGATGATGGCGTTGGTTTCGGCATGGATCGTGCGTACGCAATGACCATCGACCATCAGGTGACCGATCTCATCACAATGCCTCTGCCCGGCAGGCGAGCCGTTGAAACCAGTCGTAAGGATTCGTTTTTCGAGAACCAGCACGCAGCCTACGAAGGCACGGTCGCAGGTGCTTCGCTCCGACACGGCGTAGGCGATCTTCATAAAATAGGAATCCCAATCTGGGCGCATGTGTTCCTCTGTTCGATATGTCATTGCGAGCCGCCGTCTTTGTATTTCGGCGGCGAAGCAATCTCCTAAAATAGGGGGATTGCTTCGGGCAATAAACAGAAACGCCCTCGCAATGACATGGATGGTTTTATTCTACAGTAACGCTCTTCGCCAAATTTCTCGGCTGATCCACATCCAGGCCGCGGATGGCGGCGATGTGATAGGCCAGCAGTTGCAATGGGAAGACGGTGATAATCGGGGAGAGCATCCACGGGGTTTCTGGAACCCAAAGTACATGGTCTGCCATATTAGCGATTATTTCGTCTCCTTCGGTAGCCACGGCAATGACCATTCCATCGCGTGCCTTTGCCTGTTGAATTTGCGAGATCATTTTTTCATGCCAGGGGTCTTTGGGCGCAATGCACAGCACGGGCATGTCTTCATCAACCAGGGCGATGGGGCCGTGCTTCATTTCTCCCGCAGGGTAGCCTTCAGCATGGATGTAGGAAATTTCCTTGAGTTTGAGCGCGCCTTCGTAGGCGATGGGCATGTTAATGCCGCGTCCCAAATAGAGACAGCCTGTAATATCTTTGAGCGCGTGCGCCACTTTTTCAACTTCTGCTTCGGTATCGAGAACGCGGCCAGCCAGGTCAGGAATGAGGCGCAGGTCCGCAACTAATTCTTTGCGGGTTTTTTCGTCAATCGTGCCGCGCAGGTCTGCCAGCAGAATCGCGAGCATGTACTGGTCCACCAACGGCGCGGTGAATGCTTTCGTAGACGCCACTCCAATTTCAGGTCCTGTTTGCATCGCGATATATCCATCCGAAACGCGCATGGCTTGCGAGCCGATGGCGTTGACGATGCTCCAGATAATTCCGCCCTTTTTGCGGCCTTCTTCCATGGCGGCCAGCGTATCGGCGGTTTCACCCGATTGCGAGATGGCAAGGATGACTGTGTTTTCATCCACGATCGG
>JAYVUA010000081.1:0-30395 GCA_043788255.1 Anaerolineales bacterium | reverse complement strand
TCCGCGTAAGGTGCCTGTATCAGAACCTTCCCAGTTTTTATTTTTTTGATTTTCAAATTTTTGGAAAATTCTGCGTTCATGCGCGAGCAGATAGCCGATAACATATTCAGACATCAGTTCGCCGAAAACTCCGCGGGCGTTGGTGAGAACATAATCGCGGCGCAGAGCGGGATCGAGCAAAGGCTCCACTCCAGCCCAAATAGACTGCGCCCAGGCTAGGGCGGGGAGTGATCCGAGCGCAGCTTTGATTCGGCTGGGTTCGCCCAAAACAATATCCACATCTGATTCAGGTTGAGTCGCAAACTCCAAATCTTCGAGCTGCGCTTCTTCGATCAGCGCGCGGTATTTATTTTCATCCTGTGCAAGAATTAAAAGTTTGTGGCTCATTGACATTCCTTCAAAACATTTTCAAAAAGATTCAGCGCGTCGTCAATCACTTGATCGGTGTCGGCCAGCGAAGTATACATGCGCGAGCCCGCCAGTGTGACCAGCCCGTTCGCCATGTAGGCCGCGCCCATTTCTTCCATCATATGTTTGCGCGGCTTGAGACCTTTCGCCAGGCGCAATGGATGTTTGAAATCAAGCAGCATGGCGCCTGCGGTTTCAAGATGAACGATCGAGCCTTGATTGTATGCGACGAAAGGTAAAGAATATTTTTCGATGATCGCTTGCAGGCCTTTCGTGAGTCTATCGCCCGACTGTCCTGCGATGACCGCCGCATTTGTTTTTTCCATTTCAAGCAACGCGTAATAGCCTGCCACGCATGAAAGCGGATTTGCCGAAAGTGTGCCGCCAATATACGCGCGTTCGCCCACGCCGCCAATGCCTGCCGCGAAGGTCGCGATCACATCGCGCCGTCCTCCGACTCCGCCAGCCATTGGGTATCCGCCGGTGATACATTTTCCAAACACAGTGAGATCAGGCTTTACGTTGAAATATCCCTGCGCACCGCCCAGTCCCAAACGAAAACCTGTGACGACTTCATCGAAGATCAACAGTGCGCCAAATTCATCGCACAACTCACGGACTTGTTGATTGAATTCAAATGGAACTGGACGTGTTCCGCTTTCAGGCCCAACGGGTTCAACGATGACCGCGGCGGTGCCGCCCCGAAATCTGTTCAAAAAAAGCTGACGCTTCAACGCCCCGATAGCATTCGGATAGAACTCGCGTGTAGATGCGCTCGCTCCGCGCGGAATACCTTTTGCTTCCAGTCGTCCTGTGCCTGGGATGTGTAAGCCGTAGACCATCGAGTCGCTCCAGCCGTGATATGCGCCGCCGACTTTGATAACATATTTTTTCTTCGTGAATGTCCTCGCCGCGCGGATCGCCGCCATCACGCTTTCTGTCCCTGAGCCCAACATGCGAAACATTTCTATCGAAGGCATGAAGCGTTGAACAAGCTGTGCAAGTTTCAATTCGTATTCATGAAATAAACCTGTGACAGGTCCGCAGGTTTGCAGCATCTCAATTACTTTTTCGCGCACAGGCGCGTAGTTGCTTCCCAGGATGGTAGGCCCGCCCGCTTGCAGAAAGTCTATATATTGGTTTCCGTCCGCGTCCCATAGATACGCGCCTTCCGCTTTTTCGATGGCGATGGGAAATGGGTAGTTGAATGCGAGATTGTGCTGCACACCGCCAGGGATGATCTGCTTGGCTTCATCGGTTAATTGCTTTGAGCGCGCGCATTTGAAATCAAAATAATTAAGATACTCGGTCATCTTTTCGCGCCGCACAGGGCGGGTTGGCTGGCTGATCAGGTTTTCCAGTTTGGCGTAGACTTCGTCCACGTTGGGGTATTCGGAGATGGCGTATTGTTGGGTCATGAATTTTCCTTAAGAGCTTAAACACGAAAGGCACGAAGTACACAAAGGTGGAAAAACGGTTTTCCTCACCTGCACTGGCGTGCGGCGCAAGTGTCCTGACTTTTGTGTACTTCGTGTTTACAGGTTTTTTATTTCCGCAAATTTCTTTTCATCGGCGCGTAACTTTGCGAAAGCAATCTCGCGAATGGGAAGTGGAATTTTCGAGATTTTCTTCTCTGTCATAATAGCGAGCAAATAAGTCAACGCACATTTTTCAAGCAGTGCCATGTTGTGAATGGCCTGCTCCATCGTTACCCCGAAGACCAGCACGCCGTGATTTTGCAGGATGAAGGCGTTGTTATTATTCTTCACTTTAGCTTTGACCGCGTTCTTGAGAAAGCCAGTCCCTGATGGGGCGTAGGAGATAATGTCCACGCTGCGGCCTAAAAAGCGGACTTGCTCATCGAACAAGGCAGGAATCGGCATTTTGATCAATGCCAAGGCGCTGGCATAGGGCTGGTGGGTGTGGATAATGCAATGCACATCTGCTCGCTGTTGATAAACAGCCGCGTGCATTCCGCTTTCAATGGACGGTTTCATTGAACCTTCGATTTGCTGCATATCAAAATTGAGAATGCAAATATCGTTTACTTGCATTTTGGCGTAGTCGTAATTGGACGGTGTGATGGCGAATGTGTTTTGTCCGTTGGTTTGCGCGGTGCTGGTGCTGGTGCGAGCGGAGATGTTGCCTTCGGTGGCTTTGAGATAGCCGTGTTCGAGCAGAGTGTGACAGGTGTCTACTACTTCTTGTTTGTAGGTTTGGTAATTAGACATGGGGACTTCCTTTGTTTATGCTTGACAATGATAATATTATCTTCTACAATCTTTACAGTGTCAAGATTGAGGATGAAAATGCCAAAAAAGAAAACTTATCATCACGGTGACTTGAAGAACGCGCTGATCAAAGCGGGGGTGGAAATCCTTGCGAAGGATGGCGTGAGCGGATTGTCTCTGCGTAAGGTAGCGCTGAAGGCGGGCGTGAGTCATTCTGCGCCGTATGCGCATTTTGTGGATAAGCAGGCGTTGATCGCGGCGATTTCTACAGAGGGATTCCGCCAGTTATATGAGCGGATAAGTGTGGTTGCTGAAGAGTATAAAACGAAACCAGCGCAGCAATTGATGGAAGTCGCGTGGACGTATGTTCAGTTTGCGTTGGATAAACGCGACCGATTCAAGGTTATGTTTTCAGATGTACTGGAAAAGGAAAAAGAATACCCTGAGTTTGTGGCGGAGTCGCAGAGAAATTTTCAGTTGGTGAAAATGATCGTTGAGGCGAATCAGGCGGCGGGTGCGTTGCGAAGCGGTGCGTCAGAGTTGGCGGCGCTGTCAGCCTGGGGAATCGTCCATGGATTTGTGATGCTGCTGCTCGAAGGTCAAATTCCGCATACGGTTTTAGAGAAAGGCAGTTTGCGGGAATTGCTTGAATTTCAGTTGAAGCAAATCATGCTGGTTTGACCGAAAAGTTTTCAGACTATAATTATCTCTTATGGTCACGAAATCCCTTCAAATATTTTTAAATCAAATACTTGATTATGCTGGGTTATATCCACCTGCCAATTTGCCGCTTGGGGAGGCGATTCGTAACTTTGCGAAATATCAAAGTGACTCCGATGTTTGGATGCTTTCGCGGTTTATTATCCCTGCGAAAAGACTGCCTGAATTATCACAATTTGCTGAACAAATATTTTCAGGCGGGAAGGTTTTATCTTTTTCAGTTTTGGGGCGAGGTGGAAAAGATGCTGAAGAGTTTTTGGAGAACATCCAATTGGATATTACAAATATTGTTACCTTTCGTGATTTACACGGTGCGAACGTGTTAGCGGACATGTTTGAGGTTGCTTTGCCTGCGTCTGCGTTGATGAATCAGGCAGACGCGCTTGAGTTGGTGAACAAAACAACAGATGTTCTCAATAAAAATGGATTAACTGTTTTCTTCGAAGTGTCTTTTGGCGAAGGCTGGCAGGCACGGGCTGAAAAATTGATTCGGTCTTTGCGAAAGGTCAAGGATAAGCATGTTGGTTTTAAATTGCGGACAGGCGGCGTGACCGTTGATGCATTCCCATCAACGGAACAAATTGCCTGGGCGATTGCTGCAACCAGAGATTCCGGAACGCCGATCAAAGCAACGGCTGGACTTCATCACCCTGTTCGTCATTACAATGAGGGTGTATTAACCAAGATGCACGGTTTTTTGAATGTCTTTGGCGCGGGTGTGTTGGCTGTGACAAATGATTTATCGCTTGTGCAAATTCAGTCCATTCTTGAAGATGAAGACTCTGCAAATTTTATCTTTGATGAAATGGGCTTTGCGTGGAAAGATATCCGTGTAGATATTGAACAGATAGAACTGGCGCGGCGGAATGTTGTCTCATTTGGCAGTTGCAGTTTCGATGAGCCGCGCGAAGATTTGCGAAAGCTGGGGCTGTTAGTGTGATGGAACCTCGCGATTCACTAGCCGTGATTCCCTGAGCGTAGCGAAGGGTCTCTGCCAATGGTATTAGAGATTCTTCGCTGCGCTCAGAATGACATTGTGTAAGGAAAATATGCTTCTCAAATCATTCATCGAAGTACATTCAGAATCAGATTTCCCTATTCAGAACCTGCCGTATGGTGTGTTTTCGACAGAGTCAAATCTGAAGCCGCGGATTGGTACACGGATTGGCGATTGGGTCGTTGATCTCTCTCTGGTCGACGAAGAAAATTTATTTGAAAAACAATATGGCTTTTTTGCAGACTCAACCTTGAATCGTTTTATGTCTGCGGGGCGTGAAGTGTGGCGGGAGATTCGTCAGCGGTTGACTGATTTGTTGAGCAGTGACAACTCGCCGTTAAAGAATGATGCGCTGCGGTCGCGTGTGTTCATTCCCGTTGAAGACATCCACATACATTTGCCTGTTGCCATTGGCGATTACACAGACTTTTACGCGTCGCGTGAACACGCCACCAATGTGGGCATTATGTTTCGCGGGAAGGAAAATGCGCTCATGCCCAATTGGCTGCATTTGCCTGTTGGTTATCATGGCCGCGCGAGTTCTGTTGTGCTCTCGGGTACAGATGTGATTCGTCCGCGCGGACAGGTTGCGCCCAATGGAACGCCTGAGTTCGTTCCATCACGGTCATTGGATTTTGAATTGGAGATGGGGTTTTTTATCGGCACGGGTAACAAACTGGGTGAGCCAATCTCAGTTGATGATGCGCATGAACATATTTTTGGAATGGTATTGCTCAATGATTGGAGTGCGCGCGATATTCAGGCTTGGGAGTATCAGCCGCTGGGACCATTCCTCGCGAAAAATTTTGCAACTTCGATTTCGCCGTGGGTGGTGACGATGGATGCGCTGGAACCGTTCCGCGTGGATGGGCCAAAGCAGGAACCGACGCCTCTTTCGTACCTGACACCTGATTCTGCTTACGGATATGATATTCAACTGGAAGTGACTCTGCAAAGTGATTCGATGGAGTTGCCGCATACGATTAGCAAATCAAATATGAAATATTTATACTGGAGCATTGTTCAGCAGTTGACTCATCACACAGTGACTGGCTGTAACATGCGCACAGGTGACCTATGCGGCACAGGCACGATCAGCGGGCCAACCGAAGATAGTTATGGCTCAATGTTGGAATTAACCTGGCGCGGTGAAAAACCGATTGCTTTCCCCAACGGTGAGTCTCGGAAATTTTTACAGGATGGCGATACTGTGACGATAAAAGGTTATTGTCAGGGAGATGGATATCGGGTTGGCTTTGGTGAAGTGACGGCGAAGATATTGCCCGCATTGTAGAAAACGAAAAGTCCCCGCCTATTGGCGGGGACTTTTCGTTGGAAAAATTTATTTACGACGACGGCGGCCAGTGAACAACCCTACGATGAAGAGCAGGACAACCGCGCCTACAATCGCAACGAGCAGACTGGTAAAGTTAAAGCCCGTCACGCCCTCACCGCCGAAGTAATCCATAATATAGCCGCCAAGGAAAGCGCCGATAATACCGACGACGATGTTGGCGATGGCACCCATTTGCTTGTTCCTGCCCATGATGATGCTTGCGATCCAGCCAGCGATTGCACCAAAGATGATCCATACGAAAATATTCATTTCTGCCTCCAAAAGGGATTAATTGATTGATTGAACGTTTCTATTTTATCATCCAGTAATCAAGTGTGCGGGCAAATGATCGGTGCGATTAATATAATCGATCCGTAATTCTTTGTTGTGAATTTCAAAACGACTGATCGAACAATTATTGAGCACGAACCATGATTTCATATCGTGCGCGCCCTGCCGCCAGGGAAGTTTGAGCATGGACGATAAAAGCCGCACGAAAAATCCGCCGTGACTGACCCATGCGATGCGTTCTTCGGGCTGGCCTTCCTTATCGCCGTGGCGGGCGATCAACTCCGCGAGAACTTGGTCAGCGCGCGGTTGGCGCTGTTCTTCGGTCTCAAACGGACGATTCCACCAGCCTGATTCATCATGCCCTTCCTGTAGTTTCAACTCAGGGAAATTCTTTTCAAAGAAGGAACGCGGCCTGCCCGACATCCCTGTATATCTGTCTTCTGCTTCGCGGGCATAAATTCCGCCCTCCTCGTGGATCTCAGGCCACGCGCTAAATGGGATATTTCGCAAGGCGCGGGCGGTGGGCGCGGCGGTTGTGGTGGCACGTTCCATCAAACTCACGTAGATGTGCGTGAATCCAAATCCATATTGATTTTGGTTATTCCAGGCCTTGTCGTCGCTGATGTATTGTTTTTCCTTGAGATACTTTGCCAGAACTTCCGCCTGCTCAAGACCGATTTCGGTCAGGTAGGGGTCTGGGTGTTCCACATAATCAGGATTGCCCCAATTTACATTGTTGATCGATTGTCCGTGACGTATAAAGTAAAGTTGCATATCTTTTAGCCTTGTTTTTGTATTTTTATAAAAATTTCCATGATGTATAAACTTTATTTTTCACTTAACAGACCGCCATCCACGGTCTGTGATTGGCGGTCTATCTACAACTTTTCTCCATTTTTTGAAACCCATGAAAGGCTCCACAATTACCAATTACCCAATTACACAATTACCCAATCTCGCTATCTTCGAATCGTCGCATCCCGTTCAGGCCCCACCCCAATCCACTTAACAGGGACTTCTGCCGCGTCTTCGATCATTGAAACATAATCTTTTGCGGCTTGCGGTAATTCGTCAAATGTGCGCGCCTTGCTGATATCTTCCTGCCAGCCTTTGAACTTTTTGTAAACCAATTCCACTTTATCCAAACCATAGGCGTCCACATCTGCATAGCGCACATCTTTGCCGTTTAGCTTGTATCCCATGCAAACCTGAAGTTCATTCAATCCGCTGAGTACATCCAGCTTCGTCAAACAGATTTCAGTCATGCCGCTCAACTCTGCTGCGGTGCGTACAATTTCCAGATCCAGCCAGCCCACTCTGCGAATGCGGCCAGTGGTCGCGGCCACTTCGCCAAATTGCTCATATTCCGGGCTGTGTCTGTCATGGATTTCCGTCGGCAGCGGACCCGCGCCAACGCGCGTGGTGTAGGCCTTTGTCACACCGATTACATTTGTAATATAACGCGGTGGAATTCCCAGCCCAGCCGAAGCCGCCGAAGGAATGGTGGTTGAAGCCGTCACAAACGGATACGTGCCCCAGTCTGTATCTAGAAATGTGCCCATGGCTTGTTCAAGTAAAAAGTTCTTGTCCGATTTCAAACCATCCTGCACGAGCGAGAACAATTCTTTGAGATACGGTTTTATTTTCAAATAATATCCGCGATAAGTATCACGCACTTCTTCATACTTCAACGCTTCGCCGCCCAACGCGATCATGATTTTATTCTTCAATTCGATCTGTACTTTTAAGCGCTCTTCAAATACGTCACTTGTAAAATCTGTCCAGCGGATTCCGTTATAGCTGACCTTGTCTGCGAACACTGGCCCGATGCCGCGGCGGGTTGTGCCTGTTGCACCGTCGCCTTTTGCTTCTTCGTATAAGCCGTCCAAAATTTTATGATACGGCATGATGATGTGCGAGCGCGGCGAAATCCATAATCTTCCATCCACGCCGATGCCTGCTTTATTGAGCATCTCAATTTCATCGATCAGCACTTGCGGGTCGATCACCACGCCGCCGCCGATTAACCCGACTGTATTCTTTGCAAAAATTCCTGAAGGCACCAAATGAATTTTGAATGTTCCAAATTCATTAATGACCGTATGCCCCGCATTATTCCCGCCATTAAATCGTGCTACATAATCCATGCGTTCGGCCAGAAAATCCACGGCTTTTCCCTTGCCCTCGTCACCCCACTGTGAACCGATCACTGCAGTAACTGTCATGACTTCTCCTTTTTGAATTTCAACTCTTGAGCATTTTCCACACCGAATTAGCGGATCATCCTTAACCGCGGCCTGCTTCTGTTTCGAGAGCATCCCCAAAGCGTTGACTCTGTCCGCGCTGGAATGAGCAGATACCAGTTAAGCGTGAAGCGCTTTTATATCCAATGGATTCTTCTGTAAGCATTATAATTCGGGCGTTCGATTTCAGAGGAGTGAATATGAAAATACTACAAGATACCGCTTTAACGTATGACGATGTTTTACTGGTGCCGCAATACTCCGCCGTAGACTCGCGCCGCGCGCTTTCAACGCAGACGAAGTTGACAAAGCAAATTAATTTGCAGATCCCGATCATTTCCGCGAACATGGATGTGGTCACCGAAAGTGAAATGGCGATTGCCATGGCGCGTGAAGGCGGCATTGGCATCATTCATAGATTTCTATCCATCGCGGAACAGGCGCGGCAGATCGAGCGTGTGAAAAAGGCTGAGTCTTATATTGTGGATAAGCCGATCATGATGACGCTCGCACATACCGTGGGCGATTTGAATAAGGTTGTGGCCGAAACAGGCACAGGTGGAATTCTGATTTTGGATGCCGACGAAAGATTAGTCGGCATTGTTACCACGCGAGATCTGTTGTTTGAAAATGACCTTGCCAAACCTTTGCATGAGATCATGCAAAAGAAAGTTATTTCTGCACTGCCTGATATTTCCTTGAAAGATGCTGAAAAACTATTGCATGAGAATCGCATTGAAAAACTTCCGCTCGTCGATAAAAATGGGCGCGTGGCAGGCCTGGTGACGTTAAAAGATATTATGCAGATCACGCAGTATCCGAAAGCCACCAAAGATGCGCGTGGACGATTGATCGTGGGCGCGGCGGTGGGTGTGCGTGATAAGGAAATGCGTCGCGTGGAATCTGCGCTTGAAGCTGGTGCAGATTGTATCGTGGTGGATATTGCTCACGGCGATTCGAATCTTGAAATTGACATGATCAAAAATATCCGCAAGCATTTCCCGAAGGCGCAAATTATCGGCGGTAATGTTGCCACAGCTGATGGTACAAAACGCCTGATCGATGCTGGCGTAGATTGCGTGAAGGTCGGCGTGGGACCTGGCTCCATTTGTATTACCCGTATTGTGGCAGGCTCTGGTGTGCCGCAACTGACAGCGACCATTGATTGTGCCAAAGCGGCTGAGTCTGCGGGCATTCCCATCATTGCAGATGGCGGTATTCGTCAGCCCGGGGATGTGGCCAAGGCTATCGCGGCAGGCGCGCAAACCGTGATGATCGGCAGTATGCTGGCTGGTACCGACGAAAGCCCTGGCATGATTATGACTCGTCGAGGTCATCGTTATAAGGCTTCACGCGGCATGGCTTCGCGTGAAGCAAATATTGATCGCAACCACAAAGAAGGCAACGATCTAACGCAGGAAGAAATCGAAGATTATGTGGCGGAAGGTGTGGAAGCCGCGGTTCCGTATCGTGGCAAGGCGCGCGAAGTGTTGACTCAACTCGTTGGCGGTTTACAATCAGGGATGAGTTACAGCGGCGCAAGCAATATTGAAGATTTCCAGAAGAAGGCGATCTTTGTGCGTATGACGGGCGCGGGGCTGAGAGAGTCTGGCCCGCATGACGTGGAAGTTTTGGGGTAAAGATAAAGGATGAATTATGAAGGATGAAGGATGAAAAAAGTCAAAGTCTTAAACCTTTGTGTACTTTGTGTTTAAATTTTTGCAGTAAATCAAAAATCGAAAATCGAAAATGTCTGTCTACCTTCACGATATACCACTCTCACAAGCACAAGCGCGATTAAGAGAAGCGTTACAAGATGCAAATCTTTGGCACGTACTTGCTGTTGAATCAATTCTGCTGGATGAAAACGCATTGGGTCGAGTCACAGCCGAGCCGATCTGGGCTGAGATTTCTTCGCCGCATTATCACGCCTCCGCAATGGATGGTTTTGCTTTGCGCGCGATTTCCACAAATGGCGCTATGCCCTCTGCGCCCGTCACTTTGTTCATCGGTTCCGAAGCGCAATATGTTGACACGGGTGATCCGCTTCCTGAATGGGCGAATGCGGTTATTCCGATTGAAAATGTTGAATCACTTGATGACCATGATCAAATTACGAAAGACATTCGCGGCCCCAAATCCATTCGCATCCGTGCCGCTGTCGCCCCGTGGAGTCATGTCCGTCCGCTGGGGGAGGATATCGTTGCGACTCAACTCGTCCTGCCTGCGGGGCATACACTTCGCCCAGCGGATTTAGGCGCGATCGCCGCATCTGGACATCAAAATATTTGCGTCGCGCGTAAACCGAAAGTTGCCATTTTGCCAACAGGCAGTGAGCTAGTCCCGATCGGATCCAAACTAAAACCTGGCGACATCCTCGAATACAACTCGCTCGTCATGGCAGCGCAGATAAAAGCCATGGGCGGCGAGCCGACCCGTTATCCGATTACTAAAGATAATTTTGACTTGCTTTGTGAGCAGGTACAGGAAGCTGGGCAAACACATGATCTTGTTTTATTAAATGCAGGCTCATCCGCAGGTGCAGAAGATTTTTCATCAAAAGTTGTTGAGAAACTTGGCACACTATTAGTGCATGGGGTAGCCGTAAGACCTGGGCATCCAGTAATTTTGGGAATGATTCAAAAGGAATTAGGGATTAGGAATGAGGGATTAGGAAACCCGACACCCGGCACTTCGCACCTGATACCGATTATTGGCGTTCCCGGCTATCCCGTTTCTGCCGCGTTGACTGTGGATATTTTCGTTGAATCGATTATTGCAAAATGGCTTGGGCGGCCTGCGCTTGAACTTCCTACTGAAATGGCGACGTTGACACGTAAACTGGTTTCCCCCGCAGGCGATGATGATTATGTCCGTGTTGCTGTGGGTAAAGTGGGCGGCAAACTTCTCGCGGCTCCATTATCACGCGGAGCGGGAGTTATCACTTCGCTGGTGCAAGCGGATGGTTTGGCATTACTTCCGAGCGGTGTGCAGGGATTGGATGCTGGCGAACAAGTCAAAGTGCATATGTATCGCAGCAAAGCCGAAATCGAAAAAACGATTTTTTGCATCGGCTCACACGATATGACTCTCGATCTGCTCGCGCAATTCCTCGCCGACCATGACCGCAGACTGGCTTCTGCTAATGTTGGTTCGCAAGGCGGGCTTATCGCATTGAGGCGTGGTGAAGCACACTTGGCTGGGTCACATTTACTTGACCCGAAAGACGGCTCTTATAATATTTCATACATTCGACAATACATGCCGAATATCCCTGTCAAGGTGGTCGCATTGGTTGGGCGTGACCAAGGGTTGATCGTTAAGAAGGGAAACCCAAAGGGAGTCAAAAACCTGGGAGACCTCAGCAATTCAGAGCGGAGTCCAATTCGAAGAGTCCAGTTTGTGAATCGTCAACGTGGGGCAGGTACGCGCGTCCTTCTGGATTATCATCTGAACTTAATGGGGATTTCATCAGATAGCATCCTCGGCTATACTGAGGAGGAGTATACTCACCTTGGCGTTGCCGCTGCGATTGCATCGGGCCGTGCCGATTGTGGCCTTGGCATTGCGGCCGCCGCGCAAGCTTTGCAGTTGGATTTTGTGCCGTTATTTCAAGAACGATACGATTTGGTGATCCCAAAAGAGTATGCGGATGGTGAATTACTCGCGCCTTTGTTCACTTTGTTTACAGATGAAAAATTTCGTTTGGCTGTGTCGAGACTAACAGGATACGATATTTCTGTAATGGGTAAAATTATTTTGGAGGATGAATAAATATGGATAGTGCATTAAATGAAGGTTTAATTATTGACGATAATCGTCAAACGGCAGATGCTTTACAACAAATGCTCGAAATTTTAGATATACCTGCTCGTGTTGCGTATGGCTCAAGCCCTGCCATGGCGGTCTTGGGCAGCTCGGTGCCGCGCTTTGTGTGTCTGGATATAAATATGCCCGGCGTGGATGGTACGGAAGTGCTTGGTTATATCCGACGGGATCCAAGATTAAGTAAAATGCCGGTCATTGTTATCACTTCTGACGATCAGCCAGAAACGAGACAACACGTAATGAAGGCAGGTGCGCAGGCAATGTTAATCAAGCCGGCAACACTAGACGCCCTTGAGACAGCCTTTAAAAAGGCGGGTATCTTAACTTGAGATTATAGCGGATGCGAAAGCATCCGCTTTTTTTATGGAGCAGGCCAGGGAATATCCACAGGCTGCGAGTATCCATGCTTTTCTACGGTATAAAGTTTTCCATAAGAAGGAGCCGCGCAACCCGCCTCATCTTTGACTGTATAACTGGTGGTGAATTGATCAGGGTAGGAAAATGTCCACCAAATATAAGCGCCATTCTGGCAGACGAACGCTTCGATAAAATATCCGCGGTCTTTATCTGCAGTCATGATCATTTGTTCCCAACTAATGGTTACTTCATCTCCATTGCGCATCGCAGAGACGTTATTAGGCGGGCCATACTGATTGCTGCCAATTGACTGTAGATCGGGGATGATCATGTTAATCCCGCTGATATCGCCGACCAGGTTTACAACCGAAGGCGCAACCCAGCAATAATAATTTAACTTGTCAAACTTGATGTATAGCCACGAGCTGTATATAAATCTCCCGCGGACTGTGCCAATATCGCCTATGTATAAATCAGCAGCGTGAAGATATGCGCCCGACGGTCCATAACGACAGTGCGCCTGCTTATTGACGGTTACTACTGGAAATGCAAATGTTGGCGTGGTAGTAATTGTTGAAGTTGGAGTGATGGTTGGAGTAAACGTAATCGTGGGCGTTAATGTAAGTGTTGGCGATGGAGTAAACGTAATTGTGGGTGTATTTGTCCAGGATGCAGCTGTGGCAGTAATGGCAGTTGCGGTACGCGTGGCTTGTTCTTCAGGGGAGGGGCCGCAAGCTGAAATTATAAAAAGAATAAAAAGATACATAACCACTATTTTTCTCATTTGAAGTTCTCCAATAAACTTACGATATTTGTCCCAAGGGCTTCGTTGGCGTAACCGCCCTCCATGATGATAACGGTTGGGAGATGAAGCGCTGCAATTCGCGCACCGATCTGGGCAATCCCATTCTGTGTGACTTTGAAAGTACCAAGGGGGTCCCCATCATATATGTCCATGCCTGCAGAGACAACCAAATAGTCTGGCGCGAAGTTTTTTATGAGACCGATTGCTTCATCCAGCACCAGTAAATACTGTTCATCATTCGTGCCTTTGGGCAGGGGAAAATTGCGGTGGAAACCAAATCCCTTTCCTGCACCTGTTTCTTCTGCAAAGCCGAAATAATGCGGGTATTCAAAATCTGGGTCACCGTGGATCGAAACGGTAAATACATCATTGCGTTCATAAAAAATATCCTGCGTGCCATTGCCTGCGTGATAGTCAATGTCAAGTAACACGACTTTGCCTTTTGAAGCAAGCCAATTCGCAGCGACAGACGCGTTATTAATAAAACAATATCCGCCTGCGTAATCTTTTCCTGCGTGATGACCTGGCGGGCGGCATAATCCAAAAGAAGATTTTTGATTGGCAAAAGTAAATTCGGCTGCACTTAGAGCGCAATTCGCCGAAGTCAAAATGGATGAATAGGTCCCTTCAACAATACATGCTGAAAGATCCATTATATAATAGCCAGCTTTGCCATGTAAAGAACTTGGTACACGCGGCGTTCTTCGCAAAGCAAAGGTGGCGGGCAGAAAAGCGTGTTGCTCGGGCGAAGCAGATATCGTCGGGTCAGAATTCAGCCACTCGGTCCATGCAGAAGCGAGAAAGGCAATATAGTCTTTATCGTGTACCGCAATGATCGGGTCAAGCCCAAACCCTTTAGGCTCAGTCCATTCAGCCCAATCCGTTTTTTTGAGAGCGGTCAAAATACGATCCATGCGATCTGGATTTTCAAAATAAGGCACACGTTTCCCGCCATCAAAAACTTCAAAAGGAGGGAAGTGCCTGCGATGCTCTTCAGAATAAAATATTTTCATGGTAAGACAATTTTACCCGTAAGCGTCGGAGATAACAGGAGAAACTATGGAAATATTGGATGCAATTCATGGAAGGCTGACCATCAAAAAAGTGAAGCAGGATGCTTTGCCGCGTGAGACCATTGAGAAACTTTTAAGCGCTGCGGTTCAAGCTCCGAATCATCATAACGTGAGACCCTGGCGTTTTGTTGTTTTGACTGGTAATGGGCGAAATAAATTGGGGGATGTAATGGCCGCCTCTTTTTTGGACCGTAACCCTGCCACGCCTCCTGAGGGCTTGGATAAAACCCGTGCATTGCCGCTCCGCGCACCCGTTGTGATCGCTCTTGGAGTTGATAAACCCATTGATTCGAAAATTATCGAAATTGAAAACATATCGGCTGCTTCGGCTGCCTGCCAGAATATTTTGCTTACTGCATACGCAATGGGTTTGGGTGCGATGTGGCGTACTGGCGAGTGGGCTCGCGATGCAAAGGTTAAGGAGTTTTTAGGATTTGCGGCAGATCAGCATATCCTTGGATTTCTGTATATTGGTATCCCTGATGTTTTGCCAGAGCCATACGTTCGACAAGGTTTTGAAGATAGAGTCGTTTGGGTGGAATAATGAGATAAAAGGTGTCGATATTTTATTATTAATGATCTAAGTAATTGATCTCGCCCGCTTCAATTTTTATGGAAAGACGATTTTCCTGTGGGACGACAGGGCAGGTGGCAAAGGGTGTGTAGGCACAAGGCCAATTTTCTGTAAGATTGAAATCAAGGATGATCTCATTACCTTCTGGTAATGGTACAGAGAATTTGCGCCCTCCACCATAGGTGGTAACTTTGCTGGTGACATCCGTGAAGTGAAAAAGTAATTTGTCATCACTTTTTTCTGCTTCGAGTTCGCAATTCACACCATTTAAACTGAATTCCACTCTGCCCAAATATTGACCTTCTGTTTCTGTACCAATGATATCCGTCCGTTTTACTATTTTTGGTATGTCGTAGCGTATATATTTGGCTTTAACACGGTAGCTTTTATCGATTTAAATCCCTCAAATTGCCTGCCAAGTGGAGATTCTCTATCCCATGCGCGTATAAGCGTTACCTCACCCCGAATAATAATTTTCATCGTAATCGAACCAATACTGATCAAGTCTGGATCGTTTTGAATATCTGAGATCAGTGGGCGACTTTCATGGTTGGGTCTGTTGCATGAGAATGTCACATCTTGCGATGGATGAAATGTAACTACATCATTTTTGAAAATGAACATTCCACAAAAAGCTTGGGGAAATCCCTGCAGAGTTATTTTACATGGCCAAACGAATTTTCGCCCTTTTCAAGCCAGAATAATCCTGCAAGATTTAACCAGCTTAACGGGTTGGATTTTGTTTTTTGATCTCTACTAGCGCGTAAGCTTTCAATGCCTTCTTCGTAGGATGTCATGTATTATCTCCCTAATATCTGGAGCATAATGTCAGGCCTGTCGGTAATGATTCCATCCACGCCCCAGTCAATGTATTGCTTTATTAAGCTGGGATCATCCACAGTCCATGGTTCAACTTGAATATTTTTTGCATGGGCTTCGCGAATGAACCTTTGTGTAAGTACAGGAATTCCGTAGGACTCTGACGTTTCATATGGAATTTGAAGGGATTGATATTCAGGTGAGAGCCATCCGCTGAAAAATATTTTTCCCAACAAAACGAAAGGAAGCACTTCGCCTTTTGAAGCAGAGCTTGCGATACCTGGACATTTTTGGCGAAATAACGCCATTGCGTCGTCATGAAACGATGCCACAATAACTTTATCCTGCATGTTGTGTTTATGGATGAGGTCACAAAGCGGCTTGTGTATCGGGTTTTCGGTTAACTTAATTTCAATGAGGAAACGTTTTTCTGGGAATTTTTCAAATAGTTCTTTAAGTGTAGTCATCTGAATTCCCTTCCCACGATAGGGGAAGGTTTTTCCGCCATCATTTGACCATTGATAAGCTGCGTCTAATTTTGATAGCTCGGCAAGAGTGAGATCTTCAATGAGACCGTTGCCATTGGTGGTTCTATCGACACGCTCGTCATGCATTAATACGATTTCGCCGTCTTTTGTGATATGCGCATCCATCTCAAGGACATCTGCTCCAACTTCAACAGCTTTTTCGAAGGCGAAGAGAGTGTCACCCGGCCAGATGCCATCTCCACCCTGATGAGCTATGACGAGCGGGTAGTTTAAGTCTTTTGCATAATAGGGATGTTCTGGCGCAGGCTTTGAGAAAAACCGCAAAGTGAGGATAATGACAAATATAACGAAGAGGGTTTTTTGCCATGTTTTTCGTTTCATGTGGACTCCAAGTAGTTTGAATTTTACCCTTTTGTTCCAAATTTAAATCAATTGTTTCAATTCATTTACTCTCTTAAAAATACTTTAATTTAGCGTGTAGCCAATAGGAGGATTCGTAATTCAAACTTTTCAACTTGAATACTGTACTTAATTTCACAATGTTTGTATAATCTTGACTGTTGTTCGAAGTACATAACAACTGGAGGTATGTGATGAAGAAAGTCTTGTTTGTTGTTTTATTGGCGGCGTTTACTTTGGCTGCTTGTGGTGGCGGTAGTGCAAATGCAGTTGCTACCTTGGCTCCTGTTCCTGCTGATTATTCTGGTAAAACCAATCCACTTGGAGCAGACGCTGTGACTGAAGGCGCGAATGTATTTAAGATAAACTGCGAAGCCTGCCACGGCCCACTAGGTCATGGCGATGGGCCTGCAGGTGCTGTGTTGGACCCGAAACCGAAAAATTTAGCTGAGTTACAGATTACAGCTGGTGATGATTATCTTTATTGGCGTATCAATACCGGTAAGGAAGGTACTGCAATGGTTGCATGGAAGGGCGTACTAACTGACGAACAGATTTGGCAGGTTGTTGCCTTTGTCAATACCCTCAAGTAATTTAATAATCACACACAAAAAGCAGAGTACTCTGTTTAAAGTACTCTGCTTTTTGTGTGTGAAAGACGAACTGATCGTCCTGGAGGCTAATAGATAAGTGCTCTTACTCGTTCTGAAAGTTCGTTGATGTTGTAGGGTTTTGTTAGGTAATCGTTGGCGCCTGCGCCAAATGCAACAATTCGGCTGTCGCTATCGTCAAGTGCGGTAATGATAATAATGGGCGTATTCGTAAAATTGGGATCTGCGCGCAGCAGCCTGCAAAGTTTGAATCCATCGGGTTCAGGCATCATCAAATCGAGCAGGAAGAGATCTGGATAAATTGATCGAGCAAGCTGGACTGCTTTTGAACTATCGTTCACCGTAATTGCTTCATAGCCCTCTGAGGAAAGGACTTTTTGCAACAGTGTTGTTGCCTGTACATCATCATCTACGACCATTATTTTTGCCATTGGTGTCCCTAAAAAAATTAGTTTATTATCAAACTTATTATATCAAGCAACCAGCAACCCCGGGTTTAATTAACCAAGCAATTCCCTCATTCTGTTCGCCAGTTCGTCGGGACGGAAAGGTTTTGTAATGAAGTCATTTGCTCCTGCCACAAAGGCAATTGCTTTGCTGTCACTATCGTCCATGGCCGTTATGATTACGATGGGCGTATGTGCAAAATCGGGGTCTGCGCGTAGCTGCCTGCAAAGCTCAAACCCATTTGGTTCTGGCATCATTAAATCAAGAATGAAAAGGTCAGGTTTTACTGATCTGGCTGTTTCCAAGGCTATTGAACTGTCACTAATTGCGGTTGGCTGGTATCCTTCGATCTGGAGGAGTTTTTCAAGAAAAAAAGTAACTTGTCTGTCATCGTCAACGATCAATATCTTGGACATAATATATTCCTATTTCAGGGATGATGTGTATTAGATGAGCAGAGGTAAATAATGTCTTTTGAAGGGTGTTTCACTTATTCAAGTAAGGATTCGATTCTTGTTGTAAGTTCGTCAAGGTCAAAAGGTTTTGCTAGATAATCATTTGCTCCAAAGGCGGTAGCTTTTGCATTGCTAATTTCCATGGCTGTGATAATTAGAATGGGAGTTTTTGCAAACTTTGGATCAGCCCGCAGCATCTTGCAGAGTTTGAATCCGTCTGGCTGCGGCATCATGAGATCAAGAATGAAAAGGTCTGGCAGAATTGAGTTTGCCGTTTGAATGGCCTTGGAACTTTGATTTATTGCTGTTGCATCATATCCCTGGTTTGAAAGAAGTCTTTTCAACAAGGTGGTGACTTGAACATCATCGTCTACGATCAGTATTTTTGCCATAATTTGTTTCCAAGTTAAATAAAGAATAAAATATCTTTTGAATCTGCCTCAATCATACAGTTAAAGACCCCCGAGGGCAAGCCAAAAAGCATAAGCATTTCATTCCAAGTTAATGTTAATTTTTAGACGGATAAAAAGTGGTGACTATTTAAGTGTTTTTGCCCTGATCTCCCTGAATATCTTCAGGGAGTGTCTAATTTTTTGGCTTTGTGGTCAACCAAACCCCATTCTTTTGGACACTCCCTGTCTTCAGGCAAACTGTCCCAGTTACGTTAAGCGGACCCTGGCTTGGGTTGAATTTAACCAAATCGGCAGTGAACATGCTTGCTCGCAAAGACTGGTTTACGGTAAGAAACCAACGGGCAATTGCCGGCCGGGGTAATCCAAATCAAAGGTCAGACGGAGAGGCGTGCTAAAGTGGAAAAATAAAAATATCATGACAGGTTTTCATAGTTGAAACTCCCATCCAGGGACTGGTATGTTTGGAATTAAATCATTTAAACTAAAGTGATAAGTTATTGGTGGTATTGATTTATTGCAAGGATTAAAGAATCCACCAACCGGCCATCTTCTTTTCGAATTGATTCATTCAATTCAATATGAATAAACACGCCCTCATTCATTACAGATGCTTGTAAATTCTTTCTTCCGCAAAGGTCCATATAATTATTTGTATCATCACAGATGCCCACTTTTATATTGTTTTTTTTCAGGGCGCTTTCAATGTTTTGGAGCAGAATATCTTTACTTGGATCGTTCTTCCAATTGTGACCAATGACGACTTGAGGATAGCGAGGATGATCTCGGGCAGCGAATCCATGTATTTGCATAAAGATCGTGTTTTTGCTAACCTGTGGTCCGAGTTGAAATAGGGTGATATGCATGGTTTGAAAAATGCTTTCTGGGGCATGCGCGCTATCAGCTGATCCGTCCTGATTCGCATTTCTGTGAGTACCGGAAATAAGCAAAGCTTTCGCATTAAGTGCGCGGTAAATATCCATTGCCACTTCTGGCGTGCGCTCGTCTGCTATAGGATGCGGGGCTTCGATGATGATATCTTGTGCTGCTTTTATTCTGAAAACATAAGTTCCCCATCCCTTTATGATTGGTAGTTGTTCCTTGAGAATATAATCTGCTCTTTCCAAATCCCCTTGATCGATCAGTCTCAATATTTCATAATTATTCGCGAGTGCTGAGCGAAGCGCCGATTCTGGGTTGTCTTTTTCGATGGAAAGGGCGATTTGTTGAAAGGCCAGCTGGTCCAATTTTGTTGGAATAATGAATCCCTCAGTGTTTGCCTTCGGCATGGTCTTTTCTGCTTCTGCCAGAATGTTTGCCAAGTCACCATTCACATTTTGGACGAAAGGGAAAGGTGTCTGACTTGGTGTTGGAGTTATTGAGCTTTCGCCAGATAAAACTTCACTGCTAAAAATTGGAGTCGGTTTTTTTTCTGGGAACAGGGTGCTGAATCCTGCGAGAATGGACCAAATGAAAAAAAGGAGAAAGATCGAATTCCAAGCCTTTTGCTTATTTATTTTATGGGAATAATCATAAATTTTCTTCATCGTGTTTCCTTGTGGATTGTAATTTAATTTTCTGTTTACATCGCCCATGACCCACGATAAAATTGTAACTGATTGTTTTATTAGACCTCTTGCATAACTATATTCTGGAGTTCGGAAGTTCTACTTTCGAAACGCAAAAGTGAAGCCTTTGCACTCCCGTAAATAATTTTTTCTGACTTATACAAGAGGTTTATTGTAGAAACAAAATATTGAATGGAGAAATGTTAATGAATAGCTGGTATAAAAGCTTTGCAGAGTTGAGTTCGGTCGAAAAAAATGGATTGGCCTTTCATATAACTGTTAAAAATCGCAAGGGAGATTTTGCGGTAATCGCTCCGCATGGCGGGGGCATTGAACCGGGAACCTCAGAACTGGCAAAGGCCATAGCAGGTTGGTCTTGTTCCTTATACACTTTTGATGGTATCCGCTTAAGTGGGAATGAATTGTTACATTTGACCAGTACGCTTTTTGATGAGCCAAAATGTCTAATGCTTGTTCAAAATTCAGAGACTGTGATTGCAATCCACGGGTGTGGAGGAAAAGAAAGAGCGATCTATGTGGGTGGGCTGGATATTGAACTTGGTGACAAACTTATAAAAGAACTCGGCAAAGCTGGTTTTGATGCTGTTCGTGCGACAACCCAATTTTTGGGAAATCAGCCTGAAAATATTTGTAACCGGGGCCGCTCAGGGCGAGGCGTACAATTGGAAATTACGGAGGCACTAAGGCGTTCAATGTTTAAAGGATTAGATCGAGAAAGTAGAAGGGAGACAAAGCTTATATTTCGAGATTTTGTAGGTGCAATCAGAAATGTGCTTTTACCTGGAGGCAAACAAAAAGTTGATTTTTGAATTGGTTTTGATACCTACTCTGGAAATACCTTTTCTGGCATTGGTAACGTTAACCAACTTTCGCCTCCGGGGAAAGTTGCCTGGCTAAATGTTAAGTCACCAGTTCCAATTAAATAAGCATAATTATATAGAATGCTAAATGGAGAGTTTGTCGGAGCCCATTCGATGACTCGTATGTTGTCAAAGTCAGCTGTTGACGTTCCAGAAGCAGGCGGTGAGAGTCGTAAATAAACCTGTGTTGCCACAATGTCTGCGGGAATTTGAATATCCTTTTTAAATGACTGCCACGCTCCGCTTTCTTTTACAATTATTGGTATGATGATTTTCTTGCTTGATGGCCCAACTGTATCAGGATATAAACTGACCTGAACAGAAATATTTGCCCCGTTGTTACCCCGATACATTCCGCTGATACTAATATTACTCCCAGGCTTTACAAAGATGCGATGAAGGTTTGACGTAACTGCATCTTTTCCATTGCTGCTTCCTCGCAAAAGCCTGATTCCTGTTGAGCCTTCATACGCAAATTCCTTTCCGACTTCAAGACTTGATGAATCCGTTTGATTCCACAGTGGTAGAGTGTATGAATTGTTCCCTACGACACTGTTTTCGAATCCACCTACCCATAAGAGATCTCTACCAATTTGCAAATTCCCTGTTCCTTTGAAAGCGGAAATCCACTGCCCATTTTTGAGTGGGATAATCTTTCCTTCCTGGCCTCCATTTAAAGTGACCATATTTGAAATTTGTGATGCAGTATTATTGACGTCGACTTCCATTTCTCCGCTTTCTACAATAAATGGACCAGGTTTACGGCCTGCAGCTCCACGGGCTACATAATCTGAAAGGTCGCTGGTTACTCCCCAGGCAACATAGTTTTTAAGCATAACAGGTTCGACAAATGCTCTGATTATTTTATTGTCACGAACGTAAACGGTTACCAAGTATGACTCAAAAGATGGCCATACAGTTTGGTCGGAAATAAAATTTCCAAGTGACCACCCTGTAAGTACTCCCTTTTCAAAAGAAAAGCCACTAACAACATGGGGATGATGGTTGATCACCATTGTAGCGCCAGCTTGTTCGGCAATTTTTGTAAGGCGCATTGAGCCTCCCGATGGCAATCGATCATACTCAACTCCCCCGTGAACCATAACTATGATGATATCCGCATTCTGCTTCGCCTGGATTACGGCACTTCTAATCTTGTTTTTATCGCATAACGCGGCGCCGCCCTTCTTTTGCAAATCAGAGGCCACGTAGGAAATTTCATTTTTTTGTATGATCCTGTCGTTTCCAAAGATAGTTGTACAACCGATAAACGCGATTTTTTGCCCCTTTATCGTTATAATCACAGGCGTCCAAGCTTCGGCCTCATTCATTCCGGCGCCAAAATGCATCATTCCTGCGTTGTCTAAATAAGAGATTGTGTTAGCCATACCCAGCTCAAGCATGTCATAGACATGGTTGTTTCCTATTCCCACCACATTTACTCCTGATTGCATTAATGCAGTGATGGCGTTAAGGTGGGTTGCGTACACATAATCTTTAGTGGGATGATAAACGATTGGCCTTGGGTCTCTAGGTGAGAAGTATGGCTGGCTATCAATAGCAGATTCCAGATTTACTGCTGTAATATCCGAATTTTCCAAAAGGGGTTTTATTGGCTCCAAGAGTTTAAGGTGATCTTCAACAGATGGGTTTACGGGTAGCAAGCCGTCAGAGGGGTCACCATCTTCGTTTGGGTCGAAGAACCTTCTTCCGAGCATTACATCACCAGCGAAGTTAAATACTATCGTTTTGCCATCATCGGGACTGATCCGAATCAAGATCGGAGTCCCTGGTTCTGCTGCGCGAGTGCGGGAAATGTATCCCGACTTTTTTATAGTAACCCATTGTGGGTATCCCGATGATGATAAATAAAACCATCCTTGATTATCGCTTTGGGATTGAGCAGTTTCGGTTATCACGTCAGCCCCGGGGATTGGCACTCCGTCAAGATCGACGACACGGCCTGATATCTTTTCCGAAATTAATCTATCTGTAGGGTTAGATGTAAGTGAGGGTGGGCTTGCAGAGGGGGAAAAGACCGGGGAACAGTTTGAGATAATAAAAACGATGATCGTTAAATAAAGTATTTTAATTCGTCCCATTAATTTGGCATCCTTTTAAGCTGTAAAAAACCAACTTAATCCCAATATATTCAAGATCAAAACAAAACCTTGCATAACTGCCCATACTCCGAATGCAGAAACGGATACTGCTGCAATGGTGCGATAGAGTCCCTGACGGTCAAAATCGTTGGCAATCAAGGAAATAATTGTTGGCATGATGACTACGAATCCAGACCAGGGAACAAACCTGCCGCCGGTTAAGTCAATAATCAATATCTCTAGCAGCCATGATATGACAACCCCGGATAAAATCATAATTCCCAACTTGATCCTCCCAAAAGCCAAAATCAAGCGCGTCGTAATTAATTTAACAAAAAGAAAAGTAATGACGCTGCAAAGTATTACAAAGAGCAGATCGAATGGGCGAAATGCAAACAGAGCGAGATAGGCTGCTGTAACAAACCCACCAGAGCGGTACCTTACCAGAGCATATATTAACAAGTCAATTAAAATGCTGACTAGAATCCCATAGGGCAGGAGTTTGATGGGAAATGTATATGGATAAGGTTGGGATCGGTAGACTGGTGTTGCGATACGCCTTAAACCAATTGGCATTACTTGTTCAATAGCAGATAATGGGATTAGGATCAAGGAAACAATTAAGACGCCAACGAAAATGGAGCTAAGGGTGTTAAGAGGCCCCTGACGGCCCATGTCATGTGCAATGACACCTGGCAAAACAAAACCGATGCCATATAATGCCGGTAGATCCATGTTTTCTCTTGCAAGAACTCGCAGTAAAGTTAACCAGGATATTTGTAAAACAAGCCCTACTAAAATTTCAACTTCAAATAATTTTCTTCCATTCAGCATATAACGTTTTTTTAGAAAATTATGAACGATCTGAAACGTAATATATGCCATTGTCAAAGTTACAATAATGTGAATAGGCTGCCCTATAAAAAGGGCCAAATACCCACAAACGATTACTCCTCCAAGAGTTCTGCCTGTTTGCTTATAGATAATCGTGGAGACGACGATCCCAAGTACAATCGTCAATCTGGCAAGCTGATCGCTGACAAAATATTCATACATGAAGTTAATCTCGCCTTGCTAAATGCCCAATCATGATTTCTTTTACATCCTCGATCTTTGGGCGGTAAAAGTTCCAGGCTTGGTCTTCCTTTGCGTGAATCGGTGCGTCAGGGCGATGGTGAAAATATTCCATTAGCAATTCTGCTTGCGGCGTATGAATATTAACCAGGCCAATTAAGACTCCTTGTTCCCCATCGATCAGATCAGCTATTTGATCAAAAATCTGCTCCAGGGTTGGATTCTTGCTAAAGCCCATGTTGATAATCTGTTCGGGGCGTACTCCAAGCTCAAGCATACGTTCAGTTACCTGGGTTTCATAAGCGCCAAAAGTTAGCCAATATTCCATTTTCAGGTCTTTGGCGGCGATATTTGCAAAACGCATCGCGCGATCTGCACGATCGTAACGATTGTTGAGGATGCCAATTCGGGTGGCACCGGGCTTGTAAAAAGGTTTTAAAGATTCAACACTGATAATTGTGCTTTCGCGATCATTTACGGCGAAAAGTGGAATCCAAATAATCTGTTTTCCTTTCCATTCGGTTCGCTGGATGTCAACCACACCTACGTCTGGTCTTGCGTTCCACATCCCTCTCATGGCTGTCAAACGCGGAATCCCAAGGATTTCCGCAACCGCCAGACCGATGGCAATATTTTCACGAAATGACAGATAATTAAATCCTGCCAAATCCTCCTCTGTGACCCATGAAGGATCAGCATAGATGAGTTTACTGCTTCTTGCTTCTGCATTTTTTTTTAATCTTTCCCGTAAATGCGGGCGATCCTCTGCGGTAATCAAAATTCCATTGGTAGGTATTGTCAGCGACATGGTATCCGCGATTTCTTCAAGTGACTCACCCATAACGTCCTGATGATCTTCTCGAACATTCGTGATTATGTTGATATTCCCTTTTACTAACAATTCCTGTGACGCAGTTTGATTGGCAGCCCACAGTGCCATTGTCTCAAATACAATTGCTTCGGTATCTTTCTTAACGTGCTGTTTGGCGATATTGAATAATTCCATGATGGTCGGGGAACTTTTGCGGTCAATCAGTATTTCTTTGCCATTGGGAAATATGACCATGGCCGCACTGCCAGTGGTTTTCGCTAAAGTTTGAATCCCTGCCTCACGTAAGACACCCGCTATTAGGCGGGTGACAGTTGATTTACCTCGAATTCCGTTTACGAAAATTCGAAGCTTTAGATTCGCGAGCTGCTTGTTGTAATCAATGCGCTCTTTCCACCACACTGCTAAAACTCCGGTTAGTACTGCTCCTAAAATTAAAATTCCAAACATAATGAGATAATTCCTACTGGATTTTTTGTGTATGATCTTTCTAACCGTTTACGCTATTACCGATTCGTCATCAATTGCCCGGTCGTTGTTAGCAGGGCTGGGGATAGCAGGCTCCTTCTTTGGAGTATGCGAAAGAATATTCTTTGTCATTATCGGTTCGCCAATGATTTCCCAGTCGATAAAGAGATTTTGGAAAATCCCGCCGATATTTGATTCAATTCCCTTTTCGAGGGATTTTTCGGCGGCCTCCATAATATCGAACGGCTTTCTTTTGTAGCCCAAAAATACTCCAAACCCAAAGCGGATTTGTGCGTGTTCATTTAATGGTTCTGAAAACCCAGATTGATTAACAATTTGAGCGGAAATCATTTGTTTTTGAATATTATTTATTACTTTATTAGTTCCATTAATTTCAGTCTCCGGAAGAATGATGGCGATTTTGTCCTGGCTGAGAAGAAAGGGAATATCCATTGTGCGCGTTGTGTCTTTAATGGTTGTCGCAGCAGATCGTAGTACGGCTGACCTTTCGTTTGTTTCCCAGGATTTCCCTGGAATGGGGCGACTTAAAATCAATACCAACGTGAGCGGACGTCTAAACCTCATTGCCCGATCAGTTTCCTCTCTAAGGCGAAGTAAACCGATGGAAGATTTAAGCAGCCCAAGAGATGTATCTTCCAGATCCAGTTGTTTAAGCTGCTGTAAGTCGCTAAGATATTCGTTGAAATGGGCTTGTAGTTTGTAATGATAAAAGCCGCTGGCCACAAAGGCGACTGCAGTTAAAAGGATTTCAATAAGGTTTACAAAGAGCCGATCTTCAGACCAAACCCCAATAACTTGTTTGATAGTAATCCAAACAGACACCAGAAGCAGCCCGAATATTCCTCCGCGCGCCAGCCCTGCCCCGGCTAATATTCCAACTCCAAGTACTAATATAAATAGGAACACAGGGACACTGCGTATTGAATTATTGTATACAATCGCAACAATAGCCAGGATGACCGTTGAAATCACAACAATCATCAAGTTGAAAAAATAAGAAGGGCGATCTATTTCTTTGTTCATTCACCCTCCTTTTCTTCAGCTTCTGAATGATCGTTTTTCTTTATGCGGAATTTCTCACTGGATATAACCTTCAGGCTAATGAGAACAATTAATAAACCAGCCAACGCGGCAATCAACGCAGTAATTAGTGGAGCTTGTTGGGTTTTTTGAAGCAAGACTCCGATGATCGGTATTTTGGTGACATCCGGTGTTTGTTGAAAAGATATTTCCGAATGCTGGGCTTTGCTGTTTTCGATTGTCGTGGCATTTGTTCGTTCATTGGACCCAGCCACCATAATGTTCCCTGCAAATTTATCTCGCATTGTTGGATCTAATAATACATCCCATGCCCAATCAATTCCTTGTGAATCGGTGCCGGTTAATACGAGAATCGTGCCGTTTTTTGCCCATGGGGAAGGGATAATTTGCAATAATCCTGTGCTGGCATTTTGATCGGCCGAAGGCAGGTATACCCCATAACCATCTTGCAGATTCTTTAAATCATCTGTGAAAGGTTGAGGTAATAGTGGATTAATTTCTTTAATCGCGTTATTTTCCAAAGGTGAACCCACCAGGATTAAGTTCGTCTGGCTGGTCTTCGCCGAGTTGTAATTTGTTGCCGTTGCTATTCCGGGCGGTTGGTTTGCAAAAATAGAAGATGCGCCCATCGAAAAAGCCAATTGAGCTACACGGCCAAGGTCTTTTGTATCTTTTTCATTGGAGATGATAAAAGAAAAACCCGGATCATCGTTGAATGGTTGAGGAAAATCCTTTAGCGAAGGGATGGGTGTGCGGTTTCGATATGTTATTTCAATGTGCGAACTATTGAATATCGTAGCCCATACTGATTCAGGAGATCGCTCGCAGCTGGCGTATGGAAGATGCAGATCGAAGGAGATGCGCAAAAAATTAACTCCGGGATGAAACCGATTCATCGGAATATCCACATGGATTGGATCGAGATTGGCGCTTTGATCTGTAGGCAGAATTGAAGCAACCGTAAATCCATTCAAATAAATAGTAAATGAAGAAACCTTTGAGTCCAACTCTGGGCTATGGCTTATTTGTAGTATAAGAGAAGCGGTTGTTGGGTCTACCTGGTAGGGGATGTAAATACGGTAGATGAGGTTTTCCTTGCCGATTCCCTTAACGGTTCGATCAAAATAGCCAAGTTCTTCAAAGGAATAATCATTTTTGAACGCGGGAGCTGGAGGCAGGGTATCTTTATCGAGATATGCTACGCTCCCGTTTAACAATACTTTTTTGGCGGGGTCGCCAAATGCCAAGGCTGGGGTATATCCATCTTCCCGGTTTTGATCGGATATAACCATCGCTGCTTTGCTGTCATCCCAGGGCGAAGGGAACATGGCGATCGCATCTTTTTCGGTGGAAATTTCTTTCTCAAATTGTGAAGGAATATTATTGACGAAAATTATATTTTTATCTGTGTTTGGATTTGCAGTAAACTCAGCTTGTGTCAGTATTTGCGGGGTCCACTTAAAATTTTCGCCAGCTTCATGGCCCAGAAAATAGGATACAGCCGCAAGTGCATTGAGATCGTCCTGTTTGGTGTCATCCGGTAAAATGATCAAGGTTTGGTTTTCACCGTTGGTTAGATATCCTTCCAAGGGTTGCAGAAAGACCTTTGGAAAATTTGTTAAATCCACAGACAGGCTTTTCTTTTGGAAGGAGATATGCAATGAGCTTTTAGGGCCGATTACCAGCCAGCGTGATGGGTCGTCCCAAACTCTGCAGTTTGTTTCCCGATCATCTGAAAGATATAACAACCCCTCAAAGGTAAGTATGTTTTTCCCTTGTTTGAAAAAATTCGCAGGGATGGCAATGCTTTTTGTGTTCCCGGCAATAATGGTGGTCCGAAAGGAGGCGACTTGCAATCCGTTGAGCGAGATCGTAAGAGAGGCATCTGCAAAATCCAGTAACTCACTGGCGGTAGTGTCTATCTCCACCCAATTCTGATCCTTTACATCCCAGCTATCGGGAAGCGTGAACTCAACTGTTTGGGTACTCATAAGACCGGTTAGATCAATCGCCTGGCCGCCATTGAGTGTTTGTAATGGGATATCAAAAGAAAGGTCGCCGTCTGCAGATGCGATTTTGGTTGGGACGAACATGGCGATGATGAGGGGGATGATGATTGATGCCCTGCAGCCCCAGTTCATGATAAACCTATTTTCCATTGTGGATCACCCACATTTTTATTCTACTTTTTAGTTCATCAGCATGAACAGGTTTGGAGATGAAATCTTTTGCTCCAGCATCGAAAGCTGCCACTTTACTTTTAACATCGCCTACAGCAGACAAAACAAGAATTGGGACATGAACCAGGTTTGGGTGAGAGTGCAGGATCGCACATACTTCAAGGCCGTCAATATCTGGCATCATTAGGTCAAGCAAAACAATATCTGGTTTAACGGACAGCGCAGTGGACAACGCATTAATACTGTTGTTGACCGCGCTTGTTTCATAGCCTTCTTTTGAAAAAACATTCTCAAGCAGCCATGTTGTATTTGTGTCGTCATCTATGATCAAAATTTTTGCCATGTATTTCGTTAATTGCTCCGTTGCAAAGATAAACTAGGTTCGAGGTGAATACTGTAAACCTTTGCCTTGATGGTTAGTTTCTGCAATTGAATGCATCAAGATTTCCATTGATTACGAAATTATCCAGAAGTACTTGTATTGAATCTAGCTGGCTAGCCCAAAAGCCAGAAACTTAGCGATTTTGGGCAAGGCAATGAATTTCATTGCCCAAGCTTTATTTCAATTCCATATTAATTAATCTTATCACGAATATTCCCCAATTAATCCCAGTCAGGGGATGTTTTTTCCCCCCCCATTTTGGGGGCAGTTTTGAAATTAACATATAACTTCACTTAGTCCAAGAAACCTTTTCGTATTCTACTCGCACGATCGGCAATACCGAACCAATGCCAACGAAATTGAGGCAATTTTACAAACTCAACTTACCAGAAACCTTGCTAAACGAATGTTTCGAGATAGTTTGTAGAGCAGGCTGGCATTTCAGAACGAAGCATTTGCGGCGTAAGGCAGAAGACTTTCAAGATTGCGTTGAAGTTAGCGCCGCAATTGCGGCCGAGCAAAAGAACAACTTGATTTTCTATAGTGAAGCACATGCCGCGCCTGAATACCCTGATAAAAATTTATTCGATAATTAGGCGCGGGATGTGCGGGTTAATGAGCAGACTTCTCGACTTAAAAAGACTTTCGCCAACTTGCAAACTTTTAATTAATGCAGAACTTGTCTTTGCTTTTGCATTTGCTCTTGGTTTTCAGCGGAGCGCCTAACGGTTTGCGTTACCCGCGCTGGGGCAGGGACAGCGAAGCTGTCCAAACAGAAAAAGCAACCAGCGGAAAAAAAGGCTGAAAAATCGCGCAGAATCCCACACGTCAGGTAGTATCATGAAAAGCGGACACGGCAGTTGAATGGTCTTGAAGACCGAATACTAGCGAGGGCTCAACTCCATTATACAAAGAGGAGGCAGGAATGACAACTAGTAGCGGAAAGTTCGTCGGGATCGATGTAGCCAAGGATAAGTTGGACATCGCAGTGCTGGGGGAAACAAAGGCAAGCCAGGCGGCAAACGACAAGAAAGGAATATTCAGCCTGGTAAAGAAGATGTAGAAGTTGGCGCCGCAATTGATCGTGGTGGAAGCAACGGGTGGATATCAACGAGCAGTGGTCTTGGAATTGTACGAGGCAGGGATACCGGTCGCCGTGGTTAATCCTGCAAGAGTAAGGCAATACGCAAGAGCCAGTGGCTTGCTAGCCAAGACAGACAAGTTGGATGCTTTCAACCTGGCAGAGTTTGGGAAGCAAATGAAGCCAAGGCGGTTTGAGGCGAAAAGTGAGGCTGGCAGATACTTATCAGCCCTTTTGGTGAGGCGTAAGCAGGTGGAAGAGATGCTGAAGGCGGAA